>CAURPS010000016.1:0-3948 GCA_963526965.1 uncultured Candidatus Saccharibacteria bacterium | reverse complement strand
GACTCATTCGAAAAAAGGTTGCCGGCAAAGGCTTGAACGGCGGCATAACGCGCTGCTGCCCACGTGGGGTTTAATCATCTTTTAACGCCGTGGGTTGGACAATCTACAGATTAATTGCTAACTTTGCAGCCCAATGAGAAGATTTTCGTTTATTGCAGTTTTTCTGCTCGCCGTGCTGATGGTCATGGCCGGCGCCAACTATTCCTTGCTCAAAAAGCGCAAGAAGGGTGGGGCGCAGACGGCTGCAATGAAAGATAGTCTGCCGGGGGATAGTGTTGCGCGCATGGCTGTGGACACCACGAAGATGGACTCGCTGCAACGCGCCATCTATCGGCACAATCAGGCCATCGACGACTCTATTCATCTCGACTCGCTCAATCGGCAAAAGAAGAATGGCATCGAAGCGCCCATCGACTTCGCGGCCAAGGACTCGATGGTGTATGATGCGCGCAGCCGAACGGCCTATCTTTATGGTTCGTCGAACGTGAAATATGAGAACATGAACCTCAAGAGCGAGCGCATTCATGTCAACATGGACAGCAGCATTATTCATGCAACGGGGGTGCGCGACACGGCTTCGAAGAAGCTCACGGGAACGCCCGTCTTTGCCATGGGGAAGGACAATTACGAGAGCGACACCATTGCGTTTAACTTTAAAAGCAAAAAGGGGCTCATCCGCAACACCTACACGCAGCAGGAGGAGGGCTATCTGCGCAGCGAATTGGCGAAGCGCGACTCTTTGGGCAATGTTTATCTGCAACACGGACGCTACACCACCTGCGACCTCGACCATCCCGACTTCTACATCTCGCTCTCGCGCGCCAAGGTGCGCCCCGGCAAGGATGTCGTCTTTGGCCCGGCCTATCTCGTGGTGGCCGATGTTCCCTTGCCTTTGGCCATTCCCTATGGCTTCTTTCCCTTCACAAAGAAATATTCGAGCGGCTTTATCATGCCCACCTACGGCGACGAGAGCACCCGTGGCTTCTATCTGCGCGACGGCGGATATTATTTTGCCATGAGCGATCGGTGGGACCTGAAGCTCCTCGGCGAAATCTATACGCGCGGCTCATGGGGGCTCAGTGCCGCCAGCAACTATCGCAAGCGCTATCGTTACAACGGCACTTTCTACGCCAGTTTTCAAAACACCAAGACCGGTGACAAGGGCATGCCCGACTATGTCAACCAAAAGAGCTTCAAGGTGCAATGGAGCCACAGGCAGGATGCCAAGGCCAACCCCTACAGCACCTTCTCGGCCAGCGTGAACTTTGCCACGAGCAGTTACGAGCGCAACAATCTCGGAAGCCTTTATAATCCGCAGACAATGACGCAATCGACGCGCACCTCATCCGTGAGCTGGAGCACCTCGTTCTCGAGCATCGGACTGACGCTCAGCACCACCGCCAATCTCAATCAGAACATGCGCGACGAAACCATTGCCCTCACCTTGCCCGACCTCAACATCAACCTTGCCCGCTTCTATCCGTTCAAGCGGCGGCATGTTGTCGGTGCCGAACGATGGTATGAGAAAATATCCGTCAGTTACACCGGGCAACTCAGCAACTCCATCAACACGAAAGAAGACCAGCTGCTCCACTCCAACCTCACCAAAGATTGGCGCAACGGCATGCAACACCGCATCCCCATCAGCGGCAGCTTCACCTTGTTTAATTATATCAACGTCAACCCCTCGTTCAACGTCACCGACCGCATGTACAGCAACAAAACCCTTCGCACCTGGGATGTGGCCACACAGAAAGAACAGACCGAACTTGTCAACGGCTTCTACAACGTCTACAACTGGGACTTGAGCCTCAGTGCCAGCACCAAGCTCTATGGCATGTTCTTGCCCAATCGCAAGCTCTTCGGCGACAAAATACAAGCCGTGCGCCATGTGCTTTCTCCGCAGGTGAGCTTCAGCTATGCGCCCGACTTCGGAACCTCGCGCTATGGCTACTATGCAACCTACCAGCGCACCGATTCCCACGGTAACGTCAGCCTTGTGGAATATTCGCCCTTCCAGCCCAACCTCTACGGTGCACCCGGACGAGGAAAAACAGGAAGCGTTAGTTTCTCGCTGGATAACAACATCGAAATGAAAATCAAGTCGGATAAGGATTCTACAGGCATCAAGAAAATCAGCATCATCGACAACCTGGGCTTCCGCATGTCCTACAACATGGCTGAGAAACTGCGTCCGTGGAGCGACCTCGGCGTCAATCTTCGTTTGAAGTGGTGGAAGAACTACACGTTCAACCTCGACGCCGTCTTTGCGTCCTATGCCTACGAGCTTGATGCCAATGGCCATCCCTACGTCGGCACACACACCTATTGGGGCATGGGCAAGATAGGGCGCTTTCAAGGCATGTCGCAAAACATTTCATTCACCCTCACGCCCGAGAAGCTCAAGCATCTCTTCGGAGGCGGCCCGAAGGACGACGACGATGGTCTGCACAAGCATAAAGATGCTGAAGGTATCGACACCGACATCGAATCGAATGTTGACGACACGATGATTGAGGGGCAGCGCAATGCACGTCAAGATAAAACTTCGGCAAAGGCCAAGACCGACGATGACGGCTACATGTCGTTCTCCATGCCGTGGTCGCTCACCTTTGGCTACGGCATCACCATGCGCGAGAACACCGACATCGCCAAGTTCAATTACAACACCATGCGCTATCCCTACATGTTCACGCAGACGCTCAACGTCAGCGGCAACGTGAGGCTTAGCGAAGGGTGGAACATCAGCTTCACCTCGGGCTACGACTTCAACACCCATGCCATCAGCATGACCACTGCCAGCCTGCAACGCGATTTGCATTGCTTCAACATGAGCTGCTCGGTGGTCATCGCCCCCTACACCAGCTACAATTTCTCTTTCCGTTGCAACGCCAGCACCCTGACCGATGCACTCAAATATGACAAACGAAGCGGCTACACCAACGCCGTGCAATGGTATTAAGCATACACGATGAGCATCGAGCAAGTTTCACCACAGAGCATTGCCTCGGCCTATTGCTTCTTCCATCAGAAATGGCAGGTTTATGCTTTCTCGCATAGCGAACGCCAGCGCGACGACATCGAATATGCAATTAGTGGCTATGTCAACGAGATGGATCCGCAGCTCTACGAAGCACTGGCCCGGGGCAGGGAGGGCTTTCTGCTCACGCATGCCTCCTTTGCGGCCGACATGCAAGAGGCCATCGCAACGTTGGATACCCATCTGCAACCTTAGCATCACTTTTAATTCCGATTATATAAAATGAAAAAAGCATCATTCCTGTTCCTCTTTGCCATCATGGCAGTTGCAGCCGTTGCACAAAACATTCAAGTGCATTATGATTTAGGCCACTCGCTCTGCAAAGATCTCACCAATCGCCCTTCGCTCACCACCACACTCGAGCTGTTTAAACCCGACAAATGGGGCAGCACCTTCACCTTTACCGACATCGACTATCAGCGCGATGGCGTGGCAGGCGCCTATTGGGAGATTGCACGCGAGTTTAACGTCTCGCGCAACAAGCAATGGGCTGCGCATGTAGAATATAATGGCGGCTTGGCAAGCGATGAAGACACGTGGCAAGCCAATCGATTTCAACATGCCGTGCTCCTCGGCGGTGCGTGGAACTGGCATAGTGCCGACTTCTCGAAAACCTTTTCGGTGCAGGCACTCTATAAATATTATTTCAAAAATCGCCACTATGGTGCCCATCCGTTCAGCGGCTTTCAGCTCACCGAGGTATGGGGCATCACCTTTGCAAAAGGCCTCTACACGTTCAGCGGCTTTTGCGATGTGTGGTATAATCCCGATGTCAATGGCAAACTCATCGTCATGTCCGAACCGCAGTTTTGGGTAAACCTCAACACCTTGCGCGGCATGCAAGGCGTCAACCTGAGCCTTGGCAGCGAGGTGGAGCTGAGCAACAACTTTGTGTGGAACAAGCGCGG
>CAURPS010000015.1:0-4039 GCA_963526965.1 uncultured Candidatus Saccharibacteria bacterium | reverse complement strand
AATGAGAGTATGGACGAGAAGACGGCGCACATTCGCGGCTTAGAGATGGACTTGGACAAGCATGCTGCGGAAACGGCAGCGTTGGGATTGACGGCTACTATTGCTTCGCTGCATCAAACCAATGAGGAGTTTCGTGTACTACGCCATAAAATCCTGATGCACGAGGCAAAGTCTGCATTACCTAAGAGCAGGAGCATCCGCAAACAGAACGACCGATTCTTCAAGGTGATATGCCGCAGCATCGAAGTGGCTCATTTTCTGTCTGCCGTCGAGGCCGACAGGAAGGAAATTGCTGACTTGGTGGATCGGATGAACCGAGCGGCAGCCAAATCACGTACTACGCACAACACCAGTGCGGCACAGCGCGAAGTGGCCGCGGTCGAGGAATATGAGAAGTTAAGCAAATTGCTGCAGCCCATGTTTGCAGTTCTTGAACTGGAAAGGGGAATTCCTGCCGGAATATTGGCTTTTACAGGCCATAAGCGAAACGTGAATAAGCGTACTGTTTATGAACTCTTGTTGCAGGGCACAAAGCAACTACTGTGGGTGCGCATCGACAAGGATCGTTTGGTAGAAGTGAAAGCGCCGGCTGGTGCTGCGAGAGAAGCACGCGATACCAAGAGGCCGGTTAAGTTTAAACGGAGCAAGTTCCTCGAGAAGTCCTCGAATGATTCTTTGAACAATCCCTTGAGCGAACGCAACGGGGAAGACCCGAAAGGCTACGGGGATGTGGAGGTCAGGCCCAAAGACTAACAGAGAAATGCTATAATTTAAATTTTATAAACTTAAGGTAATTAACTTTCAAGGGGCGGAGCTGTCGTGACGACACCTCCGCCTCGCCTTTTGTTCAGACTTGCCGGGGTAGATGCCTCCGCAACCGACGCAACAGCCAAAAGAAAGCAGGGATGAGAAAGACATCGGCCATGCACCAGGCTACTGGGTCGGCATAGCAAACCCCCAACCAGGCTAAAGCGGGCACCATCCACAGGCTAACGCCGCAACGGGCAATCATTTCCATCACGCCGCTCATGAGGCTGAGGTTGCTGTAGCCCAGACCTTGTATGCTGTAGCGGAGGATGACGAGCATGCCCAATGCGGGATAGAACCAGTTGGCGATGCGCATGAGTTGTGCGGCATGAACAATGACCGCGTGCTCGTCCGCGTTGACAAACAGCGCCATCATCTCGTCGGCAAAAGGATAGATGAGCGCCACGGTGAGCACGAAATAGACCATCATCATGCCCATGGCGTCACGCACGCCTGTCTTAACGCGGTCTATTTTGCCTGCGCCAATGTTCTGCCCGCAATAAGTGGCCATCGCGACGCCGATGTTCTCGAGTACGCAGGTAAAGAGATATTTGATGCGAATGGCCGCCGTGAACGCAGCTACATAGAGCGTGCCGAGGGCATTGTTAGCGCTTTGCAGCATGATGATGCCAATGGCAGTGATGGAGAATTGCAGTCCCATGGGCACGCCATTGTTAAGCAGAATGCTAATCTTCTTGTTATCGAAAGCGCGCTCATCACCCCTTGGGATGAGCATCGTCATGCGCCGTTGGATGAAGCGCCAGCACAGCCATGAGGCAAAGGCTTGGCTCAGGAAGGTAGCAATCCCCGCACCTTCGACGCCCATCCTGAAGCCGAGGATGAGCACCACGTCGAGCAGAATGTTGAGCAGCGATGAGAGGATGAGGAAATAGAAGGGCTGTTTGGAGTTGCCCAAGGCGCGGATCTGCCCGGCATAGAGGTTGTAAGCGATGGTGAAAGGGATGGTGCAGAACTGCAGGAATAGGAACACGTAAGCGTCGTGGAAGATGTCGACCGGCGTGTTGACGAGTTTCAGGATGCGGTCGCACAGCACGCACGAAAGCAGTGTGATGACTACGGCCAGCACCACCGCTATGCGCAAGGCATTGCTCACATAACAGCGCATCTTGTGGTAATCGCCGGCGCCAAAGGCCTGCGCTACGGGGATAGCGAAGCCTGCACAGGAACCGTTGCAGAAGCCCATGATGAGGAACATGATGCTGCTCGACGCGCCCACGGCAGCCAATGCACCTACGCCAATCCAGCGCCCCACTATGGCTGCGTCGATGATGAGATACATCTGTTGCAGGAGGTAGCCTAAGATGAGGGGAATGGCGAACTTCAAGATGGCGCGCGAAGGTGCACCTATGGTCATGTTGTTGGCGTGGGTTTCCGGTAGATTTGTGCCTTGTGTCATTACTTAATCGTGTGAAAAATGTTACTTGTTGAAGCGGTGCAGGAAGCTTCCTCCGGCGCTTCGCCATGACACAAAAGTACAAATTTCTATTCAATCTACTACCAAAGCGCATGTTTTTTGGCAAAAGTATGTGGAGGTATTATTATTTTTTTGTATATTTGCACTCGCCGTCTACTAACAAGTAACTAACGCAATTCATTAAATCATAAAAGCAAAAGACATGAGAAAAATTCTACTATCAGTAGCAGTGATGATGGCATCTTTGGGGCTTCAGGCCGCTGATGCGAACTATCAGGTGGTTCCTCTTCCGCAGAACATCGCGTTGGAGAAGGGTGCACCATTCGTTTTAAGTGGCAACACCGCCGTGGTCGTTGAGGGCACAGATGAGGCGATGCAGCGCAATGCCGCATTCTTGAAACAGTTTGTGCGCGAGACAACGGGTATCACGCTGGCCGGAATGGGCAAGAAGGGCACTACCATCACGCTGAAGCTGAGCAACAAAGTTGCTAACGCTGAGGGCTATGTCATCACGGTGAAGCCACGTGCTATCGTGATTGAGGGTAAGACGCCGCAGGGTGTTTTCTATGGCATTCAAACGTTGCGTAAGTCGTTGCCCGTGGAGCAGACAGCCACGGTCAACCTGCCTGTCGGGAAGATTGTCGACTATCCACGCTTTGGCTATCGCGGTTCGATGCTCGACTGTGCCCGCCACTACTTCAGTGTACCTTTTATTAAAGAGTATATCGACGTGCTGGCCTTGCACAACATCAACACCTTCCACTGGCATCTGACCGAAGACCAGGGCTGGCGTGTGGAGATTAAGCGTTATCCCAAGCTGACCGAAATCGGCTCGAAGCGCGCACAAACCGTGATGGGAAACAACACCGAACTCTATGACGGTGTGCCCTATGGCGGTTACTACACACAAGACGAGATGCGCGACATCGTGAAATATGCTGCCGAGCGCTACATCACCATCATCCCCGAAATCGACATGCCCGGCCACATGCTCGGTGCTTTGGCCGCTTATCCGGAATATGGTTGCACGGGAGGTCCCTACAAGGTGGCAGAGCGCTGGGGCGTGTTCGACGACATTCTCTGCGCAGGCAACCCCAAGACCTATGAGTTTGTCAACAACATTCTCGACGAGTTGCTTGACATCTTCCCCTCAAAGTATATCCACCTCGGCGGCGATGAGGCGCCTCGCACACGTTGGAAGGCCTGCCCTCGTTGCCAGGCCGAGATCAAACGGCTGAACCTCAAGGGCTCGAATGGCTTCTCGGCTGAAGCACAGTTGCAGTCACACTTCATGAACATGATTGCGCAACATCTGGCTACCAAGGGTCGCAACATCATTGGTTGGGATGAAATCCTCGAAGGTGATGTGGCTCCCGGCTCGACAGTGATGAGCTGGCGCGGTATCGATGGTGGTATGGAGGCAGTGAAACGCGGCTTGGATGCCATCATGTCGCCCAACACCTACTATTACTTGGATTATTATCAGACGAAGGCACATCGCTTGACCCTTATCGGCGGTGACCTGCCTGTGGAGAAGGTTTATAGCTATAACCCTGTGCCCGACGATGCGTCGGACGCGTTGAAGCAGCATGTAAAGGGTGTGCAAGTGAACCTATGGACCGAATATGTCATGGGTCGCGACCTCGCACTCTATCAGCTCTTGCCACGCTTAGCCGCGATGGCAGAGACGGGCTGGACGGAGAATGCCAAGAAAGATTTGGCCTCGTTCAAGCAGCGTGAAGGCAAACTCAACCAGCTTTACCATCATTATGATTGGAAAGCTTGCCAAGAGATGTT
>CAURPS010000014.1:0-6017 GCA_963526965.1 uncultured Candidatus Saccharibacteria bacterium | reverse complement strand
GACTTAAACACATTCGTTTTCGATAAAATCACCGAGAGACCCTCGGGGACAATGTCTAAGCGCAAGAGAAAATAGCGCCATTATGGAGTCGTTTATCATTGAAGGGGGGCGCCGTTTAAAGGGAACCATCACGCCGCAAGGAGCTAAGAACGAGGCGCTTGAGGTAATCAGCGCGACGTTGTTGACGGCCGAGCCGGTGCGCATCCAGAACATCCCCGACATCTTAGACGTGAACAACCTCATCAAGCTGCTGGCTGAGATGGGGGTGAACATTACGCGACACGGGCAGGGCGACTATACCTTTCAAGCTGATGCGTTGAACTTAGCCTATTTGGACAGCACCGAGTTTGTGCGGAAGTGCTCGTCGTTGCGCGGCAGTGTGCTCATGATAGGCCCTTTGTTGGGGCGCTTTCATCGCGCGACCATTGCCAAGCCCGGGGGCGATAAGATTGGCCGTCGCCGCTTAGATACCCACTTCTTGGGATTTAAATCGTTGGGTGCCGCCTTCGTGAAAGACCCTCAACGTGACACCTATCAGTTGCAAGCCGAGCAGCTGAAGGGGTGCTATATGCTGTTGGATGAGGCTTCGGTCACCGGAACCGCCAACATTATCATGGCCGCTGTGACAGCGCAAGGCACCACAACCATTTACAATGCTGCCTGCGAGCCCTACATCCAGCAGCTGTGCCGCCTGCTCAACCGCATGGGCGCAAAGATTGCAGGCGTGGCCAGTAACTTGCTCGTTATCGAGGGCGTTGCGGCTTTGCATGGCGCAACCCACACCATACTGCCCGACATGATAGAGGTAGGTTCGTTTATCGGTATGGCTGCCATGGTGGGCGATGGCGTCCGCATCAAGGATGTCTCGATCAGCAATTTGGGCCTCACGCTGAATGCTTTCCGCCGCTTGGGCGTTCGCATCGACGTGGACGGCGACGATTTGTATATCCCCAAGCAGGCGCACTACGTGGTGGAGTCGTTTATCGACGGCACCATTATGACCCTGGCCGATGCGCCTTGGCCGGGACTGACACCCGATTTGATTTCGGTGTTGCTGGTGGTGGCCACACAAGCGCGCGGTTCGGTGCTCATCCATCAGAAGATGTTCGAGAGCCGTTTGTTCTTTGTCGACAAGCTCATCGACATGGGTGCGCAAATCATCCTGTGCGACCCTCACCGTGCGGTCGTGGTAGGTCATGACCACCAGCTGCGCTTGCGGGCGGGACGGATGAGCAGCCCCGACATTCGGGCAGGCATTGCTCTGCTCATTGCAGCCATGAGCGCCGAGGGTATCAGCCGCATCGCCAACATCGAGCAGATCGACCGAGGTTATGAAAACATCGAGCAGCGTCTCAACGACCTGGGCGCTTCCATCATACGTGTGAATGATTAAGCAAGACGAAGTTTACCGCATCGGCCGCTTGGGCAAGGCGCACGGCGTGAAAGGCGAACTCACCTTTCAAGTGGAAGACGATGTCTTCGACCGGGTAGGAGCCGACTTTTTGGTAGTCGATATGGAGGGCATCTTGGTGCCCTTTTTCATGGAGGCCTATCGGTTCCGCAGCAACGAAAGCGCCCTGGTAACGTTCGAGGGTATCGATACCGCCGAGAAAGCACAGTCGTTGGTAGGGCACGAGGTGTTTTTCCCCCGCGCCCTCTCGGATGGCAGCAGCGACCATGTCTCGTGGAACGAAATCTTAGGCTTCACGGTAATCGACAAAGCAACCCGGCTACCGCTCGGAATCCTTGAACATATTGATGCCACGACAGCCAACCTGCTGTTTGAAATCAGAACCGACACCGGCGAGACGTTGCTGCTGCCGGCACATAGCGATCTCATTCATCATGCCGATATGGCTGCACGCACCTTGCAGATGGAAATACCCCACGGACTTCTCGATTTATAAAGTTGGAAATGAAGAAACAACAAATATGTATTCTTGGTAGCACCGGTAGCATTGGCACGCAGGCGCTCGACGTTGTTCGTCAGCATCGCGACCGCTACGAAATCTATTGTCTCACTGCTCATCGACAGGTGGAACTGTTGGCGCAGCAAGCACGCGAGTTTCAGCCTGCCGCCGTGGTCATCGCCGACGAGACACGCTACGAGGCATTGAAGGCGCTGCTGGCCGACGCACCCGACATCAAGGTGTATGCCGGAGCCGCCGCATTGGAGCAGATTGTCACAGCCGACCCCATCGATATGGTGTTGGCCGCAATGGTAGGATTTGCGGGCCTGTTGCCCACCATCAACGCCATCAAGGCCAGGAAAAAGATATGCTTGGCCAATAAAGAGACCTTGGTTGTCGCCGGCCAGCTCATCTGCGACCTCGCCCGGCAGCACCACGTGTCCATCCTTCCCGTCGACAGCGAGCACAGCGCCATCTTCCAGAGCCTTGTGGGCGATGCTGATGCGAGCATCGAGAAGATCCTGCTCACGTGCTCGGGCGGTCCCTTTCGCCACTTCACCCCCGGGCAACTGCAACACGTCACCGCTGCCGACGCCCTGAAACATCCCACTTGGAGCATGGGCGATAAAATCACTATCGACTCGGCAACGCTGATGAATAAAGGCTTCGAGGTGATTGAGGCAAAATGGCTGTTTGGCGTGGAGGCCTCGCAGATTGAAGTGCTCATCCACCCACAGAGCATCGTGCACAGTGGCGTGCAGTTCGTTGATGGCAGCGTGAAGGCCCAGTTGGGCGTGCCCGACATGCGGCTGCCCATTCAATACGCCTTTTCCTTCCCAGAGCGTCTGTCGCTCAAAGGCGACCGCCTAAACCTCTTTGCGCAACAGAAGTTAGAGTTTTTCAAGCCCGACATGCAGCGGTTCCCCTGTTTGGGTCTGGCCTACGAGGCCATCCAGCGCGGCGGCAACATGCCATGTGCCCTCAATGCCGCCAACGAAGTGGTGAACGAAGCCTTTCGCAACAACCGGTGCGCATTCCCCGACATGGCGCGCACCATTGAGGCGACCATGGCGAAGACCACCTTCGATGCACTGCCATCGCTCGAGGCGCTCCTGCAGACCGACGCCGAGGCACGTGGCATAGCGCGTGGACTGCTGGGGGCAACGAAGTAGCAACATATAACAAACAACATAATACAAACCCTATTCAGAGTATGGAAATAATATTGATTAGAGCCTTGCAATTCATGATGGCTATCTCGCTGTTAGTGCTGTTGCACGAAGGCGGCCACATGTTCTTCGCAAAACTTTTCGGCATAAAGGTAGACAAGTTCTACGTGTTCTTCGACGTGGGCATTGGCAAGTGGACAGGCAGCCTGTTCCGATTCAAACCCAAGCATAGCGACACCGAGTATGGCATCGGGTGGCTGCCTTTTGGTGGCTATTGCAAGATTGCCGGCATGGTGGACGAAAGTTTCGATACCAAGCAACTTGAGAAGCCGGCCGAACCCTGGGAGTTCCGTTCGAAGCCTGCATGGCAGCGCCTGCTGGTGATGATTGGCGGTGTGACGGTCAACTTTCTGTTGGCACTCGTCATCTACGCGATGATCATGTTTGTTTGGGGCGAAACCTACATTCCCACGCGCGCCATGTCGCAAGGCATGGAGTTCAACGCCACCGCCCGGCACTATGGCTTTCGCGATCACGACATCCTCGTGGGCACCGAGAAGGGTGCGTTTAAGGATTTCAGTGCCGACATGTTCCGCGACCTCTCCGAGGCCCGTCAGGTAAGCATCATCCGCGATGGCAAGCCCATGCAGTTGGCCCTGCCCGGCGATCTCAACCTCTTGGACATGATCAAATCAGTGCCCGTGTTCTGTCGGCCCTATCTGCCGGCGCGCATCGACTCGGTCATTCAGGGTGGCCCCGCCGCCAAGATTGGTTTGCAGGCGGGCGACAAGCTCGTGGCGGTGAATGGGCGCACGGTGGCTTCGGCCAACCAGTTTCTCTACGAAATGAGCCGCTTGGCCGACGAGATGGCTGCGGCCAGCACAGCAAAGGATAGTCTGAAGGTGCGCACGGTGCAGTTGGTGTGGCAGCGCAGCGGGCAGCTCGACACAAACCGCGTGGTGCTCACGCCCGATTTGAAATTGGCCATCGCTTTCCCCTCCATGGCCACACTCTATCAGCCCGTGCACCAACGCTACAGCCTCCTGGCCAGCATTCCTGCCGGCGTGAGCTGTGGCATCCACGTGCTGAAAGGCTACGTCAGCGACCTGCGTTATATCTTCACCAGCGACGGTGCGAAGAGCTTAGGCGGTTTTGGCGCCATTGCCAGCCTCTTTCCCTCGTCGTGGGACTGGTATGTGTTTTGGAAGATGACCGCTTTCCTGAGCATCATGCTCGCCTTTATGAACATCCTGCCCATTCCGGCATTAGACGGCGGCCACGTGCTGTTCCTACTCTATGAGATGATCACGCGGCGCAAACCCTCCGAGAAATTTCTCATCCGCGCCGAGTATGCAGGCTTTGCCTTGCTCATCGTGCTGCTTGTTGTGGCTAACCTCAACGATGTGTTGCGCTGGCTGGGCTATATGTAGCGTAATCATCCTTCTCAGTATATAGCAGATTGTCGAGCGTCCACCGTAAGGTGGGCGCTCGATGCTTTTAGTGTGAATCTTATGCCCGATGCTGAGCGCAGTTGGTAGCGGCGGCAACTGTTTTTCAGGCCGTGTTGCCTGCCAAGTGTGCAGCCTTCCTTAAATCTATATAGGGCGTGGAAAGCATCTATCCTCCTTATTAGTGAAGATATGTTGTTTACGAATGATGATGTGTCAGTGATATGTAAGAGTGTCACTGTGCTGGTGTTCCTATTAATGTGAAAGCATCACCACTACAATACTCCCTAAACTATTGAATGCAAAAGCGATTAAAAATATGAATATGTTGATGCCACATGGATAAAGCCTATTGTGTTCATTGTCCATCGTATGTTAGGATAAAATAAAGGGTATTCATCACATAGCAGCACGAACATGACAAACGAATTTAAAACACAGTGGTTTGTGCTATCAGTTACACTTTGTTATATATAATGTAGAGTGATTTTAGCTATCATTTCACTATAACTTCAATAAAACTATTAGTATTCATGCTATCATTTGTCTATAACTTAGATAAATATATTAGTATTCAAGTTATCGTTTGTCTATAGTTTTAATGAAGCTATTGCTATTCAAACTATCATTTGCCTATAACTTAATAAAAGTATTGGCATTCATGCTATCGTTTGCTTATAGTTTTAATGAAGTGATAGTTATTCAAGCTATCGTTTGACGATAACTTGATAAAAATATTAACATTCGGGCTATCGTTTGCTTATAACTTAATAATTGTATTAGCATTCAAGCTATGGTTTGCCGATAACTTGATAAAAGTATTAGTATTCAAGTTATCGTTTGCCTTTAACTTAATAAAAATATTAGCATTCAAGCTATGGTTTGCTTATAATTTTAGTTAGGTCTATAGCTTATATGTAATTTTTTATATAGAAAAGCAAAAAAAGTTGGTTAGAAATTTGGAACTTAAGCATTTTCTTTCTATCTTTGAGCCATCAGTAGCGTGCTACGGATATGATAAGATAGAAAATTATTCATCTAAATAATAACAAAAATGACTAAGACAGAGCCTTTCGAACTTCCTGAACTTATCATGTTTGAGGGAGTAAATCATGGAACCTTTCGCGGCGCTTTGCATGCCGAGTTTCATCGCACACAGTATGATTTGGTCAATGCAGCCGATAAGGAAAAGTTGGGTATCAGCAATGCACTGCTGATGGCATGGGATAAGCAGATAAAGCTCGAAGACGATGTAAACCGACGCGTGAACAACATGGCTCTTACTGCGCAAGCCACAGAAAAGGACGCTGAACGCGATGGCTATATCTCAACGCTATTCAGCATGGTGAAATCGCAACGCTTCAATCCCAACAAGGAGATTCACACTATCTATAATACGATGGCCGACGTAGTGAAGACCTATCGCGGACTTCAAAATGAGAGTATGGACGAGAAGACGGCGCACATTCGCGGCTTAGAGATGGACTTGG
>CAURPS010000013.1:0-6519 GCA_963526965.1 uncultured Candidatus Saccharibacteria bacterium | reverse complement strand
CAAAAGTATTTAGAAGGCAAGACCATCGTGAAAGTGATTATCGTGCCCAAGAAAATCGTAAACATCGTAATGAAATAATCCTTGCCGTGAAAAGCCCCCACAAACGGGCTTTTCACGGCTTCATCATTCCCCCTTGAACATCCTCAAACAATGACAAGCAACCTGCAAAAACAACAAGTATGGAGCGAGGTGAAAGACTATTTTTTCATCTCGTTAGGCCTACTCATCTACACCATCTCATTCGTTCTCTTCCTCATGCCCTATCAGATTGTGGCAGGAGGAGCCACCGGAATGTCGGCCATCATCTATTATGCCACCGGCTTCCACATGCAATACACCTACATCATCATCAACGGGCTGTTGCTCATTATGGCGCTGTTCATCTTGGGATTTAAGTTCATGGTGAAGACCATCTACGCCATTTTGCTGCTCGCTATCCTCATCACCCTCATGCAAGCCATCGTGCCCAAGCAACCCAATGGGCTTCCTATCCAGCTGCTTGGACCGGGACAAGACTTCATGTCGATGATCATTGGTTGCGTATTAACGGGCGTAGCGCTCTCCACAGTGTTCCTGCATAACGGCTCAACCGGCGGATCCGACATCATCGCCGCCTCCGTAAATAAGTATCACGACATCTCGTTGGGACGCGTTTTGATTGCCATTGACTTCTGCATCATCGGCAGTTGCATGTTCTTTCCGGCCTTCGGTACCTATTTAGAGCGTGCCCACAAAGTGATGTTCGGCCTCTGTGTGATGACCCTTGAGAACTTTTCTTTAGACTATATCATGAATGCCCGGCGCGAGAGTGTGCAGTTTCTCATCTTCTCAAGCAAGTATCAAGAGCTGGCCGAAGCCATCGGAACCGAGACCGGTCACGGCGTAACCATTCTCGATGGGCACGGCTGGTACACGGGAAAAGAAGTGAAAGTGCTCTGCGTGCTGGCCAAGAAATTCGAAAGCACCACCATCTTCCGTCTCATCAAATTCATCGATCCGCGCGCCTTTGTCAGCCAAAGTAGCGTCGTCGGCGTTTATGGCGAAGGCTTCGACGAGATGAAAGTGAAAATCAATAAAAAGCTCCATCAGCAACGATTGCAGCAACAACAAAAGGAACAAGCATGAAAATTGTCTTCGCAACCAACAACGCCCACAAGCTGAGCGAGATTAAAAGCATCCTCGGCAGCAGCATCGAAATCGTGTCACTCAGCGACATTGGCTGCACAGTCGACATTCCCGAGACGGGCAAAACGCTCGAAGAGAACGCCCACATCAAGGCGGCCTATGTGTTTGAGCACTATGGATTGAGCTGCTTTGCCGACGACACGGGCTTGGAAGTGGAGGCACTCCATGGCGCACCCGGCGTTTACAGCGCACGTTATGCAGGCGGAGCGGGTCACGACAGCGAGGCCAACATGCGCAAACTGCTTGGCGAATTGGCCGGCGAGCCCCACCGCAACGCCCGATTTCGCACCGTCATCTCGTTATTGCAAGTCGACGAGAATCATCCCCAAAAGCCCTTCGAGCATCAGTTCGAAGGCATCGTCACAGGCCACATTGCCACCGAGAAACATGGGCAAGAGGGCTTTGGTTACGACCCCATCTTCATCCCCGACGGCTATGATCAGAGCTTTGCCGAGTTGGGAGAAACCGTTAAAAACAAAATCAGTCATCGTGCACGCGCCGTCGAACAGCTGGCTCTTTTCTTGAAAACAGGCCGATAAAGTCACGAAAACCATGCACTTTGCAGGCTAAAAACGATGAAAAAGCTCACCAATCTCCTTGTTTTTCTTTCGCTCAACGCCGGGCTTTTTGCCCAGACGCCCGTTTGGAAAAACTACCTCTCCTATCAACAAAAACAAGAAATCGCACAGGCACATCGCAACCTCCTCTATGTGTTGGCCTCGCAAGGGCTCTATGCCTATCACCCCGACGACCGCAGCATCCGCACCTTCGACAAGGTGAATGGTCTCGCCGATGCCGCCATTGCCCACATCAGCTACAACACTTCGGCCCACCGCCTCGTGGTGGTCTATGTCAATGGCAACATCGATTTGCTCGACGACGATGGGCAAGTGACCCATCTGAGCGCCTATCGCGATGCCCGGCTCACGGCCGATAAAACCGTGAACAGCATCTGTCAGCACGGCAACGACGCCTTCCTCGCCACGGGCTTTGGCATCGTGCGCCTCAATGTGGCACGCGCCGAGGTGAGCGACACCTACAACCTTTCGCTCCCGGTGGCCTATTGTTGGGTGGAACAACAGCTGCTCAAGGGCGCCAGTCCCACGGCAGGAATGTTGCAATGCCCGCTCAACAGCAACCTTGCCGACCCGCTCTCGTGGCAGCACACGGGCACTTTCGTGGCACAAACACCCGCCGACAACACGGCATTATGGGCAAAGGTGGCGCAGGTTTCGCCCGATGGTCCGGCCTACAACCACTTTGGCTTCATGCGCTTTCACAACCACCGGCTCTACACCTGCGGCGGCAAAAGCGAACCCTTCCGCCCGGGTTGCGTGCAAGTGATGCACGAAGGGCGCTGGCAGGTGTATGCCGGTGAGGCCGACATTCAACCCCTAACCCATTTGCATTATCAGGATGTGTGCGCCATCGACATCGATCCGCGCGACGAGAACCATCTCTTTGCCGGCGCACGCAACGGTCTTTACGAGTTTCAGAACGGCCGTCTGAAGGCTTTTTATAACGATAGCAACTCGCCCATCGGTACCGCCACGGCCAACAACGACCGCGAATATCAGTTGGTTACGGGCGTGAAATTCAATGCCACGGGGCAGCTTTGGCTCTTCAATAGCCAGTCGCTCACGGCCTCCTTGCTGCGTTTCGACGGCCAACAGTGGCACCATCCGCAGCTCAATGCCTTCATGACTTTTGGCCAACGCAGCTTAGCCAACGGCCGACAGCTGCAATTTTTCACCCCCGACGCGCTGTGGTTGGTCAACGACAACTGGACCCGTCCGTCGCTCTATCGCGTTGATGTGGCCACCGAGCGCATCACCTCGTTCACCACTTTCGTCAACCAGGATGGGCAAACGGTGGACAACTTGTGGTATGTGCGCTGCATAGCCCGCGACAAAACGGGCAACCTTTGGGTGGGAACCAACGTGGGGCCGCTCGTCCTCTCGCCCGAAGAAGCGCAAAAGGCTAACCCCATCTTCGAGCAAATCAAAATTCCTCGCAACGACGGAACTACCCTTGCCGACTATCTTCTCAGCGGTGTCGACATCACGAATATCGTCATCGACAACGCCAACCGCAAGTGGATGGCCACGCAAAGCAACGGCCTCTACCTCGTGAGCAGCGACAATCAGCGCCAATTAGCCCACTACACGGCCGAAAACAGCCCCCTCCTTTCGAACGCCATTGAGAGCCTTGCCTTCGACAATACCACAGGAACACTCTACATCGGCACCGCGGCTGGCCTCTGTTCGGTGCAGAGTGAGGCCTTTCTCTCGGCCGATGCGCTGCAAAAAGACCGGGTTTATGCCTACCCCAACCCCGTAGAACCGGGCTACACGGGGCCGATAAACATCGTGGGACTGATGGACAACAGCGACGTGAAGATTACCACCGTCGACGGAAGACTGGTGAAACAAGGCCGCAGCAACGGCGCCCTTTTCAGCTGGGACGGCACCAATCAGCACGGACAGCGCGTGGCTTCGGGCATCTATCTCGTTGAGGTAGCCACGCCCGACGGCGCAAAAGGCGTGGTGTGCCGGGTGGCTATCGTGAATTAAACCAACGCATGCGCAACCCAAACAGCTATCGCCACATCCTGAAAACCACCACCCTTTTTGGCGGTGTGCAAAGCCTTAACATCCTCATGGGTGTGGTGCGCACGAAACTTGTGGCCGTGCTTCTCGGCACAACGGGCATGGGTGTGCTCTCGATGTGCAACACATGGGTGAGCTTGCTCAGCGACACTTTGGGCTTAGGGCTGCCGATGAGCGCCGTGAAGCAGCTGTCCTCGGCCTATGAACAACCGCAGCCAACCGCCTTTTTGCAGCAACTTTGCACGCTGCGCACCTGCACTTTGCTCGCCGCAGGTCTCGCCTTTGCGGTGAGCTTTTTTGGTGCTTTGCTCTGGCACAACGCCTCTTGGCTCAGCCTGTTGCCCCCCTTTGCCCTCGTTGCCCTGGCAGTAGTGGTGCCCATGACGGTGCTCACGGCGGGCGAAATGGCCGTGCTGAAAGCCACACGCCAGCTGAAAGCCGTGGCCAAACTGTCGGTTTGGAACATGCTGCTCATGGTCATGGTGTCAGCCATTGGCTTCTATCAGTGGGGGTTGCGCGCCATTGTGCCCGTGCTTTTGGTTACAGCGTGCGTGCAGATGCTGCTCGTTGTGGGCTGCAGCTGTCGGCGTTTCGGCTACAAGGTGGCGTTCAGCAAAGACGTGTTGCGCCGCGGTTGGTCCACCCTTCGTTTGGGATTGGCCTTCGTAGCCGCAGGGATGGTGGCCAATGGGGCGGCCTTTCTCGTGCGCTGGTGGCTGCAATGGCAAGGCGATGTGCACGTGGTGGGGCTCTATAATGCCGCCACCATGCTGGCCATGACCTATGCCGGGGTGGTGTTTCATGCCATGGAGACCGACTATTTTCCGCGCCTTTCGGGCGTGAGCCATGCCGGGAAAGGCCTCAACCTGTTGGTCAATCGGCAAATCAATGCTTGCCTCTTGCTGCTTTCGCCCCTGCTGTTGGGGTTCATGCTGGCGTTACCGTGGCTCATTCCGCTGCTGTTCAGCCAGGCTTTTCTGCCGATGATGGGCATGATGCGGGGCTGCTTGGTGGCCATGTTCTTTCGCATTTTCACGCTCTCCATCGAATATATCGCCCTTTCGCGCGGCTATTCGGTACTCTATCTCGTGCAAGAAGGGGCATCGGCCGTGCTGCTTGTGGCGGCCGTCGCGATGGGTTTTGCGCTCGGTGGCCTCACCTTTGTGGGCTATGCCATTGCCCTTGCCACCGCCTTGGAGGCGCTGTTGGTGCTCGCCCTCACCCACCATCGCTACCACTTCATGCTGCATCGTGCCACATGGCGATGGGCCGGCGCGCAATTTCTGCTGCTCCTCGTGACGCTATGGAGCTGCCTTTGGCGTGCAGAACCCGCAGCTTGGGCACTTGGTTGGGGCGCCTTTGGCCTGTCCTGCACCGTCAGTTGGCGTTGCTGGAAGGCATTTCACGCAACGAAAGATAGACCAAAGGCAGCGTGACAAGAAGGGTAACGACGTCGCTAACGGGCTGACTAATCTCCACACCCAACAGCCCAAAATGGTGGGGAAGCACCAAGATGAGCGGCACAAAGAACAGCCCTTGGCGCGCCGCAGCAAGGATGTTGGCACGGATGGGCATGCGACACGTCTGCGTCACCATGTTGGCTGGAATGATGATGGCACTGAAGATGATCGTCAACAGCTGATAGCGCAGGGCGGCAGCCCCCACGTTCACCACGTGAATGTCGTCGCGAAAGAGGGTGATGACCTCGCTGCTGAAGAACGAAAGGAGCACAGCCATGCACACGAGAAACACGGCACTCACCTTCACACAGAACCAAAAGCCGCCCTTCACCCGGTCATAAAGTCGGGCGCCATAACAGAAACCGCACATCGGTTGATAGCCTTGTCCCAAGCCAACCACCATGCTGAAGATGAACATCGTGAGGCGATTGACAATGCTCATGCCTGCAATGGCAGCATCACCAAAACCACCTGCGCCCACATTCAGCGCGATAGTGGAGAGGCTGGCCAACCCTTGTCTGAGCAAAGAGGGCGTGCCTCCGGCGATAATCTCGCGCACCAAGCTCCCACGAAACGTCACATTTTGCCAATGATAATGAATGATATGCGGATGCAAACTCATGCGATACATCACCAAAAAACCTATCATTTGTCCGGTCACTGAAGCCCAGGCCGCACCCGAAACACCCATGCCACACGTGAAAATCAACACCGGATCGAGCACGCAGTTCACGACGGCTCCCACCACAACCCCATACATCGAGTAGCGCGCATAGCCCTGATAGCGCATCTGATTGTTCATGCAAAGGGTGCCCATAATAAAAGGTGTGCCGAGCAAAGAAATGCCCAAATAGTCCTTGGTGTAGGGCAGAATGGTGGGCGTGCTGCCCAAAAGGATGGACAGGGGATGAAGAAACAGCAGACCGAGAACCACTATCATCGCGGCAAAAAACAAGGCATAGGCCAAGGCCGTGCTGGCCATTCGCTCGGCATTCTGCTTGCGCTCGGCACCCAATTCGCGTGCAATATAGGTGCCGGCACCATTGCCAAAGAAGAACGCAAAGGCCTGAACGACAAACATTACCGAAAACACGATGCCCACAGCAGCCGTGGCTTGCGTGTTGATTTTGCCCACAAAATAGGTGTCGGCCATGTTATAAAGGCTCGTCACCAGCATCGAAATGATGGTGGGAACGGCCATTGTACCGATCACTTTCGGTATGGGTGCCGACGTGAGGAATACATAATTCTCGTCTTTCTGCATT
>CAURPS010000012.1:0-6897 GCA_963526965.1 uncultured Candidatus Saccharibacteria bacterium | reverse complement strand
CCGTTATTTTTGTGGTAATTGTCACAGGATATAATGCGTGCATATGCGCTCCTTTGCGTTATTGCGTTAGATGATTATGCCATTATAGTAGCGTAGTAGCACCCTCTCGTATTGTATATTTCGGACATTATGCTTGGTATGTCTTGTGGTAGCGCTGCGGCGTATGCTGCGTAATCCACTGAAAACGATGGATATAGTGCGACTGGTCGGCATAGAGCTCTCGCCAATCTTCCGTAAAGCTCCGCTGAAACTGAACAATTGTCCGCAGTGCTTGAGGTGAAAAACCAGTTCGCTGACGAACAATCCGCCGCAGATGCCGCTCGGAGCAGCCCAACTGCTGAGCAATCTGGGTAATCGTATGCTGGCCATCAAGCCGAGCGATGACCTGCATGATAAAGTCATCTGCCTGCACTAGGTTGCAGTCAATCATTCGTTGGATGCAAGTTGTGAGAATATCTTGCTGCTGAGTAAAGCTATGCGGCCGCAATGCAGCAATAATATCTGTGACAGCCCAGCCGGCCAGCCGCTTAATAGGTGTCGCCGTGCCAATAACTGCATCGACATCACCGTGATACGCACCAGGATGCAGGCGTATTCCCACATAATGAAATCGTCGACCCAGTGCTATCCGCCAAGCGGTTTGGCATGGCGTCATGATAGAGGCGCTGCAGTCATCTAGATCAAAGACAATATCAATACATGCATCGGGCAAAATTGTGTAGTAGAAGTTGCGTGCCCGTGGCTGCGTTGTCTTGAGCTCCCACAGACAGTACACATAGCGAGCGTGCGCTACCTGTGGTGGTATTTCGTCATACCGCACACGACGAGCAGCCGCTCGCATGATGCCATTTTGCTGAGGGGTGTATGGAGGTCTCATATATTTCGTGCCGAAAATAATGCGCAGCCAAGTATCTCTATTGTACCACGGGCGTGACTCGCTACTCGGGCAGTAACCAGTAACCACTCAGCAAGAAGGTTGCCATATCTGCGAGCAGAATAAGCCCGCACAGTATGATAACTGCTGTAATGCTCGAGCGAATGAGCGTGCTGTATCGGGCTCGCACCCGCTCGAACCAGGCTATGAGGGGCTGGTGTCTATCGCACATAATCGCGATGACAAGGCCAAAGAATAACCCCTGGCTGACAAGCAACCACACCACGTGCGCTATGATAACGACAAAGAGTGACTGTTCGCGGCTGGCTATAGCAATCACTGCGAGGAATGATGGGTCAGTAAAGGCACTGGCCGCATAGATAATGCCACCAAGCACAATGCTGCGCCTCAGCCACTGCAAGACCCGGCTATCCTGAGACTCCTTTGGTTCCTTGCCCGATTTTATGTGTTTATACAAGCGAGCCGCCGCCCAGCCAAGCAGCCCCACACTTGCCGCACCTTCTGCGCCTACCCACACACAAGCTGGTACACGATGGAGTGCCTGGGCAAATAGCTCGGCACTACCGCCAAGCAGGAGCGATGCTGCTACGCCAGCAGTGACTGTTCCTGCTAAGACGACGAGCGCAAATGCAGCGATTCTTTGCTTGGGTAGTTTGCTTGCCACCAGCAGCACAACCAGCACTGCGCCAAACACATCAAACCCAGCTACGCCAAGGCCAAATGCAAGTGCAATAACATTCATGGTATCTAGTATAGCAGTAGGTTGTTGGAGATGGCATACGTATCTCTCATCACACTATAGATTATTATGAGCACCTTACCGCCAACACGGCATGCCTTATCCCTGTTTACCTAGTAAGAAAATACGTGGCTCACTTCAAGCTATTGTACGCCGCGCAAAGCACCTGCTCTTATTTGCTATATCCAACGAATCCAGTAGTATTCCCCGTCAGGCGATCAACGATGATACCGTTGCTATTAATAATCATGGTTGGCCCATCTGTACCCGCCAAAACAACGGCTGTTTGTGCCTGCCTAGCATGAATAACACTATCCGCTGCGTGAAATTGCTTTTGCAGATAGCCATACTCAGGATCACTCAGTGGAATATAGGCAACGTCACTCCCCTTGAGCCGCTCAACAATATCTGGGTAGTGTATGTCATAGCAAACATATGCCGTAACTTTCGTAGCATTATGCGTAGCAATTACGCGTGAATAACGCGCTGTACCAATTGATTCATCTGGCGCAAGATGCGCTTTGTAATTTGTTAGTATACTGCGACCAGACTGATCTACCAGTGCGACTTTCTTGTATATTCTTGTATCGTCTTTCTCTGTTGTGTGGTAGACGATGTTGATCGATTCTTTTTGTGCAAAGGCTGCAATTGTTGCGTGCAGCGCAGGTGGGATAGAATTTTCTGGCCAGACGATTGTCGCATGAGGATATTGGTACTGTGCAATTGCGCGCTTTGTCAGATGTATGAGGTCATCCACATCAGCCTTAGTAGCGGGTATATCAACGCCGCCACGTGTCATCTTTTGGAGTGCAATCACTGGAGGGAGTGGCTTGGCTGGCATATGCACAACAATACTATTTGCTATCGCCACGAGTACAACAAGCCCGCAGCTCATACGTATCCATACGCTCATACGAGCATGCACTATCAGCCACGCTATACTCACGCCGCAAAGTAATACAATCGCTTCGAGCACTGCTTCTCCGCCATAGGCACTCCACATAGTGATACTGTCATTACGCCACACGCTATAGCCAAGATGGGGAATCCACCAATCCTCTACCACTGGTGCATGAGTTCGTATATACGTCAATGTGCACCATGCAATAACAAAGAGCACTACAGCACCGTATGTCCGAATATACCGACGCAGAGCTATAATCCAAAACAGATTAGCCTGCAAAAGCGCCCATCCAACACTTGCACCAAATGCCACGCCGGGCGACATAAAGTAGTAATACCAATAGGTCGTTGGTAAGAGCCATGCCAGCATGAAACAAGCACCAACGCCATAAAGATGGATGCCCGACAGTCGTCGCACTGCTATAAATAGCAATGCTAATGCAAAAAATACTGGTAGCTGCAGAAGCCAATGTGGGGCAAAAGCCGTTCCCGCCACAACAATGCCAGATATCGCCGCAAAAATATATGGCCGAGCCGCTCGCCGTATTGTCATAAAGCGCATAGGTTCCATGTGCTTGCACACCATAGGCACTACAAGCCAGCGCCGCACCCGTCGGCAGTACCACTCGTAACGCTCGTCAAAGACGTGATGGAGGGCGTGCTCTTCGATTGGAATAATGAGCCAGTTTAGCACGCCAAAGCACACCACTGGGCACAGCAGCGCCAGCCATGAGCCGCTCACCAACGCGCAACCAAGTACCGCCAAGATATATGCAAGATAAAGTGGATTGCGCGAGAAATTGAACGGCCCCGTGGTGAGCAGCTCGCTTGGCTCATCAAGCGGGTTAGTTGAGGTTGCAGCTCGGCGCAAAACGCGCATCGTTGCATGCATTATAAACACAGCCACAACAATGCAAGCAGCACCTACCAGCCACCATTCGCTGGCAATCACTACTGTCCCTGGCCACGTCCACGCTACTGCTAAAGCAGCAAAGCCGAAGCC
Organism: uncultured Candidatus Saccharibacteria bacterium; assembly: GCA_963526965.1. Taxonomy (GTDB): domain Bacteria; phylum Patescibacteriota; class Saccharimonadia; order Saccharimonadales; family Saccharimonadaceae; genus Saccharimonas. Next base: position 3,357 of record CAURPS010000012.1, on the reverse strand, counting down.
GAAGAGACAAAAATCAGGAATATGGTTATATATCATATGCTTCTTCATGCGTATGATTATACCACTTTATTACTGATGTGGCATAAACATGGTATACGTTCTTATTCTGTACGTATTGTCCCTGACTCATTTATCGGAGATGCGCTGCCTGCAGGGCGTCATATACGCTTGGAACAACTTTCACTAATCCGCGTAAGGCAATATCCTGTGGTGCGATGCGTGAAAAAACCGGACAGTCTTGGGCCGTAGCAAAGCCAATTTCCATTGCTGCGCTCAGTCCAACATAGCCATCTGGAGCATGAAGCATCACAAAATCTGCTTGACAAATTGCTGATAAATGCCATGCTTCGATTGCTTGTGGTGATACACCTTGCTCGGCAGTGTCTCGCACAAATGCTGCATTATCAAACTGCATCCGTCGTGGTGATAAAACTTGGCAGCCAGTTACAACAAGCTCATCATAAATCCGGAAAAGTCCGTCTCTGTCACGCGTGTATGAGCCGCAAAGCACTGCCCGAGGTGGTTCAAAATTCCGTCGCGTCATATTCATATATCACTTCTGTTAGTTCGCCGTGTCCATCAATACATGCCGCCATTTCGCGCATGAAGCTCTTATATTTCTTTGGCTCGTCGTTCATTGCTTCGCGCGTGCGCCAGGCATTTTTGCCGCCTTCAAATTCTTTGACCATCGTGCCCGAGACGGCATCGCAAAACATCAGATGAAATAGTTTGTCCTCAACGATTTCATTTGTTTGGCTGTGACGAACCCGCTCGTGATAGACACCGCGGTGCACAAAAGTACCGCGCAGCCCTGTCTCTTCAGCAAGCTCACGTGCTGCCGCCTCAACAACAGACTCCGCCCAACGTACTTTGCCAGTTGGCGCACCCCAAAAACCATAGTATGGATGCTTAAGCCGCTGCTGCAGAAGGTATTGCTTCTCATTATGGTGCTGCCGCTCAATAACAAGTAATACCGCCACTTTTGGTTGACGCTCAATCACACCAGCATCAGTATCTAGCTTATTGGCATATTCTTTTCCTTTGATCGAAAGCATATAGCCATCAGCTGTTTTTGTCACGTAGCCCAAGGCGACTAGTCGTTTGATGTGAAATTTGACATGGTCGCTATCGAGCCCAGTAGCTCGCTGCAGCACAGCGAAATGAGCAGTTGGCAAGAATAGCAATTCTCGCAATATTTTTATCTGTGCATCGTGCACGGTTTCTTCGAGACTCATCGTTGTTACTCCCTTCCTCTCTACTGTAAAACGGTCAGTCTACAAAATCTAGGGAAGTCAAGTTCCCGATAGGCGAGCCATCGATAGACTCTTTGATTTCAAAATCTATACGATAACAGGATAGTACACAAAACTTACTATTAGCATTTTATCGAACTGAATAATATTCTGCCAGTGTAATGTGTCAAGTATGAAATTTGGCAATATTATGATATCGGTAGTATATTGATTACAGTAGCGAAAACCGCGCAAGAAATATCATAATATGCAATCGAAATCCAACCAGTATCAAACACTAAAACTACTAACTATCAACATAGCATTTATATCTCTCTGGCTTGTAACCTTGCTCAACCCGGAGAGACTGAAGGCATTGTGGTTCATAGTCGTGCTGTCGCTAGCGCTCATCTTTATTATAAAAAATAAAAATACATCCAAGCATGATGTTTTTGCAGGGGTTGCCCTGGGCTGTTTAGCCATGCCATCCCATGCTGTCATGGGGACATGTTCTATTGTTGCGTACATCGGAGGCGCCAGCGTCTTTAAGAAAAGCAAAAACAAGATCCTCTTGTTCAAAGCTGCCAACATAAAAGAGATATTGAAAACGGTTGGCATCGCGGCAATCGCAGGAGTGGCGCTGGCAGTTATCAACATCCTCTTGGCAAAATCCGCCATGGAATTTAATATTTCGATCGAACCCGAGTGGTTCCTGCGTGCGATCAAAGCCGGCGTGTCAGAAGAGATCATTTTTCGTTTCTTCTTTTTTGCGCTGAGCGTTTACTGCATCAAGGATGGGGCCTTATCAAGGTTCGATAATTTTTTGTGCTATGCCATCATGGTATTACCACACGTCTTGATACATTTTGATGCAACGAATTTCACATTGAGCAGCGTCGTGGTGTTGGCGCTGTTGTTTGGATTGCCGTTTGCCATTATGCAACGAAAACGTGATTTGAGCTCTGCAATCGGAGCTCATACACTGGTCGATGCAGTACGATTTTGCGCGTTTGGAACGTAGTCTTATTTTACGCAATGTCTATGCGAAAAACATCTCCATTATAAAAACTATTCATATCTTTTTGTATGAGTCAAGTAGATAATATGGTAGGCGAGAAAGAGTTCGCATCTCGTTGCCACGAAGGCAGCCTTGGTGCCTACCGATACTATCGACGAACATATCACATACCATAAACAGTGAAGTGTAACCTGCAGCTGTTTTTGACCAAATTAGTGTTGTACGTAGACAAACTAGTCCACATCTCCCCATCATGACGAAACTATCCAAGCGTAACCACACGACCAGTTGTCTCGATTACCTAACTGGCGACGCCTATGACATGCGCGCGCCTACTTTACCTAACAGATTGCGACACTATCTGTACCACGATTAAATCCTAGCTACGCCTTTTACTGTTCTTGCTGGGCCGAAGCAACTTATCTTTGAGCATTAGCACCACATCCGCCTCTTTAGCGAGCTGTTTGCTGTGGGTGACGACGATGACACATTTGTCGTTTTCGTGGGCGGCCCGGCGCAGGATAGTGATGATATCCGCAGCGGTAGCTTCGTCCAGGTTGCCAGTTGGCTCGTCCGCCAAGATAATCGGTGCGGAGGACACTAACGCCCGCCCAATCGCTACGCGTTGCTGCTGGCCGCCAGACAGTTTCATGACGTTGCGATGAATGTGATCATCGTCCAGACCCATGGCGCGTAGCGTTTCGTTGGTGGCCTTGGCATTAACCAATTTTAAGTTTTCCAGTGGCGTCAGATAATCGATCAGGTTATAATTCTGAAACACCAGCGAGATATTGTGCTTGCGATGATGCGAATAGCCCTGCTCGGCGATGTCTTCATCATCAAACAAAATCTGCCCGCCGGTCGGCGTGTCTAGCCCCGCCAGCAGCCCGAGCAGCGTCGACTTACCAGCGCCAGAACTACCGACAATGGCGTAGAAGGTACCCTTTTCAAACTGATAATTAATACCATTCAGCACATTGCTGGTGCCGCCTGGGTATGAATAAACGATATCGTGTAGTGTCAGTAGTGACATACTATCTCCTAACTTAATGTTGCTAAAATTTGCTTTGGTGATTGGCGCATGATTGGCGCGGTGGCAGCGATGGC
>CAURPS010000011.1:0-7044 GCA_963526965.1 uncultured Candidatus Saccharibacteria bacterium | reverse complement strand
CAATTCAAGCAATATCGCATTTCGGAAGCGTTGATGACCGTCTACAAACTCTTTTGGGACGAGTTCTCGGGCTGGTATTTGGAAATGGTGAAGCCCGCTTATGTCAATGGTGAGGCGCAACCCATCGATCAAACCACCTACGATGCCACCATCGCTTTCTTCGACGACTTGCTCAAGATGTTGCATCCCTTTATGCCTTTCATCACCGAGGAGTTGTGGCAACACATCACCGACCGCAAGGAGGGCGAAAGCATCATGCGGGCAACGTTGCAGATGGATGCTCCGACGGCGCATGACGAGCAACTCATGGCCGATATTGAGCAAGTGAAACTCATGGTGAGCGGTGTGCGCACCGTGCGCAACCAAAAGAACATCGCGCCCAAAGAGCCACTCACGCTGATTGCCATTGGCGACAATAAGATGCAAGCCTATAACAGCATCATCAGCAAGATGGCCAACCTCGAAGCCATCAATGTGGCCAAGGAGAAACCTGCCGACGCCAGCAGCTTCATGGTGGGCACCGACGAATATGCCGTTCCATTGGGCAATCTCATCGATGTGGCAGCCGAAATCGACAAGGCCGAGAAGGAATTGCAACACTTGGAGGGCTTCCTGATGGGCATTCGCAAGAAATTATCCAACGACAACTTCGTGGCACATGCGCCCGAGGCTGTCGTGGCACGCGAACGCAAGAAGGAGAGTGACTCGGTGGAGAAGATTGCGGCACTGAAGCAAACCATTGCCGAGCTCAAGAAGAAATAACAATAGGGGGTGCCCACTGTGGTGCCCCTCAACACATTCGCCGCATGGCTCCATGGGCGTGCAGCACACAAGATAACGACAAATTAAAGCAACGACATGACATCCCCACAACTTCATCCCACGAAATGGTTTGTCGCCCTGCTCATGCTCATGGCAACGAGCTGGCTTTCGGCCTGTCACGACGATATCCCCGACGATCTCGCAAGAACGCGCACAACTACGCCGCAAGAGCGCACCATCATCATGTATTTGCCCTATTCGGGCAGTGGCATCAACGACCTCTACCCATTTTTCGAGCAAAACATTCTTGACGTGGAGCAGAGCATCAAGCAGGCAGGCGGATTGGGCACCAACAACCTCTATGTGGTGATTGCCGACCACTCGCCAGCTCGGGTCTACCTCTACCGCGTGCGCATGGAAGGCACAGAATGTGTGCACGACACCATCAAGCGCTACGACTATCCACGGCTCATGGACGCACAATGGATTACGCGCGTCATCAACGATGTGAGAAGCATCTCCAATACCCCAAAATATGCTATGCTCGTGGGTTGCCACGGAAATGGCTGGCTGCCTCCGAAGGACAATGTGGCACGAGCAAAAACACGCTGGTTTGGCGGACCAGGTTACGCCATCAGCATCGCTGATTTCGCACAAGGAATCCAACAAGCGGGCATTAAATTAGAATATTTGGTCTTCGACGATTGCTACCTCTCGTGTGCCGAAGTGGCCTACGATTTGCGTAACGCCACCAACACACTCATCGCTTCAACCAGCGAAGTGATGGCTGCTGGCATGCCCTATGCCAAAGTTTTTCAATATCTCGCCGCACTACAGCCTAATTTCGGTCAGCTCGTCAACGACTACATTGCCTACTACCAAAGCACCGACACTCCCTACGCTACTATCGGTGTCATCAATACGCAATATATTCAGCCCATGGCGCAGTTGATGCGGCAAGTTAATGCCACCTACACGTGGAATACTGCCAACAATTATCAGTTGCAAGACTTGGATGGCTCGTACTTTTCACCTACCGTCTATTTTGACTTTGGCAGCTATGCTCGCGCACTCTTTGGCAGCAATCTGGCGCTCTATAGCCAATACCGGGCGCTCATGGCGCAGCTGATTCCTTACAAAGGCAACACCGCTTATATCTACAATGCCAGCGGGACAAAAACCCTTGTCAACGAGTTTAGCGGCATCACCATCAGCGACCCATCGGTTAACACTGGTCAATACGGCTATCATGTTGCTACGCTCAAAATGCAAACAGCTTGGTGGGCTGCCTCGCATTAACAGTCTACTGTGCAGATTGCTCAATAACGCCACAGCCTCATGATTCGTTTTTGTTCCACTGTTTGCTACTTTCGACAGAAGTTTATACCTCTCTTGCGGTGACGTTGGTATCGGTCATACATCACATTCCGACATTACAAAGAAATTATAAGCTTTCCTCAGGGAAAAAAATCTTGAAAAGTTTTGGAGAAGTGCGAAAATAATTCTACCTTTGCAACGCATTTGAAAAAAATGCTTGGCAATCAGAAATAAGCCTAATCTTGGAAGGATGGGTGAGTGGCTGAAACCAGCAGTTTGCTAAACTGCCGTGCGAGTTCTCGTACCGGGGGTTCGAATCCCCCTCCTTCCGCCCTTGCTTGAGTTGTGCGCTTATGTAAAGAAATGGTCGGTTCATCTAACGGTTAGGATACAAGATTCTCAATCTTGGCATACGAGTTCGATTCTCGTACCGACTACAATGAAGACCCTACAAATCAGTGATTTGTGGGGCTTTTTTGCTTTTAAAGGAGAATGTGTATGGAATCGATAAAAGAGCTTTTTCGCATCGGAAAAGGTCCCTCGAGCAGTCATACTATGGGGCCGCAGCGTGCTGCACAGTTGTTTGCTGCGCGTAATGCCGATGCTGCTTCTTTTCAAGTCACCTTGTATGGCTCACTCGCTGCGACAGGTAAAGGACACATGACCGATGTTGCTATAGAGGATATTTTGAGTCCCATCGGTACTGTCGAGATTGCTTGGCAGCCTCAGACCTTTCTGCCGTTCCATCCCAACGGTATGCGATTCGTTGCGCTTGATGCCGAGGGCATTGAAAAGGACGATTGGACGGTCTATAGCATTGGCGGAGGAGCATTGTCCGAAGGGAAAGGCATGGGCGATTGTTTCGAAGGAAATGATGTCTATGCTTTAAATTCGCTACGCGAGATTATGCAATGGTGCAAGGAGAATGGTAGCAGCTATTGGGAGTATGTAGCACATTGCGAAGGCGATGCTATCTGGGATTTTCTTTCCGACGTATGGAATGTGATGCGTAGTGCCGTCGAAGCAGGCTTAAGCCATGAAGGCGTGCTGCCTGGTCCGTTGCATTTGCCACGAAAGGCATCAACCTACTATGTCAAGGCCACGGGTTATAAACCTTCCCTACAAAGCCGTGGACTTGTTTATTCCTACGCTTTAGCCGCGAGTGAGGAGAATGCATCTGGTGGCACGATTGTGACAGCGCCGACATGTGGCGCATGTGGCGTGCTCCCCGCTGTGCTCTATCACCTACATACCGCACATCATTTTACGGACGATCGCATCATCAAGGCATTAGCAACGGCGGGACTGTTTGGTAATGTGGTAAAGAAGAACGCATCCATCAGTGGTGCTGAGGTTGGTTGTCAAGGCGAAGTAGGTGTCGCTTGTGCCATGGCGTCGGCTGCTGCTTGTCAGCTGTTCGGCGGCAGTCCCTCACAGGTAGAATATGCTGCCGAGATGGGGCTCGAGCATCATTTAGGCATGACTTGCGATCCTGTGTGCGGCTTAGTGCAAATCCCATGCATCGAGCGCAATGCTTTTGCCGCCACCCGCGCGCTCGATGCCCAGCTTTACGCTTCTTTCAGCGACGGTAGCCACCGCGTAAGTTTCGATCGCGTGGTGAATGTCATGAAGCAGACCGGTCATGATCTTCCTTCTTTATATAAAGAAACCAGCACGGGTGGCTTAGCGAAAGATTACGAACAAGATTATTAGAAACACGAAGACTGTATGGATATTGAGAAGATTAAATCACTTGTCCATCGTTACGATGGGCTGTCGAACACGTTGGGGATGGAGTTTTTCTCTACACCGGAGCCCGACACATGCAAAGCAACAATGAAAGTCGATGGACGTAACACGCAACCGTTTGGTTTCCTATCCGGCGGAGCTTCTTTAGCCTTAGCCGAGAACTTAGCAGGCGTCGGCAGCTTAGCATTGTGTCCGGGGAAGATTTGCGTCGGTATCCAAGTGAGTGGCAATCACGTGCGCGCCGTGCACGAAGGCGACACCGTCACTGCCCATGCTCGTCTGCAGTATCAAGGCAATACTCTGCACGAGTGGCATATCGATATTGTCAACACCAACGACGAGCTCATCTCCACCGTACACGTCACCAATTACATTATGAAAACTTCCGCCCCTCGCAAATGAGCAGTTTTGCTTACTTTCGACTTCCGGGGCAGTCGCAATATCTCTGCGTAAGGTCGCGCCAATCACCGATTGAGTTGTCATCTTACGCAGCGTTAGACGTGACGACATCAGGCTACGTTTTGGCTCCGTTTCATCTCTCTTCCGCGCATCCGTTGCTCGTGATAACGGCCGATTTCGTGCAAATCTGCCCTCTAACGCCCGTGCTGATGCCGCAAATTTCGATTTCAAAACAACAAGCCGACGAGGACATCTATCGCGCAGACTTCCGACGCTTTCATGCAGCCTTGCAGATGCACACGTTGCAGAAAGTGGTCTTAGCGCGGCAGTTGCAGGTAGAGTTAAACACCCACATCGACCCACTTGCGTTGTTTCATCAGGCCTGCGCGCTCTATCCCCACGCATTTGTCTCGCTGGTCCATACGCCGAAAAGCGGAACATGGCTCATGGCCACACCCGAAACCTTGTTGGCCAAGCTGCCCACGGGCACACAATGGTACACCATGGCCTTGGCCGGAACGATGAAGCAACCAGGCCCTTGGACTGATAAGAATTGCGAGGAACAGCGCCTCGTTGCCGACTATATTGAAGCCTGCCTGACGCCTCACAGCGAACAAATCAAGCGGTCAGAGCCCTACGTGAGGCAAGCGGCGCAACTCTATCATCGGTGCAGTGACTTTTTCTTCACACTCAAGCCATCAACCCGCTTGGGCGATGTGCTCGCCGAGCTGCATCCCACACCTGCCGTCTGCGGCATGCCCAAAAACACCGCGCAAGAGCTCATCTTGCGTGAGGAACATCTTCAGCGCGCTTATTACAGCGGATTCAGCGGTCCGCTCAATGTGCACAACACCACCCACTTCTTCGTGTCGCTGCGTTGCATGCAGCTATTTCAGCGTCGTTGCACACTCTACGCCGGCGGCGGATTGCTTCCGGCCTCTGACGAGCAGAGCGAATGGAACGAAACAGCGCTGAAATTAAACACCATGTTGAATGTACTCCAATCAAAATCATATTAATAGCCTCACGCGCCTATTGGTGGCCCATGGTGTGAGGCATGCCGTGCTGTGTCCCGGCAGTCGCAATGCGCCCATTGTCCATAATCTCAACGCTTGCAACCTATTGCGTTGCTATGCCGTCACCGACGAGCGCAGCGCCGGCTTTTACGCCTTGGGGCTGAGCCTCATGTCGCAAGCGCCCGTAGCCATCTGCGTCACGAGTGGCACGGCGCTGCTCAACGTCCTACCTGCCGTGGCCGAAGCATGGCATCAACACGTGCCGCTGATCATCATTTCGGCCGATCGTCCCACGGCGTGGATAGGGCAGCAAGATGGCCAGACGTTGCAGCAGCCGGGCAGCCTCGCGGGCTTCGTAGGCTGCACGGTTGATATTGAAACGCCCCTGAACGACGAAACGCGCTGGCTGTGCAATCGGCGTCTCAACGAAGCGCTGATAAGGGCACGGCAGGGTGGTGGCGCGCCCGTGCACATCAACCTACACATCGCCGAGCCGCTTTATGATTTCTCGGCATCCGAGCTACCAGCCGCACGCACCATCGCGCTGCACACGCCGCTTCTGCAACCCGATGCCCCGCTTGATTGCCCGGCATTGCAAACGGCACTCAGCAACGCCTTGCGCCCCGTGGTGGTGATGGGGCAGCAGGCATTTACGCCGGCGTGGGACACCGTCATTGCGCGTTTGCAGGCACAAGGCATCGTGGTGCTGTGCGAACCCTTAGCGTGCGACGCACCGGGCACGCCCGTCGATGCGCTGATGGCCTTGGCCGCAACCACCAACCTTGCGCTGCCCGACTTCATCCTCTACATCGGCGGAACCATCGTAAGCAAACGGTTGAAGGAATATCTGCGGCGCGCCACCAACGCAGCGTGTTGGGTGGTGAATGAGGACGGCGCAGTGTATGACACGTTTCAGAATTTGCAGGGCGTGGTTCAAGCGTCGCCCATCGCCCTGCTCCGTGTGCTCACGTGGCAGGGCGCCGACACCTGGCAACAGGCTTGGTCAACGTTGGCGCATCGCGTGGAAACCAGCCTTGCGCGCTATGTGCCGCTCTTTTCATCGCTCCATGTGGTGCAGTGTTTCGAACGCCTGCTCATGGCTCACGCCGATAAGCCCGTGGTGCACTATGCCAACAGCATGGCCGTGCGCATGGGCTGTCTCTATGCGCAACACTATGTGTATTGCAACCGCGGCGTCAATGGCATTGAAGGAAGCCTTTCAACGGCTGCGGGACAATCGTTGGCCACCGATGATGACGTGTTTTGCGTCATCGGCGACCTCAGTTTCTTCTACGATCACAATGCGTTGTGGAATCAGCATCTCCGCGGCAACCTGCGTATTCTGCTGCTCAACAACGGCGGAGGTGCCATCTTCGGCAAGTTTGCGGGATTACGTGCGAGCGACGCCCGCGAGCCTTTCGTGATGGGCGCGCACCACACTTCGGCCAAGGGCATCTGCGCCGCATACGACGTGGCCTATCATGCGGCTACTTCGCCGGCCGATTGTGCGGTGTTGCTGCCCGTTTTCATCAAGCAGCAGAGCCGCCGCCCCGTGCTGTTGGAAGTTTTCACGAACAGTGAGACCGACGCATGCGCCTATGAAGACCTTTTCCGCCAACTCACCACGATGGATGACGATCGCGCGTCGACCCCTCAACAGTAGTTTTTTCTTAGATATTTGCACGCAATGATCTTGGCCATCCGTCAAGGTGGTTGATTGCTTTGAATGCCTGCTTTTCGCATCTGCAAGCAAAACATATTCATGCGTGCAAATGCTTTGTCTATCGGCAAAGCAGACAAA
>CAURPS010000010.1:0-7162 GCA_963526965.1 uncultured Candidatus Saccharibacteria bacterium | reverse complement strand
CCTGGCCTCTTCCATGGCAAGGAAGCGCTCTAACAACTGAGCTAAACCCGCATGTTGCTGAGTTGTATTATATGGAATAGTGCGCAAAATTTCAAGCCCTTTCTTGTATAAATCGCACACTATTCGCTCGTGCGTACTTCGGCTTCACCACTATTCTAGGAAATGTATGAGCGGCTATTTGTATGCTAGCCTCTTACTTTTGGAGAAGCGGAAGCTAAATTATATTTCAATCCTCACCTTTTATCGGATATATCAGGAAGGTTCACACAAGAATCTCCTGCAAGTTCAAGCACGCAGAAAATATACCCTACTCCGCCGCACCAAAGCCACGAATTTTACCAACGGCTGCTCGCTCGATTGTGCTAACGTGGATCGCGTTGCCTTCGTTGCCGCCAACAGTGGTGAGCTTGCCATCTTGGTAGCGCAGGAGAATATTAACATGCTCACCACGTTGACTGGTTGTGTCGTAGAGGATGGCATCGCCTGGCTGAGGCGCGTAGCCACTATCGGCTGAGTGCCAGCGACCAGCGGCGCGATAGTATGCCTCGAGGCTGCGCACACCAGGGATGCGCCAGCCACCATTGTGTGGGTTGACGAATGGCACACCTGCCTGCTGGTGTACCCAACTAACGAAGTTTGCACACCAATCTTGCCGTTCGCCCTGGCTATAGAATACACCAGGCTGCGGAGCGTCAAATTGCTGGTGAGCAATCGTGATGATCTTCGCTCGGATGGGTGATAACTTATTCGTATCTATCACCGGAAACTCCTCTTTTTGTCTCAGCTGCTGGAGCGGATGGGGTTGCACACGGCGTTGTACAAGAAGCAAAGCACCATACACAATAGCACTGCACAATGCAACTGCAAGCACAACCCAGAGCGCAAACAGAGCGAGGCGCCGCCAGGAGAGAGGTGTGGGCTGATGGAGTGATTTCATACCATTTATTATACACGGGCGTCTCGCTTGTGGGTAAGTGAGGCAGAGCCTTCTCTTGCAAGCGCTATGTGAGCTGGAGTTGTTCTGACGGCCCAGAAGCGAGAGATTGGTCATACCAAAAGAAAAACACCCTCTTACTCGAAAGAGAGTGTTTTACTGGTGGCTCCTACTAGACTCGAACTAGTGACACAAGGCTCTTCAGGCCTCTGCTCTACCAACTGAGCTAAAGAGCCACAGGCAACACCTGTTGCTGCTCCTTATTGTACTAAAAAACCACTCCTCAGGCAAGAGCTTCAAAGTCTCAATTCTTCTGATCTTCTCGTTGTCTTGGCTTCCCCTCCTCACCGTATTATCACCAGGCAACGAAAAATACATTCGCACATACTATGCTATACTATGCGCCCCATCTTTTGTATAGATGAGAAGGTGTAACAAGACAGGGCGAGCGAAAGAGAGATAGAGACTTTGCACCTCGCAATAAACAGTTAGCCTTTTTCCTTGCAAGGTGCTATAATACAGCCAGCGCGGGTATCGTATAACGGCTATTATGTATGCTTCCCAAGCATGAGACGAGGGTTCGACTCCCTCTACCCGCACCACAAGGAGGATCACACTCAGTATAGGAGTGTGTTTTTATTTCTATGATGTATGATCGTAAACTTGTCATTGTCCAAAACCCTTATAGCACCCGCCATCGCGAGGTGCAGGCTGGTGTGTTTGACCGGCTTGATACAGCGGGCATTCCCTACGACACCATAACGACGCGCTTTTCGCAGGCGAAGGACAACATCAAGTATCTTGCCGATCGCCTCCCAGATGACGCCCATATCATCAGTGCGGCAGGTGACGGTACGAGTACGCAAGTGGTAAATGCGGGGCTGAGGGCTGAGCTTGATGGCGCTGTGTATAGTTTCATCGGCTATGGCAACTGCAATGATTTGGCGAGAGGTGAGCGCGATCCGCTGGCTGTGCTGCAAGGTGACCACCACACCGTTACTCATCAACCACTCTCCGTTGAGGTGAATGGCGAGCTGTGGCGATACGCCCCTGGGTATATGACACTTGGCTTAACTGCTCTGGTTGCTAGTGGCTTCGCTGACGCAACATCGCGCGAACGCATGCGCCGCACACCACCCCACACTAAGCTTGTACGCAGTATGGGGCAAGTTGCCACCACCTATCTGCGTGCACACGATACCTACTTACCACCATTCACAACCAACCTTTCTACTATAGAACAGACTAATCTAACCGATGTGATGATGATCAACAGCCAATGCATGGGGCGTATGATTCGCTCGTCAATCGACTACCCGCAGACCGACTTTTTTGGCTACCATCAAGCCGACTTCTCGTCTGTCTGGAAAAATATTCCCTTTGCCTGCAGCGCCATAACGGGCCACACACCAGCCGAAAGAATCACTGAAATCACGCTCACCTTCTGTGAGCCAGCCACTATCCTCGCCCAGACCGAGGGAGAACACGCCGCACTGCCGGCGGTATCGACAATTCGCGCGTATAAAGACCCGGCAAAGGCGATTCGAGTTGCACTGCCCTGATCACTAACTACGTTTGGTATGCATCAGCAAGTTTGCTAGGTTATAGTATTCTATTAGTTATGATGCTATGCGTTCGGTAGTTTCTTCGGCAGCGAGCTGGTCTAATACTGCGTGAAGCTCTTCGCTATACTTCCAGTCAGCAAGTGCAAGCATATCAAGTCCCATGTAGCACGTCTCAGGATCGATGTCACTATAGCGCCGATGCTCCAATACATCTGTCAATACACTACAGACAAGCTCTGGTGTCAGCAGCGCAGCCGCGGATTTCTCATTATCCGAGCTACGGAGCCCTGCTTCGTGCAAGCCTCTCTGTATATCCTTTGCAACATCAGCAGCAAAATCCATTGCTGCGTTGGTCTGGATTGCGTACACATAGCGTTGATACCCATCGGCTGCGGCCTGTGCATCAAACTCTTGCTGCTGACAGCGCCTACGTAGATCGCACCAGCGTTGCTGGCCCGACTCATCACTAAAGACAAGGAGTGCATCGACCTTGCATTGCCGTTCGTGCTCGCTCGTGAGTGTGGCTTTTGAATCATTTTTACCAGGAATCTCAGGGTCTTTCATGCCAATACTATAGCATGTGATTGCACATCTGTGTAGTATCCATGCTGGTTTTTATAAATGAGATAGACATTTATTTCTGATCGACTGCCAGCCCCTGCCGAATCTGCGCTGCGCGCGTCTCCCCCACCACTGCCGCTAGCTCTGCTTGGCTGGCGCGCATGATACCACGCACGCTACCAAACCGCCGCAGGAGCTTCTGCTTGGTTTTGGGGCCAACGCCAGGGATGCCATCGAGCACACTTTTGACGCCGGCTTTGCGCTGCAGCGCCGTGTGGTAGCTGACGGCAAAGCGGTGCGACTCGTCGCGGATGCGCTGGAAGAGCTTGGTGATATCACTGGCTGCAAGCGGCGCGGTAGCTACCTGGCTGGTACTGCTAGCTGGCTGTTCATGCACGGCAGAGGCAGCGTGGGCCGCCTCTGGCTCGTACACCGCGGCACTACCTCGCAAATTCTTGGAGTGCGCGCCAGCGTTGCGCTGCCCCGGGTGGAGGTTAATCACATAGACATCGCCATCCTCGTAGACGGTGATGCCACCCGGGCGCTCGGCTAGTAGCTGGTGAATATACGCCAGCCCCACCTGCGAGCCAGTTTTGTGTACCAAGATTTCTTCCTCGCGCTTGGCAATGCTGATGATCGGCACATGCACCCCGCGCGCGTCACGGGCCGCAATTGCTGCCGCCAGCTGGCCTTTGCCACCGTCAATCAGCAGCAGGCTTGGCGTGCCCCAGCTCTTGATATGGCGCTCACTGAGGCGGCGAAAGATGACATCATGCATATTACCAGTGTCGTCGTTTTTTTCGCTCACTTTAAACTTACGGTACTCGGCCCGATCACTGACGCCATTGCGAAACACCACCATGCTCGCCACCACCTGGCGGCCGCTCATGTGGCTGATATCGTAGCCTTCGATGCGCGTTGGTTCGCCGGCTAGCCCCAGCAGCGTGGTCAAGTCCGCCAGGGCCCGGTCCTTGCTAATAGCCAAAAATTCCTTATCACCAAACATCACCCGGCGCTGCAGCTCCTGCATGGCGCGCAGCTTGTTGCGCAGCTGGGCGGCCCGCTCAAATTCGTGTAGCCCCGCGGCCGTCTTCATATCGCGCTCGAGCTCGGCAGCAATGGCTTTGCGGTTGCCTTTGATGTAGCTAATCAGCGTGCGCAGGTTGGCTTTGTAGGCTAGCGAGCCGTCGCTGATTTTGGGGCTCAGGCCTAAATCTTCGTCCAGCTTTGATTGCCCAGGCCGGCGCTCACGCGTCAGGTACGGGAAGATTGGCCGCAGGTAGCGCAGGGCTTTTTTGAGCGCAAAGCCATTGTAGAAGGGGCCGTAATAGTCAGCGCCATCGTCCGCTGGGTTGCGCGTCAAGCTCACTACTGGCCACTGGCTCTTCATGTTGATCCGCACGAAGGTCTGCGATTTATCATCACGCAGCAGCACATTGTAGCACGGCATGTAGCGCTTGATCATCTCGCTTTCCAGAAAGAGGGCGTCTACTTCGCTTTCGGTCTCGATCCAATCCGTATCGTGGATCTCCGCCACTAGCGCCATGGTCTTGTTATCCCGCCCGCGCGAATCCTGAAAATACTGCCGCACCCGGTTGCGCAGCACCGCCGCCTTGCCGACATAAATCACCTCCCCGCTCGCCGATTTATGAAAGTATACCCCCGGGCTGCGAGGTAGTGTTTTGAGCTTAGTGCGGAGGGCAGCATTCATACTTTCTTATTATAGCGCGAAGCTACTGCTTGCCGGTAAATAGCCGAAACAAACCATCGTGCTCGCCTTGAGCAAGCTTAACAGCCCATTCTTCCTCTTCAAGACGCTTCAAGAGGCGCGCTTTAAGCGCAGTCAAACCAAGTTTTTGTCGCGCCTGCTTGACCTTCTCTGCTTGCTCAACAAAGGCAAAAAATTGCTCACGATATTCCTTTGGGATATCGCTGATCTTGCCATTTGGCATGACAACGTTCTCGAGCCCTGTTAGTTTTCTTTCATCCTTTTTGCGCACACCAGTAATCGATCGATTCATATACGCACCAAGCTGAGCAACGGGGCCAAGGATATTACAAACTGTTTCACCGTCTTGCTCAATACGCCAAGGGTCAAGGCTTTCAAGTGGAATCTTCGTTTCGCTGCCAGCAAGACGCCAGTAAAGTTCCTTTTCACCCCCGTTACCCTCTTTGAGGTAGCGATCACCAGTGAAGTGGCTCAAACCTTTGAGTGTATTCATTAGTGGAGTGCCATATGGCCTAAGGCCAAATGCCGAAGGGACAAGTAATCCACCTAGCGCATCTTCCATCTCATCTCGATATGCTGCTACTGTATCTGTCGTATGCACTAATGTGTCGAGATCCCGTACCGTGCCATTATTCTCACGCCGCCGCGGCAGGTAGATATTACCAATCCGTACCACACGATCATCCCAATCGATCTCCTCGGCATGAGTGACTGCGTGTAGACCAAGCCCACCAACCACAGTATAGGGAGCATCTCCCACATCTTCCATCCGATTGTGAAAGTCTGCTGCAACTAATGTGAAATACGAATTGTCTAGGGTTGTTTCTGGGGATCGTCTCATACACTTGGTTATACCATACTTTTGTGGGTGTGAGAAGTGTTTTGCATACTATTGTACGACTCTGTCGTATTAGTTTTTATCTTGTTCGAATCATATCCATGGTATGTTCTATGTGGATACGAAATAAGGCCAAGCCGTTACCCGGCAGTACTCACTACACCCTCATAATTATTCTAAAGCTTGGCAAACTCTCTGACGCAGCACCGGCACAACCTCTGTCTCAAACCATGGGTTACGTGCTCGCCAGCGAGCAGTCAGCGGCGAGGGGTGCACCAGTGGAAAATACTCTGGCAAATAGTGCGCAAAATGCGCTACCGTTTCTGTTAAGTTTTTCTCTGCCTGGCCAGCAAGGTAGTATTTCTGCGCATAGGTACCAACCAGAATCGTCAAGCGTACTGCTGGCATCTGAGCGCGAAGGCGCGGGTGCCATTTCTTGGCAAACTCTTTGCGTGGTGGCAAGTCGCCATGCGCACCCTTGCCAGGATAGTAAAAATCCATTGGGATGAGCGCAAAGAGATCGGGGTTGTAAAACTGCTCATCGCTCACGCCAAGCCACTGCCGCAAGAGGCGGCCACTGGCATCATTCCACGGCACTCCCGTCTCCTGAGCAATACGGCCCGGTGCCTGGCCAACAATGATGATACGCGAGCTGGCCGAGGCGCTATACACCGGCGGCCAACCCCGTGCTGCAAAATCAGCGTTCATTGGGTCGGTACAAATGTGCTCGTAGAGGAGCGGCTGTGATTGCGCATTTGTCATATCTTTAGTATAGCGAAGTTGTGCAGTTGGCTCAATTGTAGCAAATGCCAATATCCACTAGTCCCCCACCGTTAGCTCGATTATCTTCTGGAAGGTTTTGCCATTACGGATTGTGAGCTGCTTATAAAACCGGGCTTTGAGCAGCTTTTTATGATAGTTTGATGTGAGATAATCGGCCTGATTGTGATTGCAATAGAAGAACGCCGTACGCCCAAAATAGAGCTGCTCACGATCGTTCGCCCAAGTAGCCGTTTCTGCCTCGATAGCTGCCTTGTCCGCCTCTGGCAAGTAGAACAGCGCATCCCGTCGGTAGGCCATGTCGTCCTGCCACCAGCTGGGTAACTGAGCTACCTCTTGCCGGAGCGTGGCAGCACTGATGATGATAAACGGCACTGGGAAGTCATAGGTCGCGTCAAAATAGCGCGCCAATGTGCGCTGGATCACCTCCTCCGGCTCGCTGCTGTCAAAAAACAGATTGCCACTATTGATATACGAGACAACGCTGCGAAAGCCCAGCTCCATCAAGTCCGCCTTCAGGCGATCCATACTTACCTTATGCCTGCCGCCAACATTAATACCGCGAAGGAGCAGCGCGTAGCGCATTGATTGTGCTGTAGTGTGGTGGGGTGTGTGCATAGTGCTATTATACAAGAATACACGGCGAGTGTCATGTTGCTGGGTGATAGTTACTGCCCACTACTCAGGCAGTAGCCAATGGCCACTCAGCAAGAAGGTTGCCATATCTGCGAGCAGAATAAGCCCGCACAGTATGA
>CAURPS010000009.1:0-7215 GCA_963526965.1 uncultured Candidatus Saccharibacteria bacterium | reverse complement strand
TCTCCGAATCCCGAATCGTTGAGTTAGGAACCCCCAAGATGGCATATGAGCAGACGGACGCCGTGTTCGACTACTACGAAAAGTTCAGTCAACATAATGCGACGCGGCCGCTAACACTAATCAACGACGTAGGCACTCCGACCTACAACCACCATGCCGCCCGACACTAAACGTGTTACTTGCAAACAAAGCGAGCTTTCAGAAATCCCGACCGATGCGGTATTACACAACACCACACATACGCCGCCTACGATGGTATACCCGACTCCGAGTCGTCGCGCTTCTGGCGGTCTTCTTCGTAGGCGCGTGCAGCAGTCACGCAACTAGCCCTGCTTCTCCGTGGGCTCGGCCTGCGATGCCTATCGAGGCACCGACACTGCCCGACTTGCAGTGTGTGCCAAACGGCGATGGATCATGTACCGCAACGTTGGACTCCGATACGCTCTTCGACACCGGCAAAGCGACATTGACGGCGGAGGCGATGACGATCGTCGACCAGCTAGCAAAAACCGTACGATCACAGAGTGCCTACGTACAGCTTGTCGGTCACGCTGACGGACAGGGCGACCACGCCAGCAACCAAGTGCTGAGTGAACATCGCGCCAACAGCATCAAGCAGGCCTTGATCAAGCGCGGGATTGCAGAAACCGCAATTAGTACTTGTGGCGTCGGCGATACCGGAGCTGCACCACAACAAGACGATCAGTCCTTCCGACGTGTTGATGCACTCATCGCCAAGAGCAAACCATCCAGCTGTCCGGCACGGTAGGAGAAACCATGAAAAGAAGTCCACTCTCCCTCTTAGTAGCAGCAGCATTTAGCTTTGCATGCTGCGCGCCCATCGCCGCCTGTGAGCAGCAAAGCGCAGATTGTAGTGAACTTGGTGTTAACTCGTCCAACGCACCCACATCTACCAACGCGCAGAGCGCAAACGTAGTGGTTCTTATCGATTTACCCAACAACACTCAAGACACCATCGACAAAGTCGTCAATCAGGTCTACAACACCATTGAACACAAGCTTGACGGAATAACTGAATTCTCCCTGACGGCCGGCGTTTACACCGGACAGTCCAACAACGTTACTACGGTGACTTGCATGGACGGAACGGCCCGATCGTTTACATATGTTGAAGGAGAGAACAATGAGACCAGACAGAAGCGTGAACGCAAGGAATACTTCGACAGCACAAAAAAACAACTAGAAAACACCTTGGTCACTTCCACGCATAACAAAAGTGCTTCAGGAGATTTCCGCAGCCTATTGTCTTGGAGCAAAGACAAAATCACACAGAACAACACAGTCAACACGAAAGTAATCCTTTGGAGTAATTTCCTATCAAACGGCACTGATTGCTTGAATATCGAATCACCTTCGTCTGGGTCGAGCGCTTTAGCAGAAGAAATTGCCCAACGTTGTCAGGACGCAGACTTATTACCTACGTTAGGCAATACTGATGTGCAGGTGCTTGGTTCTGGCTATGGGACCGACGCATCCTTGGCTTCCTTTAGCTCACAGCTCGCAACCGAATTCTGCAAACGTATCTCAACCAACTGTCGCGTTTCACAAGGAAAATAATGACCAATCAAGAATCGTCCACACAGTACGATGGACAAATAAAATCGCTTCATCTCTCAACCGCAGTTCTAAGCGGAATCTCAGCAGGTGTCGCATTAGTGGCGTCGACTCTATCACTATGGATCATACGCGACCAGGTACCGGGACTACTATGCGCTACTTCAGATCTATTTGCCTGCGGAACTGCTTTCTTGATGGGCAATACCTTCCGTCTTCGTGACGCACGGGCTAGAGCTGGGTTCCGCGCTCGCAAAACAGGACGTTCTCCCATAGATACCCTTAGCGCGCTTCCACCACAGCATGTCGTCAGCGCCCGGATAAGAGTCGCACGTCGTGGCGTGTTCGCATCTCTAGCGATGTTGCTTGGAACATTCTTGACCATTGTTTACACTCAGGACAATATGCGCACACTCGCTGCAATCGCCATTCTCGGTGTCGTTTCGTCCACCATTTGCTACCTTTGCGGGATGTGGACCCGTCCCCTCGACTAACATTTACTAGCAACTAAGGAACACACTCATGGCAAAAGGAACGAAACTCGGTGGAACAGCTGCGCGAGTCGTCACAATAGGTGATCTCGATGCCCTAATTGATCGTACAGGCCACCAAAACATCCTTAACGGCATCGAAAAAGTTGAACTGTCTGAAACAGCCCAACGTGCCGAACAATACGTTGGTCAGACAGAGGCACGCATACAGCGAGTCAAACAAAGAATCGAGAGTCGATCGGAACGACGCCAAGAAAAGAATGCTCGCCAGCAAGACAAAGCGGACTTATCCGAAGCATGGCGTCGTGTAGGAATCCGATCAAAGTTCGTACTAGTCGATGCGCCTTTTGCAGTGCGAATCGGCGCATGGTTCCTGTTCGGGACGGTAGACTTTTACCTGTTTGCTACCGCAATGGTAGTCGCTATGAATGCATCCGAACGAGACAAATCCGGATTCTTGGGATATTCTTCCCATTTCTGGACCGGTGGCGTTATGGGTCTAATGGTCTTTGTTCTGGGGGTCGCATTAGCTCACTTAATTCGTCAATCTGACTACATCCGAGCACAGCAAGATCTGAAGCGAGAGCTTCAAGAGGAAGGACACGACACACGCTCACTCATTCTGAGCGCAAATAGCCGAAATCTTCAAAAGTTCATTGGCACCCTTTTTGGTATTCTGAATTTCGTCGCACTGCTGGTCCGAGCGCAGGGAGTGGACTTTCGATTCTGGCCACCCGAGCTAGACAAAATAGGCCCTCTTCTTCTGCAAATGCTGGTACCAGTAGTTGCGGTAGGAGCTGAGGCCATCATGTTTGACCCGACAGAGGTGCGTCTTCGAGAGCCAGGTCCGGTAGATTGGATACTCGCTAGACGCCAACGCGGCCTAGAACAGCAACTTACAGAGCGTCGCCTTCGCGTAAACAAACTACGTGACAACATCGTAGCTCGATACGACGTTGAGCGAGCTTCTCTACGGACCTTCCACGATAGTCAGGGTTTCCCTAATAGCAACATGATAGAGGAGTAATTACAGTGCCTTTCCTTTTACCTCCAGGGCATATACCAAAACTGCTAAAAGCACCCAAAATACACAAGGATGCGCAATCGTTGCGAAAGTACGTAGAGAAACAGTTTTCGTTGGCAAAGGCAGGAAAACTACCCAAACCTTCCAGAGCGCATTTTGGCTACGCAAGTAAAGAAGTGATTAAACAGTTCAAGTACGGATTTTTGGGCACCAACACACCCGATACGGCCCAAAAAATGGAGATTGCAAAACAACCAGACGGGACAGAACGCTCTGTACGAGGTCCAGAAGAGAAAACATTTACGGGCGGCACTAAACAAGTGAACCTTCAAGGCTGGTGGAGGCGGCCGCTTTCAAGAGCTCAAGAAAACTGGCTCAAAGGGAACTCATTCATAAACGGGCATTTGACTTATTTTCCAGGTTCTGAAGATGCAGATAAAAGAGGCGAAGAATCGTTTCGGCGCGATTCGTAAGGCTCACATACGCAACATAATAATTGAAGTTTCTTTGTAGAAAGAGTATCATATGTCCATATGAAGTCTCACTACAAGATTGCCCGCCTTCTCACCTATGTCGACAGGCATTATGTCGGTAAGGAATGGAAAATCGGTTCAACATGGGTACACCAACCTGACAACCCAAAGAGCCCCTACCTGTCATTTGGTGACGCACGCTGCCCGTGGGCAATTGAGGTTGGTGTCTGTATCGCACCGCGCGATAAGTCAGTCCGTGAGAAGATGGACGTCTCCCCTAATCAGGATGTCGGTGTTGGCACGACCGAACCAGGGCGCTATATCCTCACTGTGTGTTCCCAGTCATTCTTGGATGACCCTGCTGGTGCAGAGTATTTTGATGGTGACCCAGTTAAACCACTAGTTATGCCTCAGCTTGACTTCGTCGAGATAGCAGCATTTGTTGAAGCAAAGCTTGCCAAATACCAGCATGTTCCAACGGTTGATGACCCATTCGGCACCGACAGAGAGTTCTATGAAGCGACGAAAGACTGGTTGTACGACACTGAGTACGACGAGTGGACGGCCTATGAGGCGACGATTGCGTGTCCGGCGAGTATGCTGGAGTAGCCGCATACCTTCGAAGTCTCATCCTCTCGTCACCACTAAAACAAAAATGAAAACAACAGAATGGGCCCTGATATCTTCTTACCGATGTGATGGTGCTGGCTGTCTGACCTGACTCATGACGCTTAGTGTGCTGGGGGTGGGGTGCTCAGGGCGGTGAGAATTTGCTCGGCCTTGGGGGTTAGTTGTGGGGCGGCGTTGATGTGGTGGCCGTTGATGTTGATGACGACCTTCTGCAGGCCGCGTAGCTCGCGTACGATCCTGGCGATGCTCATCCCGGTGGCCTCCTGGAGGTAGCGGGCTACGGCCAGGGCGGCCATGACCATGGTCAGGTGGGCCTCGATGGCGTCTCGAGTGTGGTGGAAGACGGGGCGGGCTCGCAGGTCGTGCTTGCTCATCCGGAAGGACTGCTCGACGTGCCACAGCTCGTGGTAGGAGGAGACGACCTCACCGGCGCCCATCAGGCGGGACGGGATGTTGGTGACGTAGCCCTTGAGGCCCACCAGGGACCGGGCTCTGGCGATGGAGGCCTCATCGAGGACCTGATCGCCTTGATGGACGGTGACAAAACGCGTGCCCTTAGGGCGCTTCTCGCCGGCGATGACGGCCCGGGCGCGGTTGGCCTGAGCTGTGAGGGTCTGGTTGTCCCGGGCCGCTCGCTTCTTGGAGTAGACCCATACCGCTCTCCACGAGCCCGGGTGGGTGTGTGGGTCCCACACTGGCTCGGCCTTGCGGCTCTTGTCCCGCTCGGTGTTCGAGCCTCTTCTGGGGGTGATGGTGTCGATGACCTGGCCGTCGGTGAAGGCGTCGCCTTCCCAGTGGAAGTGCGCCTCCAGATCCCCCGGGGCCCAGGTGGTGCGGGCCCCGACGATGAAGCCGACTTCCGGCCTCATCCATCAACACAGCTACCCGCAACCGCTTGACACATCACATAAGGATCCCAAAGCCAAAGAAATCTTCGCCGCACTCAGCAACCCACCTCCTGCACACTATGCGCCATGAGTCAAGGTCGGCCTGTCGTTGGGACGACCACAGGGCTAGAAGCGCCATCAATGATCAGCACAAGTTCGCTAGGAAAGTCACGTCCATTAACAGAAAGCGCTCGACCTTGAACGGATTCATTGGGCGAGATTGTTACCGGCACATCAAAAGGTAGCCGGACAAATGCATCAGGGTCTGAAAAGGCTGTGACAGTAATGGGTGCTCCTGATGTATTTCGCAGAACAAATAAGTTGCGAGACTTCCACTCCATGGTGAACTTAGCTGGTTTGAAGGCAGCAGCGATAGCCTCGACTGCTTCAGCAGACCGCAGGGCAGACTCCGAATGCTCTTGAGCGGTGCTCACTGCTAGTTCAGCCCGTTCTGCAGCATCTCGTCCCTGCACAACGAGGCTCTCCAAAGCTTGCGCTTTTCGTTCAGACGCTTCCAAAGCTTTCGAAGCACGCTCTGCGGCCTTATTGGCCTCCTTACGCGCTAAAATCCAGCCGACCAACGAACCGACAGCGCAGATCGCTGCGATGACGGCGCTGATGAGTGACGCGACATCTCCCATTGAATTCTCCTTGGTTGTGGATGATAGTTTACTACTAACATAATGCGACAATATTCCTACGCATTAATAGGTGCGGCTCACCAGCGTAGATAAGTTAAAGCAACGTGAGATGCGATTCGCAAACCAATCAATGCCATCTACACACATTCTCTACTTCGCTTTTACGGAAATAACTCGCTTCATCAACTCTGATGAGCGCTTCATGTAAGAAGTTGGGGCATCACAGCAAGCCACGACCATGGCCATCAGTCCATCAAGGCAAATCAGGACGGCATGCACCAGCAACTCAATATCGTACTTGGCGTGAATTTCTCCGCCGACATACTTTGTCGACAACGTGTAGTGCCCATGAGTCACTGCAGATCCAAGCCGATAGGCTGCTGGAACATGCGTTAAGCGCCTATTTTGTATATCTGTCATGTTGACTTTCAACGGGCATGCTATTTCACTTTTAATAAGAGCATTAATCTTTCCGCGATTGCCGCGCCGAACTGAAATGTCAACTTCCTTGAGCAGTTGTTCAGTGTTATCCAAGTAGCTATCAATAGCATTCGCTAGGCTGGGATGTTCGGTGGTGCGACTAATATCGGAAACTACTTGTTTAGATCCCGTTATGTTGTTAATGTGACAGGCGATGCCACGCAGTAGGCGAAGTTCTGGGTCGATTTTTTGATCTTCCAGTTCAGCAAAATGACAAGCGCTTTCAGCCACCACCCTCGCCAGCGACATGTAGCTCCACAGATGAGCCGTATCTGAAGGGCAACTCAGTAGATGAACTATTGTTTGGGTATGATCCTCGACGTTCATAAGATAGTGGGTTGAAGCATATAAACCAAGAAAGTAGAGATGATTAAGTGTTGGCTGTTGCGACGGGTCTTGATCGTTAATCCAGTTCTTCATTTTCATATTTGGCTTCTCAAGATACTTTGAGCATAAAGCAACAGCTTTGTCAGACATTTCAGTCATGGACTCGCATAGCACTTGGCAGCGGTCGGCTCCGAAGGCTTCTTCGAGAGTTGGGGCAGTCATCTTGCTCTCCCATATAATGCAGTGTTAGTCGCGCACAGGCGACCTGTTTCATTTCGTCGCAGACAACAACCCAGGTCGACCCTAAGGTTAATTTTTAGACCACTGGCGCGTCGGCCCTTCTATTGTATCCCGAGCGATGATCATCTTGTTATAGCGCCCAAGTTTAGTTCATACACAGAGTTGTATGACCAAACGTTCAAACATCTTTCAAAACGATCTATAAAAGTGCTAAAATTAATAACGTAATGTCCGATGCCGAGCCCTCTCCCCACCACCGCCTCCGTCGACTCAAAGCCGCGCTGTTGGCCGTCTCGCTGACCCTGGCCGGCATCCTTTTCATGATGCTCAACGTGTGGCTGGCGCCGTTACAGCTTGGAAGTTGGCAGTGGCTGCACGCGCTGCCGTTGGGAGAGCTGGGTGGGACGCTGTTTGGGGCGGGGCTGCTGTCGACGTTCTTCGAGTACA
>CAURPS010000008.1:0-10554 GCA_963526965.1 uncultured Candidatus Saccharibacteria bacterium | reverse complement strand
CGTGGGGTTCACGCTGCCGGACCACACGCCGCAGATCTACGACACCATCCCCGAGACCGCCTGGGCCCCGGCCTACAACGCTGACGGACAGCCCAGGCAGGGGGCGGACGTCGCTGAGATCACTGACCTGCTGGACCTGACCGCCTGGCCCAAGGGGATGCGGGTCATCATGCGCCGAGAGCGGCCCCACCAGGGAGCCCAGCTGCGCTTCGAGGACGTCGGGGGCTACCGGCTGACCGCCTTCGCCACCAGCACGAGGGTGGGCCAGCTCGCCGATCTCGAGGTGCGCCACCGGCTGCGGGCCCGCTGCGAGGACCGTATCCGCTGCGCCAAGGACACCGGGCTTGACCGCTTTCCCTTGCAGGGGTTCGACCAGAACCGTATCTGGTGCCTGATCGTGGCCCTGGCCCGCAGGCCTGCTGGCCTTCTCCCAGCTGCTCGCCCTGGCCGACGCCCCCGCCCGCACCTGGGAGCCCCAGACGATCCGCCCGCGCCTGATGAGCATCCCCGCAGTCATCACCCACCATGCCCGCCGCACCGTCCTGCGCTACAAGGCCGACCACCCCTTCACCAGCCTCCTGCTGACCGCACTGAGCAGCTTTCAGGCCCTACCCGCACCACAGGCACCCGACCACTGCCTCCTGCCCACCACGACCCTGAAGGAACAACCCTGGCCCCTTGAAAGACCCGACCACCGCAAGGCGACACGCGGCAGACCGTCACACCCACCCGCCATAATCCCACCCACAACACCGGCAACGACGCCACCCACACCCCACTCAACCAACCAATGAAAGATCGAGGCTAGTCCAAGGTCCGTGAATATGTTTACTCCATTCTTTTGGAATGTCTACCTTGTAAGGGTTTACTGTAGCAGACTTGGACGGGACATAAAATGGCGACCCATCTTGGCAGAATTCGAGGTACTTCATATCCAGCGGCATTATATATCTCCTTACGTTTTGTCAACGTCGGTCACATTGCGGATTAAATAATACTGAGAGCTGAAAAGACTACATAGATCAAGTCCTATTCGTTCGCCAGAGTATGTCCAATCGGAGCACTGTACGCCTTTTTAACTGGTGCCAAAAGAACGATAGATAATGAGATAAACGAAACGCTAGCTACAACCATCAGTGGGCCGATAGCTGGATCCGGCAGGAAGTCTAGGCCCGCCTTATGGAAAAATAGTGCTTCCCCTACTGCGGTCACAATGAGAGGTACGCCCGACAGCAATAAGGCGGTGCAGGTGTATAGTAAAGACTCAATAACTGCTTGAGCCCGGATTTGCTCGATGGTACTTCCTCCACACCGAAGGATGGCAAACTCTCGCTGTCGGGAACGAGAAGTCATAGCCACCACGGCGATAGCGCCTAAAAGCGCTATCAAACCGAGAATAGCAATCATAACGAGCGTATCGAGTTGATTGATTTTATTGGGAAGGTGAGCTGATGCCACTACAGATTCTGTAGTGTATAAATTGGTCATTAAAGCGGCGGTAAATGAGAATCCTAATCCAAGTAATGCTACAGCGCTACCAGACAGCGATGCGCGCCAGCTCGTTGAGCGGCGGGCGACAAGCCATGGTCCACCAAGATGCGCCAATGGTAACGACCAAACTTTTAATAGACCCGGTACGAGAGCCGGAGCAATAATAACAGACAGAATAGAGATCAATATGGCCGCAAGCATTGCTTGACCACCGCCGGCGGGTAACCCATCGTCTATCTTCTGTGGTTGAATGGTGAACGCTAGGAATAGCTGGGCTGCGCAGATCAGACTCCATAACGCGCCCAGGCCCCATCGAGTTAGACTCATACGGCGAATAGAGAGACTCATTTCGCGAATAGCTTCAGTAGCTGGAACCTTAACAGCTGTTCTTGCTGGCCCGAAAGCTCCCAGAACAGCGATTCCTACTACCGAAACGGCGGTAAAGAGAATGGTGGTCGGTGTTTGAATCACTTCGATAGCGCCCATTTTTTCGGACGCTATACGGGTGAGGATCGAAGAAAAAGTTTGATCAACTAAGATCCCCACTAGTATACCGGGAATGCACGACACTAAACCTAGTGTCGCTATAGTCATAATGACGCTAAAGAACACTTGCCGTGGTACGGCTCCTGCTAATCGCCAGCGAGCCCAATTCGTGCGTAGTGCCTGTACGCATGATTGTCCGACAACGGCAACCACTGGGATAGCAACTAATGCCGAATAAATGTAGATCGATAGTCCACTCATTTCAAGTTCCGCCGGGCTAACCCCAGCTGCTCTAGCGGTAGCTACTACTTCAGGCCTGGTGACTGAAAATCTATGGGCTAGACACACATTTACTAATGTTGCAGCGAAAGCTAACACTAACACTGTACCAGACCATGATTTCCACTGAGATAGCAAGGCGCGCAATACGTACCGTGTCATAATTCTATTCTCCCTCAACAGCGTTATTCATTATCGAGAGTAGAATCTCCGAACTAATTCCACTGTCTAAGCGACTAATGATATGTCCGTCACGCAGAATCATTACTGAGTCAGCCAAGGAAGCGGCATTCAAATCGTGAGTAACCAACACAACTGTGGCGCCCTCGTCGGCTAAACGGCGAAGTTCGTAGAGAACGACAGAAGCGGATCTAGTATCTAATGCGCCCGTTGGTTCGTCAGCAAATACGATAGCCGGGCGCCTGTAAAGAATCCTACCTAAAGCTACTCGCTGCTGCTCACCCCCCGACAACGTACTAGTCAACGAATTGGTTCGTGATTCTAATCTCAGTCTAGAAAGCACTTCTTCTAGACGTCTTTGATCAGAACGCCGCCCTGCTAACGTATCCGATATGGCAATATTCTCACGCACGCTCAGGTATGGGACTAAGTTGTAGGATTGAAAAACAAAACCAACCTTGTCTCGATACAACTTTGCGATTTTCGCGGGCGACAGAGCATTGAGGTCCCTTCCCATCAGCGTAACTTGGCCTGAGGTGGCTGATTCTAGTCCTGCCAAGCATAATAATGCTGTTGATTTCCCTGATCCGCTCGGCCCGACCATACTCGTCATTCTTCCTTGCTCAATTGAGCAGGATATGCCGTGTAGAACTTCAACAGAAGTTGCATCTGGAACTGGAAATGACTTGTGTAGATTGTGCGCTGAAACAGCTATATCTGTCATCCTGACACTCCTTGGATGCTTGTTTGATTTCGATACATGATATCTCCTCTCGTCTTTTTCGGTCATGAAAACAGTTTAAGCATGAGCTGTCTAGGAAATGCTGCCGGTTGTCAGTCGATAAAAATCATGTTGGCATGACTCGCAACATTTCACTGACTCTTATACAGCGTTTTTGAACCAATAGGTCATATCAAGACGTCTTCGTAACATGTTCGGTAGGATGCCACTGTCGCCCTGGTGGTGCAAGCAGTTTCAAAATTTTTCCGGTTTCCTCCAATAATGTTGAGGGTGCGTTGCTGGACATGGAGGCTTATTCATAGGGGTGTTTAGGGTGTTTTGTTGGTAATAGCGTGTCGCTAAGCAGGGTGGCGGCTTGCTCTTGAGAGAATCTTTGGTGCTTAAGCCAATCCAACCAAGAAGCAAACCGCCATGACGAATAGTAGCACGAGAATCCCTCGGTGTGAGGTTATGGGCCTGTGCGAGGCCATTTTCGCCGAGAACCCCGATCTGCCGGTCTTCGGGGCGAGGGTGCTGGGGCTGTTCCTGTGCGTGCGCCTGACCCTGATCCTGGCTGCGGCACAACCTGCCCCAGGAGCTGCTCGCCGAGCTCTACGGCGTCTCCCAGGCCACCGTCTCCCGCGTCATCAGCACCTACACGCCCCTGATCGCCGCATGCCTGAACGGCAGTGTTCCAACGGTGGAGGACCTGGACCCCACGGCCCAGCTGATCATCGACGGCACCCTGCTTCAGTGCTGGTCCTGGAAGGACCACCCCGAGCTGTACTCCGGTAAGCACAAGACCACGGGGCTGAACGTCCAGGTGGCCTGCACCCTCTCAGGGACCCTGGCCTGGGTGTCCGACCCCCAGGACGGATGCACGCACGACGCTCAGGCCCTGCGCCGCAGCGGCCTGCTCGACGTCCCCGCCACCGACCTGCCCGACGGGGCGTCACCACCCAGGCATATTGGCGACAAGGGGTACATCGGACTGGGCATGATCACCCCGAAAAGAAAACCCGCAAAACTTCCCCTCCACCCAGACGACAAGGCCTACAACCGGGCCGTCAACCAGATCCGCTACAAGATCGAACGAGTCATCGCCAACATCAAGACCTGGAGAGTCCTGCACACCGGCTACAGAAGACCACCGGAAACCTTCCCGGAAACCATCACCGCAGTCCTCGGACTCATATTCACCTACACCCTATGAATAAGCCTCCTTGTATAGGAAGCTCTGTATTGGGGCTCGTCAAACTAGCCTCGAGTTTTCATCGTTGAGGTGGTGAAAGTGGGGTGAAGGTGTCGCTTCGCCTGGAATAATGCGGGTTGCTGAGATCCGAGAACTCCAGGGGAAGGACACCTTCGTGGTGAAGAATAGCGGGTTGTATCCGGTTGTGGGTGTGGAGTCCGGTCAGGTGCCAGCGGTGGGTCTGGCCGGGGCAAGGCTGCTGACCGAGACGAGCGGGGTCACGGGTATCCCCAAGGACGCTCGGGTTGCCCCTGGTAGCAGGACGTAGCCCGCATAGCGAACTGCACCGCGTCGTGCTCACATCAGATCACGATTCGGCCGCAAACAGCCCGGCAGGACGGGAGACGGCCACTGGCCCGTCGTACGGCGATCTACTATCGATTGCGGCAACGCAGCCCCGTCCCTGTTGGAGGCATCCTCCAGCCCCTGTCTCCTGTGGCGACACCGGCGTCGCTCGGCTCTGCACTGCCGTATATCCCTCTCAATCCTGCGGTGGAGCCTCCCATGAGCCTGACGCGCGAACTGAATAAGAAGCAGTCTCCGTTCCGGCAGCTGGTGGAAGGTTGCACCCCTGCTCTGGCCATAGCGGGTGGCAGGTCTCCAGAAGGCAAGCGGGTCGCTGAACGGCTTGGTTTCTACGATCTTGTCAAGGCACGCTCCCTGGCGCCGCTGCCGGATGGAGTGACCGACGCACGGCGGCACTCACCAACTGTCGGCATGGCCTTCGACATCCGCACCAGGATGATGCTGGGCGAGTTCGAACCACGCCGGAGCGCCTCAGCGATGGGCATGGACGTCTTCAACCATCTCCTCGCACCACTGTTGCCGAACGGCCAGCACATATCAGACGTGCTTGGCGACGCCTTCCTCGAAGCCGAGCGACTCACCAGGGACGGCGACGACGTCGACCAGGACTATGCCAGCATCGTTTTCACCTGGTGCGAGTCCCTCTACCGTGCCGGCGGGCGGGCAATACGCAGCTCGCTGGGCGAACGCCTGTCGGCAGCGAGGAACGTCGACGAGGTGTACGACTCGATTCCACCACTCATGCTCGAAGACATCGCTCGCCTGCGCATCGTCAACCAGCGCCAGATCAAGCACTGGCACCTGCGCATGAGACACGGGGCGTTACCCATCCTTCTCCGGCGACTTCTTAGTCGGCGGCGCCGACGGCGACTGGTTCATCGACAACACCCTCTTCGACTTCAAGGTCAAGGACACCATCACAGCGCCGTGGGTGCGGAAAGTCTTCATGCAGCTCCTGGGCTACCTCATCCTCGATCTCGACAACGACTACCAGGCCGAACGCATCGGCATCTGGTTACCACGACAGGCGACAGTCAGAACCTAGGACATAGAAGAGATTCTTGGTAGTGATGCTGAAGCAGTGTTGGCCAAGGCACGAGTCGATGTGCAGAGTGTGATGGAGCGAGAGGTGGGGGTGGTGGCGTAACAACACTTCACCGAAAATGCCTGCATACTTGAACCAAGTACAGAAATTTCCTTTATACTCAAAGAGTAAAAAGGAAACGTCGATGCAAATCACTCGAATCAAGCAAATCAAAGACTACCGCATTTTTCAAAACTGGCGCCAACGAGGCAATACTGACTTCGCGCGCTTTAACGTCATTTACGGTGGCAATGGCAGCGGTAAATCGACGCTTGCAGCACTCCTGACTGAAGTTGCAAAGGGAGATTGGAGTGACGGCACAATACTGACAGTCAAGGACGACAGTCAACAAACTCGGGAAATCAGGAAACCAGACGAAGCGCTCTCAGTACGACTCTGCATATTCAACGCGGATTACGTCGCAAAGAATCTTAAATTCGATAAAGGTGAAACGGAGTCACTGCTCTATCTCGGCGAAGAGAGTATCGACATCCAAAATCAGCGCGAAGTGCTAGAGGATGCCATAAATGACTCCGAGACGGCACTTCCGGAGTTGGAACAAGAACTCACGCGGAAACAAAAGCATCGCGACAAAATCGCGACAGATGGAGCGCGCAAGATAGCAGATTTGCTCCAAGGAATCGACGGCCAGCGATACGGAGGAAGACATTTCCAGCGCCCTCAATTCGAATCAGCATTACAGTCACCTCAACACGATATGTCGAGCTTCGACATCGGTCAGCAAATCAGGCGAATCGCATCGCCCCCTAAAGAGAGGATTGCGCTACGGACTGGTTTAAGCATCCCATTGGCCGACGCGACCGACCAAGTAAGCAGAATCTTGGCGCAAACAGTGACATCAGAAGCCATTGAAACACTCAAGAACGACCACCAAGCTGCCGCGTGGGTTCAGGAAGGCATACAGCTCCACAACGCAGGAGACCGGTGCCTCTTCTGCGACGGTCTCTACACAGAGGAACGTGTCGACCGACTGAACCGGCATTTCGACGAGTCACTGAGGCAGGTACAGCAGACAATCGACAGGCTCGATACACAACTCGTCAAATATGAAGAGCAATGTGAGCAGTTTGTAAAGGGCTTGGAACCACCGAAATCTCTTGACGAGGTTAGGACGAAATGCTGGCTAGACCACACTGACGCCATACGTTGCACCATCGCAGCAGTGAAGGAACGCTTGGCATTCCTTCGTCAGCAACTTGCCTGTAAGCGGGAAGAACTGTTCCAGTCATTGACACTCGAAGAATCGAACACCGACAGTGCGGTGTCTGGCAATGTGGATGTTGAACCTCTCAACGTAATCATCCGTGAGCACAACAGCGATATCGACAACTACGACCAACTTAAGAATCAGGTCTGCAGCGACGTTGTTCAATATTACGTGGAGCAAGTGCGCGAAGACTATACTGCAAGCAAAGGGGCTGTACAAGAGGTCGAGAGCAAGCTCAATTCTACTAAACAACAATTCAAGGCTAACAAAACAGAATTACAGCGGCTAAAGAACAGCCAGCAGGATCACGCCCACTTTGCTCGACTCCTCACAACCGACCTCCACCGCTACTTCGGGCGCGACGAACTGACGTTTGAGATTTCTGACCATAACGGATACGTCATCCAGCGCAACGGGGAGAAAGCAGAGCATCTCAGCGAAGGTGAACAGCGGTCTATCGCACTACTGTTCCTACGGGATATTGAATCGAACGGCGCCAATCTACGGGAGCGAATCGTTGTTTTCGATGATCCGGTGTCTAGCGTTGACGACGGAGCGGCGACGGGTGCGTTTGCATACATTTGGGATAAGTGCATTGGCAAGAAACAGAATGGTGTTGGGCAGCTAATCGTACTCACTCACAATTTCGACTTTTTTCGGCGCTGGGTTAATCGTCTCGCAAGTTTGAAAAGAATGTCTGGAAATGAGGCTAATTTAGTTAGCTACTCGGTGAGTGAGTTGCGTGTAAACAGCACCAGTTCCTCGGCAAGCATCCATGTACGTACACCAGAGCTGGTTCGCTGGGATAAGCCATGGAAGTACGCGTTACTGCGCTCGGAGTATCACTACCTATTCTGGCGTGCCGCCACTGAGCTAGAAAAATGGCATGAGTGCTCATCAAATGTGTTGGGGGAGTATGACGCAGCTATTTTGCCCAACGTGTGCCGAAGGTTGCTAGAAGGGTTTGCGAGTTTTCGATGCCCGCAGAAGATCGGCAACTTCGAGGCGCAGATGAAGGAGATGCTCGATCAATCGCAAGGTAGCGCCAAGCGGACCTATCTCGTAAGATTCTTGCACGAGTATTCTCATAATGAACAGTGCGACCCAAACAAACATCTTCAACTGCTTGAGACACCCAGGATAATCGAAGACATATTTTCGTTTATTCGGGAAATCGACGGCGACCACTACAAAGCGATGTGCGATGCCCTAAACGTGTCACCACTCCCCAAACCTGCGGCGACGAGCGGCAGCGTCGGAAGTACTGAATTAGAAGCCGGCGAGACGATCTCCAGCAAGTAGCGACGCAACACAAGACCTCTACACTATATCAAGATACTTGACCCGTGCTGCTGCTGCTTGTGGCCAGTCGGAGCCGGAGCCTGACCTATCCCCCACTGCGACACAGGTGCGGACAGGTACGCGCCGCCAGAGCTTGAGTATGCTCACCACATCGACTCGCCCTGGGGAGATGGAGCCTATAGACGCCAGCTCCCAGGGCGGCTTTTGCACCGTTCCTCCAACGTTCACTCATCAGCATTGGCTGCAACCTTACTATTTGTTACGGTTTCATCACAGTTGGTGACGTGCGCCACTACTAATCGTCTGGGCGGTATAGCCTGCAAAGTGCAGGCAAGGACGTCTGCTGGAGTCAACAGCTCCATCGCCCTCATCCCCGAGGAGGACCACGATGAGCAAGACGAGCAAAGCAAAACAACTGATGACAATCTGCCTTAGCGTACCGTTAGCCGCTGGAGCAGTATTTGTAGCACCAACGGCAAGTGCAAACTATGCTGTTGTGAAGGTGTTTGATACGCCCGAAGTCCAATACATCAATGTGCGCAATACTGCCGACACCAGTAGTAACGAGAATATCATCGATACTATCAGTGCTGGCTCCTTCGTATGGCCGATGTGCTGGATTAGTGGAAGCGCCGTCCCCAGCCCGTTCTCTGGACAGCCCGCAAGTACCATTTGGTACAGAATACCAGGATATCCGACTG
Organism: uncultured Candidatus Saccharibacteria bacterium; assembly: GCA_963526965.1. Lineage (GTDB taxonomy): Bacteria > Patescibacteriota > Saccharimonadia > Saccharimonadales > Saccharimonadaceae > Saccharimonas. The sequence goes on along the minus strand of CAURPS010000008.1, from coordinate 1,524 downwards.
GCCTGGTATCACACGCTTACCTCGATACAGGTGGCAACGACTCCCGTGACGAGCTCTACTAAACCCGAAGGCAGAAGCGCTAGTGGATTCCCAGGAATGGCGGACTGGCATATTCGAACAAATGATGAAACAATGTGGAACATCTTCCAAGGAATAGAATGAACTAATGGATTTTAAAATAACCGGGATCCCCCAGTATTCCATCAATGATTCGTTTCGCAAGTTCCAGGAATCATTAGAGAATGTCACAACCATTGGTTTTGGATCCATCCGAGGCGACCTGGTCCTAGACGGAAATAATTACCTTATCGGGGTGGATCAAAATGAAATCACTGGAGAAGTAGAATGCGTTGAAGTTGCCTCACTCTTTCATGGCGACACATTCGAAGGCATTGACCTTACCAACATGTCCGCTGAATCTTTCGCCCAAGAGCTAGCAAAGATTGGTTCCACACCTATCATGGAAATCGATAACGTCTGGTGGCCCAAGGAACGCATGGGATTCTACGTATACGAGAACACCCCCAGCACAATTTGCTGGTGGGGAAACACCACTGACGCTGAGGTGCAGGAAATATTTTCCCAAGGGCAATAAGATTTTCCAGCATAACGAAGCTTATTCAGCTACTGGAAAACCCACCCACGCCAACAGATGACGAATCGAAAAGAACACGTCATCTATCTTGTTTTTCCTTACACTTTCAGGGAGTAGTGATGTGGGTTAATGCCTTAAGAAGCTGAATCATAATTTCCCAGCAACTGGATAAGCTGCCTTGTTTACGATGATGAACAACATAACCCAGGGTTACTATTAAGCGTAAGTGCCTGCAAATACTGAACAGGTAGTCTTATACCTAAAGAATTTCCTTCAGAGGATCCAGTTGGTGATGGTAATGCCTAAAAGTTTATTCCATCGGGTTGCTGATGAGGCCTGTCCGCCTGCGATATTGGGTCGGCCTGGGTGCGGGCCGCCTGATTATTTTCCTGAGGTGCTTTTGAATGACTTAGTAGAGTCTGGTGCGTGGCTTGACCTGGAACTCAAAAGGCCATTTTTAGCGTTATGGGTGAATGATGAAAGTTTCGATGATCCTGATTTAGATGACCCTATTGAGATTCTTACCAATTCAGACGCACGCAAATTCGCAGCCATGGATCCGGCAGTCGACCTAGAATCGTTGCGGGGAATGAAGGTGAAACTCGTTTATGATGATTAGCACATCCCTGGGTTGTGTGTGATAGCTAACGAACTACTCCCTGTTAGTGAAACCATGGATAATGAGTAACTAACAGGGGGTTATTGCTATGTTGATTAACTCATTAGACGAAGCCCGCAGGACTGTAGCCGCATCAGCGAGTTTGACTCTTTGTATGGCGAAGTTAGATTAAGTGAGAGTTGAAGAACTCCCACCCCACCCCACAGCAAAACCCCCGGCCCCTGGGTGCGTAAACCAAGGGCCGAGGAAGTCTGTTACTCCCCCACTATTATGAGGATGAGCCATCCGTCGGCTGGTTTGTTTCGCCGCG
>CAURPS010000007.1:0-10902 GCA_963526965.1 uncultured Candidatus Saccharibacteria bacterium | reverse complement strand
GGCATCGAAAGTTTGCTATGGCGACTATAACACGATACAATTCTAACTAAAAATAAGAAACAAATGGCAAAGTTAAAACCCTTTGTACTCCCTGAAATCATCACGATTGATGGAGTAAATCACGGAAGTTTTCGTGGCGCATTGCACGCCGAGTTCCAACGCAAGCAGTATGACTTGATCAATGCGGCTGACAGAACCAAGCTGGGTATCAGCGATGCGCTCATGAAGGCATGGGACGAGCTGATTAAGCTCGAGGACGACGTGAACCGTCGCGTGAACAACGTGGCGCTCACTCGAAAGTCTATTGCAAAGGACCAAGATCGTAATGGCTACATCACCAGCCTCTTTGGTCTTGTCAGCTCGCAACGCACCAATCCTAACAAGACGATTCACGAGGCCTATGCGAAGCTGGCCGACGTGGTGCAAACCTATCGCGGACTGCAAAATGAGAGTCTGGACGAGAAGACTGCCCACATTCGCGGCTTAGAGTTAGACCTGGCCAAGCTCTCGGCAGAAACAACCACGTTAGGGCTCACGTCTACCATTGCTGAGTTGCACCAGGTCAATGAAGAGTTTCGTGCGCTGCGCCAAAAAATCCTACAGCAAGAGGTCAACAAGACACTCCCCAAGAGTAAGGACATTCGCCAACAGAACGACAAATTCTTCAAAGTGATATGCCGCTGCATCGAGTTGGCTCACTTCCAGAGTACCGTCGAGGCCGACAAGCAGGCTATTGTTGACCTGGTGGATCACATGAAACACGCAGCTGTCAAGTCACGCACCACGCACAAGACGAGCGCAGCACAACGCGAAATGTCCATGGCCGAGGAATATGCCAAGCTCAATGCGTTGCTACAGCCCCTGTTTGCCGATTTCGAAACGGCAAGACAAATGGCACCCGGCTCATTGGTCTTTACAGGCCACCGGCGCATCAAGAACAAGCGCGCAATCTATGAGTTGATGGTAAAAGGCACCAAACAACTGCTGTGGGTGCGCATTGAGAAGAATTACCTTATAGAGGTGAAATCACCATCGAAAGCGTCCAAGACTGCGCGCGACACCGACAAACCAAACAAGCCTCAAAAACCGTCGCAAAAACCCAAGGACAAACCCTCCGACAAGCCCGGAGACAAGCCATCGGACAATCCCAGTGGCAAAGACCCCAAAGGTCAGGGCGAGGCAGAGATCAAACCGAAGGGATAAATAGCAATTTTCATTAGAGTTTAATTTTATTTTTAAGAGAAAGAGAGAGGCGGAGCTGTAGTGATACAGCTCCGCCTCGTGTTTCGATGTAGCGTTGCAGTGGGCTGGACTATGCGCCGGTGTCGGTGGCCTTCACAGCGATGCACTCCATCTCGATGAGCCAGCCGGGGCGGCAGACCGGTGCCCACAGAATGATGTGGGGCTTGGTCGGGAAGTTCCGTGCAAAGAGACAGCTCACCACGGCATAGTCGGAGGGGTCGCGCAGATAGACGAGCAGTTGCGCCACGTGGCCGAAATCCATGTCGGCTTCGGCCAGCAAGGCTTGCACGTTCTCCCACATGCGCTGCGTTTGCAGGCGGATGTCGCCCGGCGCCACCACGCGGCCTTGATTGTCGATGCTGGCCGTGCCCGAGATGAATGCTTGGCGGCGGTCGGCATAGTCGACGGTGGTGCCGCGCTCAAAGCGCACCCCATAGTCGCTTGTGCGGTTGAGGTGGTCGGGGGCATAGAGGTGGGCCACTTGCCCGGGCCGTAGCCCCTGCACGGCATAGGCATCCATCATCACGCGTGCCGTGGCATTGGCCGTGCGTCCGCCAATGCCGGTGCTGGCAATGAAATGGGTGTCGGACGTGAGCCGTTGTGCATCGAACACGGCATTGCGCCCATCGACAAAGTCTGCATATTGGTGGTCGATGTCGTCGACAAAGAACCACGTGCGCACGCAGTGGTCAGCCAAGGTGCAGCCGCTGTGGCCGAGCTGGTCGGCATAGTGTTGCAAGATATGGCGGGTCTGCATGCCCGAGTCGTCGCCTGTGGCGATGGCCTGTGCCAGCCACAAATGGGTGAATGTGCCCTGCCGTGCAGCTACAAGCCCCTCGGCGAGCGTTTCAACCGTCACGTTGGCCAAGCCATATACCCACAAGGCCACCTTCGTGCCGTCCAATGGCGGTTGCTGCACTGTGGACAGCGCGCAGCCATCGGGCTCGCTGCGGCGCACATAGGCCTCTTGGTTGGCGGCATCGCTGAGCCAATAACGCTTCATCACGGGCGTCAGTGCTGCGCCCCATTGGCTCAAGACCTTTGCACATGCCGCTCGCACTGCTTGCAACTGCTGTTGAAAGGAGCCATCGGGCTGCGTGGCGTGGATCATCAGATGTGCCTCCTGCACGCCTGCCGCGGTGGCAAAAAGACTACTTTCCACCCGCGCGTTACCATAGGAGAAGACTTGAAATGTGTTCATACTCGCTGTGTGGACAGGATGTTAAGCATAGCTGTGCATGCCACCGAGGAAATAGTTTACGCCGAAATAGGTCATGAGAATGGTGAGAAAGGCACAGAGGCAGTAGAGGTGGTAGGTGCGCGGACGCTGCAATGCGGGCAGGCTGCGGGGGTGCAACAGCACGGCATAGACCATGAAGGTGATGAGCGCCCACGTCTCTTTGGGGTCCCACGACCAATAGGTGCCCCAGCTGATGTTGGCCCAGATGGCGCCGATGAAAATGCCCAAGCCCAGTGTGGCGAGAGCGGGATAGAGAAAGATTTGTGAGAGCACGGTGAGCTGCGCATTCATCCGCTGGAGGCTTTCGCGGTGACTGCGGCATGCAAGGAAGTAGGCCACCGCACTGACAAACGTGAGCGAGAGCAGCGCATAGGCCATCATGATGATGCTCACGTGGATGCTTAGCAGCGGACTGTTGAGCACGGGCATGCGTGGCGTGATGTTGGGATCCATCTCGCCAATGTGGCTCACCAGCAACATGAAGCCGCTCGCGAGCAGACCGAAGGTGGTCATGAGCTGCAGTGTGCGCGTGGTGAGCAGCGCGACGAGCATGATGAGCCATGCCAGCAGTAACATCGTTTCGTAACCGTTAGCCATGGGAATGGTGCCGCTGATGATCCAGCGCAGGGCCAAGGTGAACGTCAGCACGCCCCATGACAGGCCCATCAGGGCGGTGAACCAGGCGTAGCGTCTGTGCTGCGTGAGGAAGAAGATGGAGAGCAACCCCAAGGTGAGGTTGGCCATGAAGAGGAGGGTGGCGAAGGGGAGCTGATTGTAAAGGTGCTCGGCTCGCAAAGCTAACGGCGACGGGAGCGTGGTGCCGCCATAGCGCACTTGATATTTTTGCAGCTTGTGCACCAAGTCGTTGAGCATGTCGTTGCGCCCTTGGTGTGCCAGCTGATTGGCCAGGTTTAAGATGGAGCGGATGTATTGTTGCTGCGCAGCAGGCATCGTTCGCGGCAGTTTGTCGGTGGGGGCAAACCAGTCCACCCGTCCGACGGGTGAGCTATAGGGAAAGAGCTTGAGCACGTCGCCCTTCGTGAGGTTCATGACGAGCATCATCTTGTCGTCAACATCCAGCAGCGCTTTGCCCATGGTGCTTTGCTCTCCCTGCGCCTCTTGCAGATAAGGTCCGAGAAGGTAGCCCTGCTGGCCGAAGAGCCGCATGGGGGCGATGTAGGAATCGAGCTGTAATTGCTCACGCAACGCTTTGCTTTTAATATGCAACAGCGGCGCTTTCATCCACTCTGATGGCCAAAACAGGAAGCCGGTCAGCACCTGGCAGGGGGTGTAGTCCTGATATTGGCGGCTGCCGTAGAGCTTCTTCGTAAAGTCGATGGCAAAGGTTTCTAACGGGCAGATGCGCCCATTATAGACAATGAGCACTTTTCCGAACTCGGCAGCTGTGGCTTGCGGCAACGCCGTTTGTGCACGCACGGGCGAGAGCATCAACAGCAACAAACCCGCCATGGTGGCGCGCTGCCGTTTGCTCTGGCGCAACAGTTGGCGAAAACGTCCGTGCCTATCCACCAACATGCCCACCAGCCCGATGAAGAGCAACGCGTAGCCCGCGTAGGTAACGGGAATGCCATAGGGGTCGGTATTCACAGCGAGATAGCTGCCGCGCATATCATCGTCGAAGCTGCTTTGGTAGAGCCGTGTGCCATAGCCCGCATAGATTTTGTTCATTGCTACCTGGTAGGGCGTGGTCTTCCCGTCGCGCTGGATAAGGATGTCCGAGACATAGTCCATGGCTGCCATGTTGCCGGCATGGTAGCTCACGCGAAACCGTCGGAGCGTCAGCGTGAAGGGCAATGGCCGCTGCTCGCCCGCCTTCGTGGTATAGGTCGTTGCTGGCTTTCCTTCGCGCAGATGGACCATGCCTTTATGTGCCGTCAGGTGGGTGAGCAGCGCCCCAAGCAGGATGACGACAAACGACAGATGGAGCAGCACCAGCAAAGGGCGTCGCACCCTCTGCCGGATGAAATAGGCTGTCCCCAGAGCCACGCCGACTGCCCAAAGCAGCGTGAACCACCATGCACCGAAGAATTGGTCGGCCACTACTTCTGCGCTGGTGTATTTGCCAATGATGGTTCCAAGCGCCATCAAGGCAACGAGGAGGAGATAAACGAATTTGAGTGGTTTCTTTATTTGCATCGCTACATATTTCTCTATGCGCTGCGCTTTCCTGCAGCGCTCGTTCTTCTGTCTTCTGCACATTGCGGCTTCCCGCAACGCTGTATCTTTCGTTTCCCTGCCAACAGCCCGCGTCACAGCATCGTGTGGGCAAGAAGAGAGGCTGCGCCCAAATGAGACCTTCCCCACTTAGGCACAACCTCTCGCTTGGTCTTTATCGGCAGCTATCGCGCGCTTAGATGGAGCGGATGAACTTCACCACGGCATCGCGATCGGCCTTTGGCAGGTTATAGAACTTCTTCGCTGCCTTGAAAGCCTGGCTGTTGGGGCTGTAAGCATGCCACATGATGGCCTCAACCTCATTGCGTGCGCGGGCATCGTGCAACCGATCTTCCGCACCCGAGTTAATCAGCGATAGTCCCCTACCCCACAGTGGTGTCGTGCGGCACCACGAACCGTGGATGTCGTTCTTCATATCCAGCTTATGTTGGATGAAGTCGGTGTAGGGATAAATCTTCTGGTTGGCATATTTAGGCAGTTGCTTGCTGCCCAAGATGCGTGAGGAACCGTGATTGTCAGCGCCTGTTGTCCATGACGGACGATGACAAGCGGAGCAGCCCAACTCGCCGGTGAAGAGCGCTTTGCCGCGCTGCACAACCTTATCGTTTAAGTTGCGCGCACGTGGAACGGCGAGACCTCTGTGCCACACCATGAAAGCATGATAGGCTTCGTCGGTCATCTCGGGCTTGAAGTTAAAGTAGGGGTTGTTGTACAGGTTCACATTATCCCCGGGCGAGAGCAGATAGGCCACAGCCTTCTTGATGCCAGCTGCCGTACCATCGTGGTAATAAGGATGCACGTAGGAATGGACATCGGAACCGTGCTGTTGGATATAGCTGATCACATTCGGGTTCTCTGACATGGCCTTTGCCCATGCCTCGGTAGAGCAAATGTGCTTGATGTCCGAACGTAGCACGTTGAGCTCATCCCACAGCGCCACGTCGTTTTCCAGGCAACCGTCAAGCAAATCATAGTTGAAACGTTTGAGGAACTTCTTGCCAAAGGCATCTTCGGCATAGGCTTCAGGCTTCAATTTCTTGGCCGTGTTATCCCAGAACTCAGGGTTAAGCTCCACAAACTTGCCCTCCTGCTTATATTGCTTCTCCAAATCTTCATTCGAAATGGCATCTATCAAGCCCAAACCTTGGAAGTTACATGAGGCAATCAGGCGCACCTCATAGCCCGAAGGACGCGGATCGGTGTTGAAAGCTGACTGCGGAATAGCAACCGAGGGGTAGCGCAGCTGGAAGCGCTCGCCGTCGGGAAACTGCATGGGCAGGCCACTCGGCATGGTTGTTACATCGTGCCACGTGATGTGAATCTGATTGGGATCAACAGGTGGCAAGAAGGGTTCTACGGCCTGAAGCATTGTGAACGTGGTGAGTTGGCTAATGGGTGTGCCATTATTGCTACCGGGGGCGTCGGGATAATACACCGAGACAATATAGCCATTGCCTTTCACAGGATCCATATTGCTGCGGCTGTGACCGTGCGCATAACCGCCCGAATGGCAATACTCACACGAACGACGCGACGCCACAGGTCCCCAACCTTTGTAAGGTTCGGTGCTCAAGGTGTATTTAGCACTGGCCATCATGTCACCTTGATTAAAGAGATCGCTAAGACCCTGCTCGTCAACGGCGGGCGTATTGTCTTCGTAACAATTAAACGAGGTGTTATCAGTAGTTCCCAATTCCCCGCCGGGATACCATTCCTCGGCCGAGAAGTTACCTACGGCTTTACCCACATATTTGGCTTCGGCGCCATTTTGTTGCTCATCAGGATTGACAGGATCATCAGAGCAAGCCGCGAAGAAACAGATGCACGCGGCGGCCAAAAGCACATTGCTGTAATGGTTGTGTTTCATAATGTTTGATGATTGATTGAATGTTTGAAACGTAGCTTCGCCACGTGGGCAAAGCTACGTCCGTAATAATCACTAATGTTTAATGCGCCATGCACTATTAGTCGGTCAACTGGTTCACCCATTTTGCTGCCTCATTGAGCGCATCATTGAGTGCAGAGACCTTGTCAATGCTGTTCTTCACCTGTCCATGGCCAGGGTTATCAATGAAAGCAACCCCACTCTTCTTAGCCGTCTCTAAAGCACCGATAGCTTCGTTGAGCGCGTTGTTCAATTCGCTATACTTCGGATAGTTGTTCTTCTGTAGGAAGTTCATAATCGACTTGTCGGTAGGCGTAGAAACATTCTCCGTACCACGAACACCATATAAAGAGTTCTTAATCGAATAGATATTGTCCTGATAATCCTGGAACGAGCGCTTGCTGTAGGGCGACTCGATGTAGTCTGCGGCATCGTCAGCAGTACCTGTACCCGTTGCTGTGCGATAAGCCTGACCCAATTTTTGGCTGGCCACTTCCTCACAAATATTCGAGCAACCGCCAATGAAGATGTTGTTCAATGTCTCGTGCCAAGTAGCGAACATTCCTTTATCGGTTCCTGCACTCTTTACATACTCGCCATAAGGATTGTTCAGCTTAGAGAAAGCTTGGAAACGTGTGCCGTCAACCACCCACTTTGCATTTGCAAACAAATAGCTCTTATGTGCAGCATTACCGCTGTTACCCAACCAACTATACTCCAACAGATAAATCATATTGCGCAAGTCGCCCGACACCGCAGCAGCAAAAGCAGCCTCATCAACCGTCTTTACAGTAGTCAAACCCGGCTCTGTCTCGTATGCTGCATTAAAAGCTGCGAGCGTACGGTTCTGACCATTACGGAAAAGAACAAACTCCAAACCGTGGAAGCCCAATACAGAATCAAAAGTCTTATGATTGTTATAAACAAACTTCGTTGCATCGGCACTATTGATTCCGGTGATAACTTTAGGATCATTCAATGCCTTTGTCAACTGATCATGGTCAAGAGGCCAAGAGTCAATGTGCGGGTCAATCTCGTTATCCGATGCTGCTCCGTAGAGGAACGACTCGCTCTGCTCCCAACATCTGCGCGCCTCTTTAAACGCTGTACAAGCGGCATCAATGTCAGCCTGCGTCAACGTTCCGTTCTGACGCTTTGCCTTCAGGTTCTGACAAGCTGTGTAAAGCACATCAGCCTTGCTGGCCAATTCCTTGTAAGTGGGTTCAACAACAACATCAACATAGTTTGACACAACCGATTTCAACTCTTCGCCATAGTGCTTGGTTTCTTCAGTGTTGTCGTCGTCACTACTACATGCTGTAAATCCGAATGCGAATGTCCCAATGAGACACATCGCAAATAATTTTGCAATTTTCATTTCTTTATTTTTATGTTATATGAATACAATCTCTGTTATGCATCAAAGGAAGAATCCTTCGTAAGCCACACCGATATTAATGGCCGGCTCATTGTTGTAGCCGCTCTTCAGTTTTCGATAGTTATATTCGGCTTTAATGGCGATTTGCGGAATAGGATAGTAGTTCAATCCCGCAGCATAAATCGTCTTGTTTGTCCACTTCTTGGTGGCAGCGTGGATGTAGGAATCATAGTTCTCGATATGCCCAAAGACATATAACTTTTGATTGTCGGCACGCAGGCTTTTAATTTGCGAAAAGACATCATAACCCACTTCCAACATCATGGCCATGGCATGGCTGCCGAAGTATTTTCCGTTGCCCGACTCATAGGGTTTTACATACTGCACATTGGGATAGGTCAACTGTGAGATTTCCTTGGCATGACTCACATAACCGTAGTCAACATTGCCGCGTGCCACCCAATTATAACGCTTGAAAGTGAAGTCGAGACTTCCTAAATAAACATTTCCTTTAATCTTTTTCTTTGCACCTCGCTCCATATCATGAGGCACATTGTTGTGCATCGACTGGCCGAAATAACCACTCATACCAATGCGGAGCCCGGGAAGCGTGTAGTTGTCTACGCGGGCAAGGAAGCCATATTTGTTGGCCACCTCAAACTCAAACGGGCTCGACGTGCCCCCTTGTATCCAATTCGCGCGGCTAAAATGATAAGCATCCAAGCCGGCTACCATCTGTGCTTCGTAACGAAAATCACCCAAACGTCCCCACAACGACACACCCGTTTGATGCCATGTGCTGGGCAAAATGGTGTTTTCGCCTTCCGGACGATACACCGTGAAGAAGTTCAACGGCTCGTGATGGGCGTTGACCAAGCCAAACGGCACCACAATATGACCGGCTCGCACGTTGAAAGCGCGGCCGAATGTCTTTTGAAGCCAAAACTGTTCCAACTCCACTTCGCCGCCTTTCTCGGTCTCATGCTCAAACTCAATGGCCTCGTCGGCTTCATATTCAATGGCCGAACCCGAGCCACCATGCTCAAATTCAATCTCCGTTCCCATCGTCCAGCCCTTGCCAAAGTCATAACCTAAATAGATAACAGCATGCGGAATGTCGAATCTTCCATGGCTGGGATCTTTCTTATAATTACGGGGCGTGGTGTAACGATTGCCACTATCGCTATAGAAATTGCGCGAATAGGCCGCTTCGCCATAACCTCCCACACTAAATTTGTTACCCTTTGCGTGATTCATCACCGAATCGGCAGCATTCACTTGCGCACTCGCACCTATAGAAACGCTCGCCATCAGGATGCTCAATACCATCTTGTGCTTCATTTGCTTCATCTATGCTTGTCTGTTACCTTTATTATAAAAAGAAAAAAGTGCAGACTATCGGATTGTGAACCCAGTTCCAAAAAGACGACAGTGCAAAGACCGTATATGCGTTTCTTTCGAGAAGTTGCCGAGAAAACAATCCCCACTGCACTTATTTGCCTGCAAAGTTACACGGAATAAAGGTAGCAAACAATACCTAAAAATAATGAAAAAGCGTGGCCCACATTTTCATCGTTTTTAGGTATTGCACAGCCAAAAAATAGCGCGTACTTTTGCAACCGTAGTCGGAAAACGGCTCACAAACAATAAACATAATTTTAAAAGAAATAAAAATGAATTCAACTTGTATTGTTTACGGATCATCAACTGGCACCTGTCAGGATCTCGCTTCACGCATCGCAACCAAATTAGGTGTTGACAGTTCTAACGTTTTCGATGCCGGAAGCATCTCGGCCGAGCAATTAAACGGCTTTCAAAACCTCATCCTCGGCACCTCAACATGGGGCGCAGGCGAGATGCAAGACGATTGGTATGAAGGCGTAAAAGCACTGAAAGCAGCCGACCTCACCGGCAAAACCGTTGCCCTTTTCGGTTGCGGCGACAGCGAAGGCTACAGCGATACCTTCTGCGGTGGCATGGCCGAACTCTATCAAGCCGTTAAGGATAAAGGCGCCAACATCGTTGGAGCCGTGGCTACCGATGGCTACACCTACGATGATTCGGAAGCTGTGGTCGATGGAAAATTCGTGGGATTGGCACTCGACGACGTCAACGAAGACGACAAAACCGATGCACGCATCGACGCTTGGGTAGCCGAAATCCAACCCGCATTATAAAGCAAAGCTGACTTATGTTACAGGCTGAAGTGATACCGAGTGACCTCCGCGTGCTCTCCGAACAGATTTACCAATACAAGAAAGGAGTGCGCAAAATGGTGCTCTACACCTTTCCCGAACGCTATCGGCAGCAGGCATTGGATAAACTCGAGCGCCAAGGCATCGACTATTTCGTACAGCCGGTGGGCAACAGCCGCATCAATCTGTTCTTCGGGCGCAAAGAGTGTATGGACACCATTCGCAAGTTCATTCACCAACCCCTGAACGAACTGACGCCCGAAGAGGATTTCATCCTCGGCACACTCTTAGGCTACGACATCTGTAGCCAGTGCGAACGCTATTGCAAACGTAAGTCATAACGCGAAGTAGGTGTTTCGAAAACATTTAAAAAACAAAGAAATCGCAACACCTACTCGCCTCAAATTTAGAAAAAAATCAAGCAAGATAAAGGGTTTGCGAAAATCCAAGTCTCTGTGAAACGGAATGAATAGATTATTTCATTAAAACGTATAATCTTGTTCGCTACATAGATTTCATAATGTTTTTGTATAATATGTATTAGGCGGGCTGTGAAGTCCGCCTTTTATTTTTGTGTCCTACCGAAGCACCACCACCATCCATCCTATACCTAAAAATAGGTAGTACGCCGTGCAAGCCTACCTAAACAAACCATAAGAATGTTGCAAAAACCTAAATAAAGAAAGCAGCAACGCCGCCAATCATCCATTTTGAATACATGTGAATGCTATTTTTCATGAAAGTATTTAATGATGGTTGCGCCCTT
>CAURPS010000006.1:0-17348 GCA_963526965.1 uncultured Candidatus Saccharibacteria bacterium | reverse complement strand
TGGCGAGCGTGGGCGGTTGTTCCTCGTTTGACGCGCATATGTTAGACTCCTAAGGCTCGTTTAGCATTTTTGGCCATACCACCAGTGATGGTAGCAGGGGTGTTGATATTGCGCTTGCGCGATTTGCTCTTCTTGGAGAGCATGTGGTTCCCGAAGGCGCGCCGACGGGTCAGTTTGCCGGTACTGGTTAGCTTAATGCGCTTAGCAGTGCCCTTGTGGGTCTTGAGTTTTGGCATTACTTACTCCTTATTACGATGCTGAGGTTGCGCCCAGCCATCAGTGGTTTTTGCTCGACAATCGCTTCGTCCTCAAGGGCGGAGATGACCTGGCTAATCAGGTTGTAGCCAAGCTCACGATGCGCCATCTCGCGGCCGCGGAAGAAGATCAAAACCTTGACCTTGTGCCCCTCAGCCAAGAACTTGCGAATCTTGCGCAGCTTGATCTCCAGATCATTAGCACCAATCTTTAGGCCAAAACGCATCTGCTTGAGCTCATTGGCTTTATTGCTTCGCCGGTTGCGCTGCTGCTCCTTCATCTTTTGGTACTGATATTTGCCCCAATCGATGATCTTCACAACGGGTGGGTTAGCATTGGGCGAAAACTCCACCAAGTCTACGCCAGCTTGCCGCGCCTTATCCAGTGCTGCTTGCCGGCTCATGATGCCAAGTTGTTCGCCGCTTTCGCCAATGACGCGCAACTCGCGTGCGCGGATGGCTTCGTTGATGCGGGTGGTTGATTTGATTGTGCTCTCCTTTGCTTGAGCTTAAAACGAATTGACTCCCCAAAAGTTTACCAGATGTCGCAGCAAAAGGCAAATAAAATATGCTGCAGTTTGGTGATTTTTCGCAGCGATTGCTCGGTGAGAGACGCTACAGGTGGGGTGCTATGAGTATGAGAACTCCTTGTCTTTGCGAGACTATTGATAAGGAGTCTCACGCTCCATCGATGGGGATGTAGAGAGGGTGAATGTGAGAAAACATACGTGATGAGACAGAGATGAGTGGCTAATTGTCCTGCATCTGCAGCGCCTTGGCACAGGCAATTGCCTGCGTGATCGTCTCTTCGAGTGTTGTGCTTGGCTGCCGTCCAGTGTGCTCGGTGTAGAGCGCGTCGAGGTAGCGCGTCTTGGGCGCGCCCTCTGGATGGCCATAGACGACCTTGGCGGGGTTCTTGCCGATATGGAAGCCAAATTCTACATTGGTGGTAAAGGCGGGCATACCCAGTGTGGGTAGCGACCGGTCGATCACGCGTGGCACCCAGAAGAGTACCACCGTTGCTGCGTCGAGTGCCTCCCACTCCCAGCGTGCCTGCTTGAGGAGATCGAGCTCGCGCTGGGGCGAGGCATCATGGTTCTCTGGCGCGTAGACGATCCCGTCATAGCCTAGCGCTGCAAATATTCGCACCGCCTCGGGCCGCCACGACGCAGAGATGAGCTGCTGCGACGCTTCATCAAAGCGTGGTGTGGGGCCAGCGAGGAAGATCGCTGATTGGCCTGGAGTAGGGTAGTGGAGGGGTTGGTTGGAGTAGTTTGCTTGCATGGCTCTAGTATGGCGGGCTGATGAGTGATCTGTCAAATGTTGTAAATCACACGTAGTTTCAGATTTCATTGATATATGGTAAATTACAGAGGTAGAACATGATGTAAGGTATACAACGATATTTTTACAACGTTTTGATGGGCGCTGGTTGTCGATATTGCAACGCCTCGGAGACGTGAGCAATGGTGATGTGCGGCGCTTCGTCAAGATCGGCAATGGTCTGGGCTACCTTGATGACTTTGAAGTACCCACGTGGGCTGAGGCCAAGCTTGGTGCTGGCAGCATCGAGGAACTGCTTGACTTCTGATGAGAGTGGAATAGAGCGCCGCACCTGGGCCGAGCTGAGGCGGCTATTGCGCATAGCGCTGCCACCGTAGCGGGCGGCTTGGGCGCGAATGGCGGTGGAGATAGCGGCTATCGCATGGCGCTGCTCGTGATCGGTGGTGGCGCGGTGTGAGAGCAGTTGCTCGGTGGGGATACGATTGACGGGGATGATCATATCAATCCGATCCATCAGTGGCCCCGACAGGCGCTTCTGGTAGGCGATGATCTGTGTGCTGCTGCAGGTGCAGGCGTGCGTTGGGTCGCCGTAGTAGCCACAGGGGCAGGGGTTCATAGTGGCCACCAGCATAAAATCGGCCGGGTAGGTGGCACGCCCGCGCGCTCGGGTGACCGTCACTGTCGTGTCCTCAAGTGGCTGGCGCAGTACCTCAAGCGTCGTGCGTGGATATTCGGGCAGTTCATCAAGGAAGAGCACGCCCAGGTGGGCTAAGCTCACCTCGCCAGGCTGTGGCACCGACCCACCGCCAATCAGCGATGCGCGGCTTGCCGTGTGGTGTGGCGCACGAAATGGCCGCGTCTGGACACTCTGGTCGAGCGAGAGACCAGCCAGGCTGTGCAGCTTCGTCACCGCCAGCTGCTCATCTGGAGTCAGAGGTGGCAAGAGGCTGGGCAGCGTCTTGGCCAGCATCGACTTGCCGGTGCCGGGTGGCCCAGTGAAGAGGATGTTGTGGTGGCCCGCTGCGGCGATGGTGAGGGCGCGCTTGGCTTGGGCTTGGCCGTAGATATCGTCGAGCAGGGGCGATGACACAGGTGTTGTTGGTTTATCATCAGTGAGTGGTGGCTGGTAGATTGGTAGCAGTTTTTCACCCTTGAGGTGGAGGAAGAGTGTTGTAAGATCTGGCACACCATAGAGCGTCACCCCTGATACAAGTGAAGCTTGGGCGAGATTATCCACAGGCAAATAAACAGTGTTGTAATTATTATCACGAGCTGCTTCGGCAATGGTAATGGCACCTTTGACTGGGCGGAGTGTGCCGTCAAGTGCCAGCTCACCAGCAAAGACTGCCCCAGCCACTTGCTCGGGCCGGAGCTGGCCGCTGCTGGTGAGGAGGGCAAGGGCAATCGGCAGGTCGTAGTGTGTGCCATCCTTGGGTAGCTCGGCCGGTGCGAGGTTGATAGTAATGCGCTGAGCCGGATATTCCAGCAAGGAGTTGGTGATGGCGCTGCGCACTCGTTCGCGCGCTTCGTCGATGGCTTTGTTGCCCAGGCCAACGATCTGCAGGGCGGGCAAGCCCTTGGTCATGTCGCTCTCGACGTCAATCATATGGCCAGCGAACCCTACGGGCGCAACCGACCTGATTTTTGCGACTTTGTTCATGCTATTTATAGTTAAGCATATTGGTGGGGTCTGTGCAAATTGTTTTTGTTCTAGAGGGAAGTATGGGGAGGGTGAGCATGAGAGTATATAAGGACATAGTGTTTGCCTATACAAACATAGGCAATGAAAAGGATGCTGCCAGAGAGGAGAAATCGCTAGCCTTCTAGAATGTTCTTGTGTGGTGATAGGCCAACTTGACGCTCAAGCGCTCGAGTGAGGATACATAGGCAAAACCGTGCTATAATAGACACGAGACGTGGGGCTGATATAGCGTTCGACGTTTGGACTTTGTCATTGTATTCTGCGAATCGGATATGCACGACACGCATAGATATAACTGCAAAAAATAAAGTTGCAGCAGCACTCCGCAGTGTTGAGGAGATCTTCGCTCCCAATACCGCGGCTGCACTCGCCGCTTAGTCTGGCGATCGCTATGAGGTGCATGGCAACAGGGCATCTTGTAGTGTCATAGCTATGTTGCTTGCTCTCCTGGTGGCAGCGGCACGAGGAGAGGACATATACCGCGCAACGATAGGCTGTATTTTTGGTTTGTTTCTGATCGGCCTCGCGTTGTCAAACACATAAACAAACCTATGTTCGTAGACGAATACGAGGGCACCAAGCGGACCCGGGGGCAGTACCCGGCAGCTCCACCACATAGAAGATGATTGCTCACCAAGCGTGGGCGATTTTTTATTGACACTATGACAGGTGTGTTGCATTATAGTATGTATTATGACACACAAGGAACATCCATCAAACGTTAAGGAATTATGGAAGCGTAGTAAAGAGCGCGTAAAAAGGCTTGCACGAGTAGCGCTTGGGCATGAAACTGGTCACGAGGTTGAGAATAAAATAGCCCTTCTCGCTCAAGAGTCTGATCGTGTACTGAAGGCGAACGGATTTGAGAGTGTAGGGTTATATGAGTCTGATGAAGCACCCAAAGGAAATCTAAGCGTTGTTGAGTGGCGCTCAGACGTCGCGCCGTATGAAGATGAGGCGTATATTCCACGGGACTCACAAGGCGGTGACGCTAGTGCGGCTTGGGTTGAGCAGCACCCAGTAGCACGGTTCGCTATGATACATGGTGCACATGTGCGTGATGGTGAGATCAGCCAAATTGGGCCGTGCCTTGTAACGCTCTACAGTAAGCCGCAAAATGACAGTTCGCTGCCACCACTGCTAGATGAGTGGCAGTGAGAATCGACCAGCTGGAATCTCACGGTGTTGTGTTGCGGGTGAGTATATAAATCGTACAAACCACAAACACTGCTGCGAAGTATCGCCAAGGGCCGCGCGCTAGCCAAGCTCTCTCACCAAAAAAACAACCACCTGCGAGTAGTGGTTGTTTTTGGATGTGGAGTTTTCGTATGTTTGTTTATTTTTGGCCTCTGCATAATTTTTTTATTCAGAAGCTACCCTTATGATATGGGAGAAAACCGCTTGTGTCAACGATTTTTGGCAATATTTTTGCGTAAAAAATACCACATCGAACATATACACAGACCGACCACACATCGCCCAAAATCTGTGTTACAAATACAACACGAGCAATGGAGAATAACAGAGGTCACATACAATACAGAGCCAAAAACGAACAAAAAATTATTGCACTATATACAACAAAAATGCCTGTGCACAACTCCCGAAAGTACAGAGGTACAAGAGATGAGCAAGCCGCCAATGTTCGCGTGGGTGAGAAAGAGGGTGGCGAGGCAATGTTTTGCGATAGTTCGCATGATAGCGATGTCGCTTGTGCTTTGCGTTGGTGCGATGTATGGCAATGGCAAACGACTTGTGGGTTGGTTGAGCTACCATAAGCAATAGTGGAGTGGCTCGATACTCATCGCCGAGCGCCAAAGTCGAAGATCGTCATAACCAAGCGTGCTGCATACAATAACCACAGCGCGTAAGCCCTGCTGGGGTTTTGCAGCTCAACCGCAAAACGTATTGACTTACCATACCGCTTGTGCTAACGTAGAAGTAAGCTTTGACAAACACAAACACCCAAGAAAAAACGGAAAAGCTTACCCTACATAACCCAACATGGCTTCGCCATTGGCGTACACCAGGCAGCGGCAGAGCGCAGCACAGCGCTGAGCTTTGGCACTGCCTGCGCTCCGCCAATACTATAGAGTACCCCCCAATAGAAGTGCTTTTGTCATCGTTGGCGTCGACGCGTGGTGGCCTCGTTCTATACGGCGCATGCCAGAGGCTCACCACTCATGCTCCACACTGTGGAGCACCTCTAGCCCGTAGTGGCTGCCGGGCGTCCTAATTATATATCTATAGAGGACGCTGCAAGCGCGTTGCTTTGTGCGGCTGCTCGGGCTTCTCACCAGGCGGATTGCTTGGTATAGTGATAGATATGTCTCGAAGAATCCTGCTTGCCAGTATGAGCGCGGCTGCAGCGGTGCTGCTTGCCATTGTGCTGCAGACCACCACGCCAGCGACGATTCACCCCCTGGGGATCGTCCTCGTCTTTGTGCTGTGCTATGTGGTAATGCTGGGATTGCTAACGTACCTGCTGGCGGGCACTGCGGCGGCACTGCGGCGCTGGCTGCCCGAGGCGCAGCGGCGAGCGGTGACGCTCAGTTTTCGGCGTTGTTATTATTTTGGCTCGGTACTGGCGCTGGCACCAGTGCTGCTGATTGGCGCGCGCTCGGTGGGGCGTGGTGGCTGGTACGAGCTGGCACTGGTTTTTGCTTTTGAGGCAATTGCATGTTTTTATGTGGCAAAACGGTGATAGAGCGCGTATACTAGGCAGAGGAGGACGGTTCTATGCCACGAAAAAAATCAACCCCAGCAGCGCCCACCGCGCCAGAGACACAAGCGACATCATCCCCAAAGAAGCGCGCCACTCAGCGCACCAAGCAAAAATCACAACAATCACGACTTGTTGCGAAGAATACAACAAAGGTAGATACGACCTCTGTTGCGCCAGCCAACGCACCAGCAACTAGCGAATCGCAAGCTGTCGTAGATAATACATCATCTAGCCACACAGACACATCGCCATCGTCAGCTACCCCTGTTGCACATGCAACAGCCCGCCGCCGGCCAGTGCTCGAAGCGTTTATTGCGACGGGGGCAGCAGGAATGCTGATGTATGCTGCGATGGTGAGCTTCTATGGTGTACTGATGGTGGGGCAGGTGAACCGCACGTCACCAGAGCGGGTAGCTGGTTGGCTCGTCCTTATGTGGAGTGTGAGCTTGGTAGTGCAGGGGATCAGTACGCTGATGCAGCTCCACCGGACAGATCATTATATACAGCGGTTTCTTGCCTTGCTCCTAGTGGCGGGTAACCCAGCCGCACTCATCATAAGCGAATGGCTATACAATTTGTTCTTTGTGAGCCCTGGACAAAAGGCGGTTATATGGATAAACAGCACAGTCATGCAGGTAAGTACTGTCATTGCTGTGTTTGGCTCCATCTATCTCTGGTACTTATTACTCTGTACGAAGCGGACAATCGCACCGCGCACTGCACCTGATGTACCCGCTACAACATATGCTCGTTTGATGCGGCGTCGACGTATCGGTCTCTGGCTGATTGTGACGGCATTTGTACTTCCGGCTCTTGCGCAGTTTTCGGGGACGTTGATGCTGATGAGCGGCATAGGCCAAGGCACTACTACTGTCTTTACACCAATACTATCGTTTTTGGGCATGATTCACCTTCTCTTTATGATCGCTGGCATGATCTTGATTGTGCCATGTATCGTCATGCTCATCATTGGTATGGTCCTTGTAGCAAACAGCCAGCGCGAATAACCAAGCACCAAAACTACCGCCTAACAGAGGAGAACCACCCCATGCCAACGCAATCCATCGCTACAACTACTGCAAAACAGCATAGCCATATAACTACGCCTGATGCGTCTGCGTCGCCGCGTCGTCCATTGCTTGAGGCGTGGGTGATTGCTGGTGGGGTGGGGATGATTGCCAATGCAGCCATCGTATGTCTGCAGGGCACGGTGCTAGCGAGTGGCCTGACAGTGGTGGAGCGGGTATTTGGCTGGCTACTCGCCGCTTGGAGTGCGAGTATACTAGCGCAGAGCGTCATCACACTGCGGCAGTCGCACCGCACCGATCGATACTGGCAGAGGATTGGAGCGCTTGGCTTGTTGCTAGTGAATGGGGCGCTGTTTATTGTGGGTTGGCTCAGTGGTGGTGTACTGCACACACCTGTAGGATTAGTAGTTAATAATACAACAGTTCTCATGAGCAACATACCGAGCTTCGTTGGTTCGCTCTACCTCTGGTATGTATTGCTGGGTATGCAGCCAGCGATACCAGCAAAACGTAGCGATGTAAATGATACGACGCTCAATCAAATGATGAAGCGCAAGACTGGCCTCTGGCTGATGCTTGCAGCAGCTGTACCGATGATGGCGCTGTATGGTATGCTTGTGTCGATGCTTTTTGGTGTGGCTGACTTTCTTAGTGCACATTGGCATGTTTTGAAAACTCTTCTCAATGAACCAACGCTACTGGCGATGGGGATGGTGGCGTCGATCGTGATATATGCCGGCATCGCGTGGTTTGTCGTATCACCAGTGATGGCTGTCGCTGGCTTCATCCTTGTTGCGACAAGTAAGTATGAGTAGTCTGAATCTTAGGGCTTCTGCTTTATCTCACGCTCCATCGGATGAAGTGATGGGGGTGGAGCTGATACAAAGAAGGTGAGTTCTAGTGATTTAAATCACTCTCTCCACCCCTGTTATTTTCGCTGCCTCGGTGATTATGATACAATAAGGTGCGTGTAATGTAACCCGAATGACCTAATAGTGAGGGAAATGAATGAACAAACAAGTAGATAATGGATCGTATGACGGTTCGCAAATTCAGGTGCTCGAGGGTCTCGAGCCAGTCCGCAAGCGCCCAGGGATGTATATCGGTAGCACGGGCTAC
Source organism: uncultured Candidatus Saccharibacteria bacterium (assembly GCA_963526965.1). Lineage (GTDB taxonomy): Bacteria > Patescibacteriota > Saccharimonadia > Saccharimonadales > Saccharimonadaceae > Saccharimonas. Next base: position 9,236 of record CAURPS010000006.1, on the reverse strand, counting down.
GATGGCGTGCACCATTTGATCAAGGAGATTGCTGATAACTCCATCGATGAAGCGATTGCCGGCTATGCCTCGCGCGTCGATGTGCGTATCTTGGCCGATGGTGGCTTGATGGTGACCGACAACGGGCGTGGTATCCCGGTAGACAAGCACCCCAAGACTGGCCTCAGCACGCTCGAGACAGTACTGACGGTGCTGCATGCTGGTGGTAAGTTTGGTGGCGGTGGCTACAAGGTGTCGTCTGGTTTGCACGGTGTGGGCTCGAGCGTAGTGAATGCGCTGTCCAGCCGTCTCGTGGCAGAGGTGGTGCGCAAAGGACGCCTCTATCGGATTGAATTTGAGCGTGGCCATACTACTGTACCGCTCAAGAATAAGGGCAAAACCGACCGGCCTGATGGTACAACGATTATCTTCTATCCCGATCCGACCATCTTTAAAGAGACAGTCGACTTCGACTACAAGTGGGTGGTACACTACCTTCGCCACCAAGCTTACCTCACGAAAGGCGTCTACACCACTGTGTATGATGAGCGCACCACGCAGCGCCAGGCCTTTTATTTCGAGGGAGGGATTCGCAGTTATGTCAAGAACCTCAACGTTGGTAAAGATGTGCTGAGCGACGATGTCTTTTATGTGGAGAAGCAGGTTGAGGACTCGATGATCGAGGTGGCAGTGCAATACAACGACACCTACGTCGAGACCGTCCGACCCTTCGCTAACAACGTGCTCACCCCTGATGGTGGAACGCACCTGGTGGGCTTTCGCGCAGCAATGACCCGTGTTATTAATGACTATGCGCGCAAGAATGGTCTCCTCAAGGAGAAGGACGACAACCTCTCGGGTGATGACATCCGCGAGGGGCTTACTGCTGTTATCCTCGTCAAGCTGCCCGACCCGCAGTTTGAGGGCCAGACTAAGAATAAGCTCGGCAACCCCGAGGTGCGGCGTTACGTTGACCAAGTAATGAGCGAGTATTTCTCGTACTATCTAGAAGAAAATCCGGCGGTGGCTAAGAAGATTGTTGGCAAAGCAACGCTGGCTGCCCGCGCTCGCAAGGCTGCCCGAGCGGCGCGCGATACCGTGATCCGCAAAGGGGCGCTTGATGGCGCCAGCCTGCCAGGCAAGCTGGCCGACTGCTCCAGCAAAAACCCCGAAGAGTGTGAGCTCTACATCGTGGAGGGTGACTCGGCTGGTGGTTCGGCCAAGACGGGGCGCGACAGCCGTACTCAGGCTATCTTGCCACTGCGTGGTAAGGTGCTTAACACCGAGCGTGCCCGCCTCGACAAAATGTACGCCAACCGTGAGATCCTCAGCCTCATCAAGGGCATGGGCGTGGGGATTGGTGACACCTTCGACATCAAGGGGCTGCGCTATAACCGTATTATCATCATGACCGATGCCGATGTCGACGGTAGCCACATTGCCACACTGCTCATGACCTTCTTCTTCCGTTACATGCAGCCAGTTGTGGAGGCAGGGCATATCTATTTGGCCAAGCCACCTCTGTTTAAGCTCCGTCTCTCGGGCAACAAGCAAGAATATATCTACAACGAAGAAGCTCTCGAGGCCTACTACGACGAGCAGATTGCAGCGCGCAAGGCCCGTGGGGTAGAGATAGACCCAAGCGAGCCCCGCATCAAGCAAGCTGGCCTGAGCGAGTCCGCCCTCCAGCGCTACAAGGGTCTAGGTGAGATGGATGCCGATCAGCTGTGGGAGACGACGATGAACCCCGAGCATCGTGTGCTTGTGCAAGTCCAGCTGGAGGATGCCGAGCGTGCCGACGCAATCTTTACCAAGCTAATGGGCAACGAAGTCAGCGTCCGCAAGAACTTCATCCAGGCCAACGCTGCGAAGGTCAGCCTAGAGGAGCTTGATATCTAATCTATGAACGAGGAACATACAATGCAGCCAGAAGATAACCAACCAACCACCCCAGCTACCGTGCCCGACCACAGCCACTCGCGCAGTGTGGAGGTACGTACCGTCGAGGACGTGATGGAGGATAACTTCCTGCGCTACTCGATGTCGGTCATTGTCGACCGCGCGCTGCCTGATGTGCGTGATGGCATGAAGCCCGTCCATCGTCGCATCGTCTATGTGATGGACAAAATGGGCATTGGCCCAACGTCCAAGACGATCAAGAGTGCCCAGATCGTTGGTGAGGTGATGGGTAAATACCACCCACACGGCGATAGCTCCATCTACGATGCCATGGTGCGTATGGCCCAAGACTGGGTTGAGCGCTACCCGCTGGTACAGGGGCAGGGGAACTTTGGCTCGATGGACGGCGACCCGCCTGCCGCAATGCGCTACACCGAGGCAAAAATGACGCGTGTGTCAGAGGCGCTTCTAGCTGATATCGATAAAGAAACCGTCCCATTCCGCGACACCTACGATGCCACCCGCCAAGAGCCGACTGTCTTGCCGGCCAAGCTGCCTAATCTACTACTTAACGGCCAGGTTGGTATTGCCGTTGGTATGGCAACGAACATCCCCACCCACAACCTTGGTGAGGTGGTCGATGCCACAGTCGAGCTCATCAACAACCCTGATGCCACGCTGGATGACCTCATGCAGCACATTAAGGGGCCGGACTTTCCAACTGGTGCCGTGGTCTATGGTGGCACGCCAATGCGCCAAGCCTACGCCACTGGTCGCGGCAGTGTGACAATGCGCGCCGTGGCAGCCATTGAGGAGACGAAGAAGCGCGGGCGCTACCGCATCGTTATCACGGAAATGCCTTATGGTGTGAATAAAGCAACACTGATTGAGAAAATTGCCGACCTCGTCCACGAGAAGAAACTTACCTCCATTAGCTATCTGGGTGATGAATCGGCTCGGGGCAATGTGCGCGTCGTTATCGACCTCAAAAAGGATGCCTATCCCAAGAAGGTGCTCAACCAACTGTACAAGCTCACCGCGCTGCAGACTAACTTCCACTACAACATGCTTGCTCTTGTGCCGAGTAGCGAGAACGCGATGCGTCTCCAGCCACGGGTGCTTGGCCTGCACGATATCCTTGATGAGTTCATTACCCACCGGCGCATTGTGGTGCGTCGCCGCACCGAGTATGAGCTCAAGAAGGCGAAGGCACGAGCGCATATTCTTGAAGGGCTCAAGATCGCGCTTGACAACATCGATGAAGTCGTCAAGCTAATCCGAGCAAGTAAGAACTACAACGATGCTTTGCAGGGGTTGATGGAGCGTTTTGCGCTCAGCGAGATCCAAGGTAAGGCGATTCTTGCCATGCAGCTGCGCAAGCTGACTGGCCTTGACCGTCAAGAGATTGAAGACGAGCTACGCTATCTGCACGAGCTCATCAAGCAGCTTGAGGCCATCCTGGCCGACGAGAATGAGATCCTGCGCCTTATCAAAGAGGAGCTCCTCGAGATGAAGGAGAAGTACGGTGACGAGCGCCGCACCAAGATCATCGACCATGAGCTCGGCAAATTCAGCGACGAAGAGCTCATCCCTGAGGAAGAGACCGTTGTTATTCTCACAGCAGAGAACTACATTAAGCGCACCCTGGTGAGCGAATACCGCCGTCAAAACAGAGGTGGCAAGGGCAAGCGTGGCATGTCTACTAAGGAAGAAGATGGCATTGACCAGCTTATTCCGGCCAACACCCACGACTGGCTGCTCTTCTTTACCAACAAGGGTCGAGTCTTCCGCCTCAAGGCGTACGAAGTGCCTGCTGCCAGCCTTGCAGCCAAAGGCGTTGCGGCGGTCAACTTGCTCCAGCTCCAGCCTGAAGAGAAAATTACATCAATCATCAACCACGCTAAGGATGCGAGTGATGATGGCTACCTCTTTATGGCAACAACCAAAGGTACTGTAAAAAAGACAACACTGCGCGACTACGCCAACATCCGCACCAATGGCCTCATCACTATCAAACTCGACGATGGTGATGAGCTGCGCTGGATCAAGCAGACCAATGGCGACAATGATGTGATAATCTCAACATCAGCTGGTCAGGCAGTGCGCTTTAGCGAGACAGAGTGCCGACCAATGGGTCGAGTTGCTCGTGGCGTGCGTGGTGTACGCCTCCGCCCCGATGATACGGTGGTGGGGATGGACATCGTCACCGGTAGCGACCAGCAATTGCTCGTCATTAGCCAAAACGGTTACGGCAAGATTACCAAAGCGGCCAACTTCCCCTGCCACAAGCGGGGCGGCGTCGGCATCAAGGCAGCGGTTGTCACCACCAAGACTGGGCCGATTATCGCTGTGCAAACTCTCGAGCCCGATGCCACCGAGGCACTCCTCATTAGCCAAAATGGCCAAACCATCCGTGTGGCGCTCCACGACATCCCAACGCTTGGTCGCACCACCCAAGGTGTGCGCGTGATGCGCCTTGCCGAGGGAGATACCGTCTCATCGATCGGTATTGTGCGCGAAAAAGACGAGGATAAGGAGGCATAACTATGCCATGGTACCTCTCGCCATATATTGTGGCCATCGCCATCAGCTGGGCAATTGCTCACGTCATTAAGTTTGCAATTGCCCACGCCAAAGGCAAGGTGCTGGACTTCACCCATCAGCTCTTCATCTCGGGCGGCATGCCGAGCTCGCATGCCGCTACATCATTGTCTGTCTGGACGGTGCTGGTGCTGCAGCAGGGGTTGCAGTCGCCACTGGTTGGTGTGACAACGCTACTTGTGCTCATTGTATGCTACGATGCCGTCAAGGTGCGGCGCTCATCAGGCGAGCAGGGCATTGCTATCCAGCAGGTCATCAAGAAGACCGGGGTCGACGTTACCTTGCCGCGGGCTGCACAGGGGCACACACCACTCGAGATCTTCGTTGGGTCGCTGCTTGGCGTGCTTGTGGGCGTAGTTGTATTTTTTGCGACAAAATAATCGTAAAAAAGTGTTGACCATCCGCAAAAAATACGCTATGATGGTTTCAGTCTGGTTGAGGGAACGAAAACAAGGGCCAACAGCGAGACGTTTTGTATCTTAACAATTTAGTTGTGCAATAATCATCGTCAGTCTATTTTTGAGTTATAGACGCTTCCCAGCAGGGAAGCATCTTTTATGAAAAGTACATCTTTTCTTTTTATGGAGAGTTTGATCCTGGCTCAGGATGAACGCTGGCGGCGTGCCTAACACATGCAAGTCGAGCGGCAGCGCGAGTAGTTTACTACTTGGCGGCGAGCGGCGGACGGCTGAGTAACGCGTGGGAACATGCCCCAAAGTGAGGGATAACTGCCCGAAAGGGTAGCTAATACCGCATATGATCTTCGGATTAAAGGATTTATCCGCTTTGGGAGTGGCCCGCGTCGGATTAGGTAGTTGGTGAGGTAAAGGCTCACCAAGCCGACGATCCGTAGCTGGTCTGAGAGGATGATCAGCCAGACTGGGACTGAGACACGGCCCAGACTCCTACGGGAGGCAGCAGTGAGGAATCTTCCACAATGGGCGAAAGCCTGATGGAGCAACGCCGCGTGCAGGATGAAGGCCTTCGGGTTGTAAACTGCTTTTATAAGTGAGGAATATGACGGTAACTTATGAATAAGGATCGGCTAACTACGTGCCAGCAGCCGCGGTCATACGTAGGATCCGAGCGTTATCCGGAGTGACTGGGCGTAAAGAGTTGCGTAGGCGGTTTGTTAAGCGAATAGTGAAACCTGGTGGCTCAACCATACAGACTATTATTCGAACTGGCAAACTCGAGAGTGGTAGAGGTCACTGGAATTTCTTGTGTAGGAGTGAAATCCGTAGATATAAGAAGGAACACCAATGGCGTAGGCAGGTTACTGGGCCATTTCTGACGCTAAGGCACGAAAGCGTGGGGAGCGAACCGGATTAGATACCCGGGTAGTCCACGCCGTAAACGATGGATACTAGCTGTTGGAGGTATCGACCCCTTCAGTAGCGAAGCTAACGCGTTAAGTATCCCGCCTGTGGAGTACGGCCGCAAGGCTAAAACATAAAGGAATTGACGGGGACCCGCACAAGCGGTGGATCATGTTCTTTAATTCGATGATAAACGAAGAACCTTACCAGGGCTTGACATCCAGGGAAGGTCTGCGAAAGTAGACTGTGCCTTTTGGAACCCTGTGACAGGTGATGCATGGCCGTCGTCAGCTCGTGTCGTGAGATGTTTGGTTAAGTCCATCAACGAGCGCAACCCTTGTAACTAGTTGGATTTTTCTAGTTGGACTGCCCCGGTAACGGGGAGGAAGGAGGGGATGATGTCAGGTCAGTATTTCCCTTACGTCCTGGGCTAGAAACGTAATACAATGGCTAGTACAATGCGCAGCGAAGCCGCGAGGTGAAGCAAATCGCATCAAAGCTAGTCCCAGTTCGGATTGGAGGCTGAAACTCGCCTCCATGAAGTCGGAATCGCTAGTAATCGCAGATCAGCAAGCTGCGGTGAATACGTTCCCGGGTCTTGTACACACCGCCCGTCAAACCATGAAAGTGACCAACACCCGAAGTCCGATTCGTCGGCCTAAGGTGGGGGGCATGATTGGGGTTAAGTCGTAACAAGGTATCCGTACCGGAAGGTGCGGATGGATTACCTCCTTTCTAGGGAGTATGAATGCCTGATAGTTGAGTAATCACTATCAGAGCTAGGTCGGTCTCGTAAATATGCTAAGCTTACATATTTACACTAACCCTTCGGGGTGAGACAAAGCTTACACCAAAGTGACGAGATGAGGATTGCACAACTAAGTTGTTAAGAGATAGCCCAGCTTGCTGGGCTATTTTTTGTAAGAGAGTATAATATACTTACCCCAGTAAAAGTAGGCAGTGTGGAATTGACAACACTCATGAATGGTAATGGGTGATTGTCTACTGTAATCGGTCGCTCTCGCGAGGCGCTCTCGATGTTGTTGGGTTATTGCTTGTCCTCTTTGTGCGAGTCCTAGACCAACCTACAGGCAGGCTATATGTACAATGATTGCTATGAGCACACTGCCTCAAGCATTTAGCTGTGAAGAGGCTACACAGCAGAAGAAAGCAAACAAACGTTATTTGACGCTAGGGCAGAGCGAAATAGACTCTAGTACCAAAGAGGAGCGCCGCAGCACTCCTCATCGCCTCTAAGCGAGGTTCTCTAGCTAAAGTGAAAGAACAGCCCAAGAAACGCCCGCAGGATCATATCATGCAGGTTGGTCATGACAAGCAGACCGAGACCGCAGCCGATCAACCCCCACATCTGGTAGCGGCTGTAGCTGCCAATGTCATCGCTAAACATATCTGACAGCTGGCGGTGCCACACAACAATGCAGCCACCAACGATCAAGATGAGCGTACCGATGAAGAACGATCCCCAACTAAATGTATATTGCATAATATCTAGTATACTCTTGTACTGGCGAAAAATCTATGCTAATATGGAACAGGTTCGGCAACAGAGTGCGCGAACAAACGCGGGGATATAGCTCAGTTGATTAGAGCACCTGCTTTGCAAGCAGGGGGTCCAGGGTTTGAGTCCCTGTATCTCCACCATTCGCATGGGGTGGTATGGGCTTACGTCCATCCCACTCCACCAATTTTTTTGCTTGATGGTGTAGGGGCGATTAGCTCAGCTGGTTAGAGCGCGTCACTGATAATGACGAGGTCGGTGGTTCAAGTCCTCCATCGCCCACCAGATAAGCAATGTGGCATCACAGCATGCGGGCGCTTAGCTCAGTTGGCTAGAGCATCTCGTTTACACCGAGAGGGTCGGGGGTTCGAGTCCCTCAGCGCCCACCACAAGCTCCGTATACGAACCCTTTGGAGTGTGTCACAAATCCAGTTGTACAAGGATCGCCCGTTCATGTTATGAGCGGGTGTTTTTTATGAGTAATATTTGTTGATGGGTATCGAAGGGTCGCTTCCTCTATGTAGACACTCTATGATAAGGGGCTTTCCCAGTGTTAGAGTTGAGAAGTAGCTAGCATAATAACAGACATCAACGCCCTATTGAACTATTGAGTGAGATGTAGAGAAAGGCGCGAGAGGTAATCGAGATATGTCACTTAAGCTATTGTTGCGCTAAAAACAGCTGCTCATTGAGCGCTCAGTACCGCCAAGAGAAATAGTAGTAGCGAGCAACAGCAATGTGTCTTGCAACCAACAACCCTCCGCACTGCACCGCAAAAAGCCGCTGCCACTGCCTCCACCTCTGATCGCAAGATGCAATCGAGCAAGCACTCATCAAGAATAATATTTTCTGCAAAAATCGCTCAAAAAAGCCTTGCCAAACGCCGATGATTCGTGTAAACTTAAGTCCAGTGAGCGCATGTTCGGTAACGAACCTCTGGCAAGAGGGTAATGATGGAGTGGGTGCAATAATCATTGCCAAAACTACAACGAAAAGCTACTTTACACAGGGTAGCCCAAGTGGTAGAATAGACAAAGTTGCGAGTTTGAGCACAGACAGACAAACATCATACTAGTGATGTTCGCAGGTGTGTGCTTACAACAAGACACATGCAGTTTAACAATTTAGTGATGTAAGAAAATAACGATTGACGGCACTATCAGTTGGTCTATACCAATTGCTAGTTAAGTCAATGCATAAAAAGGTACTCAAGGGCACACAATGGATGCCTAGACGTATATTACCGATGAAGGACGTGGAAGACTGCGATAAGCTTCGGGTAGCTGTCAACAAGCTGTGATCCGGAGATTTCCGAATGGGGAAACCTAGCATGAGTCATGTCATGTTGCCACGTGCTGAATACATAGGCACGCGAGCGGGAACCATCTGAACTGAAACATCTTAGTAGGATGAGGAAAAGAGAGTAAATAACTATTGCGAAAGTAGTGGCGAGCGAAATCGCAACAGCCCAAACCTTTTAAGTTTTTGCCTATTTATTTAGGCAAATAAGTTGATAGACGAATACTTAAAAGGGGTTGTGAAATATCATATGACCAAGCCAGAGCACTTGATTCTTCTGAATCGAGCTATCTGGTTTGCGACTACTGGCTATCACCGGTAGGTAAGGTAAAAAATCGGCGTGGTTAGCAGAACAAGTTTGAATACTTGGTCAAAGAGCGTGAAAGCCGCGTATGCGAAAACAACGCTGACCTTATGTATGGTGTTTCGAGTAGGTCGGGGCACGAGAAACCCTGATTGAATCCGGCTGGACCACCAGCCAAGGCTAAATATAATATACGATCGATAGCGAACTAGTACAGTGATGGAAAGGTGAAAAGAACCCCGGGAGGGGAGTGAAATAGATCCTGAAATTGTGTGCCTACAAGGAGTCGGAGCCGGCTTGTCCGGTGACGGCGTGC
>CAURPS010000005.1:0-104687 GCA_963526965.1 uncultured Candidatus Saccharibacteria bacterium | reverse complement strand
AGCGCTTCCTTGCCATGGAAGAGGCCAGGAGTTAGAGTCTCCTAACCCGCACCATATAAAATGCGAACAAATGCACCTTTATTAGGTGCTTTTTTATTGCAAAAATGCAACTAAGTGAATAGCCTGAATTGACATGGCTAGATAGCTTACTGTGTATTATCTATCAGTTAGTAGCAAACACCCTTTAAAATTGATCCTATCAATAATGTACAATAAGGGCATACGTATTAAATCTATGGCATGCAACGAAAGCAACAACGCTCATGGAATACAGATATAAAATTGCCTACAATGTGTGCTTACTTGCAGCGCTGCTGTTGATCTATCACTCCATTAATACTGCATTTGGTGATGGTATTTCTGGTAAGACACCAGACGTTGCAGTTCATATCGTCATATTCTTTATAGTAATGGCACTTATATTGGCGGCTATATACTGCCGTTATAAGGATATGGGCTTGAAGAAGTGATACATAGCGTTGGAAGGGGTGGTAACGAGTTGACTACAGAAACTGTGCATGATCTCACCTTACTTATCCTGCACCATAGCACCATAGTTACTATATAAGCCCTTACCCTAAGAAATAGCTCCTGTAGCTGTCTCAGCCGAAGACAGTCGCCCGCCTTCTATCAAGATACGCGCTGACTTGACTCTACGTCATATTGCCCCGTATAATTATATTCATATAATATTCAATTGTCACAGATCTTCGAAAGTGCAACAATGATTCTACCAGAAGAGGACATAATCTTAGCTGAGACAACTGTAGCCAGAAAGCAAGACTATGAAATTTCGGTTTCGTCTATTTCTTCCGACGGTGCTATCGTATGGTTTACATCGAACGGAGATACAAACTCCGCTAGTATGTCAATTGGTCAAACTAAAGTATTTGGCCGATATTTATTAACTCTGATGGCAACCAAAATCAACGAAAGCAATTCTAGTAGCGATAACCCAAAACCTGGGGATAGTGCGGCGACCGCAACCATACATATTTCGGTATGAATAGACGTTATCATATTTGAAATCGTTAGAAGCATATACACCGGACTTCCATTCCACAGATTCACGGGAATGGTCAACCTCGTGATGTTTTATCTAAATTTCATGCAAACATAAATACTTGTTTTGCCAACAATTTAACGCGCACATAGTTATTACCGGAAGCTTGCGAGAAAAATTTTCAGTAGTATAGGTAGTATACTACAGGCAATTTAAATATTAGGATGCTCACCACCGCGCTCTAGCAATCACCTCCTGATATCGCTCGACATAATTTTGCGCCATAATATTAGCAGAGAATTTTTGCTCAATGCTAGCGCGGCATGCGGCTGGGTCGATCTCGTCTACCCGGTTGGCATAGGCAAAGAACTCGTCTTGGTTGCTCGCAAGGAAGCCATTGACGCCGTGGGTGATAATCTCGGGCATGGCACCGCGCTTCATCGCCACAACGGGCGTGCCGCAAGCCAGCGCCTCGATGACTGCCATACCAAAGGGCTCATCCCACTCGATAGGAAAGAGCAGTGCCTTGGCATTAGCCACGAAGTCGAGCTTTTTCTTGCCACTGAGGTTACCTGCATAGGTGATGCGCCGATGCTTGAGGACGGCCGGGAGGATGTGGTCGCTATAGTAGCGGAATTCTTCGTTGCGTCGATAGTTAGTTAGTGGGTTAGAGAGCTCGAGGAGTAGCTTGCGGTTGCTGCCGATCCCCGCCACGGTGCCCGCCATACGGAGGCGCTTCTTGTACTGGGCGGCGTAGGCTACGGCGGTGGCTTGGCCTTTATCTTGGGTAAAGCGGGCAAGGGTGATGTAGTAATTTTGCTTGTGCGAAACGAAGGGGAAGGCACTGCAATCAATGGCGTTGTGCACAGCTGGTAGCAAATGGGGGCGGATCTCGCGTGGGGCTTTGCGCGCCATTGCTTCTGAGATACACGTCATGTAGAGGCGGCCAGGATTCATATACTTGAGCTGTGGGCGATTATCCATCTGCCCTGACTCGATAGTTTGCGGCGTCGAAAATGGTGGCCCATGGAACGTATGCAACACTGGTGGCAGCCCCGGTATGCGGCTCACTGGTGAGAAAAAGGCCGGCCCAATGTAGGGGTTGTGGTCGTGAATGATATCAAAATTGCCATCGGCTTCGATGGCGTGGAGAGCAAAATTGAGATGAGTCTGGAGAGCTTGGAGTGGTGCGTCATAGTAGGGATCATCGATGGTATCGAAGAGCTCGCGCTTGTAGTACGAGTGGGTTGGCGTGCCGTTGCGCATCCGTCGTGCGCCATTAGCGAAAAGCTCTACCTCGACATCATCGCGCTGTTGCAGTGCACGCACCAAGCCTTCGACGACGAGCTCGATGCCGCCATAGCCTTTGATGGGGAGAGCGAGCCACGGTGGGGCAACAACTGCCACTCGTAGTGGTCGTGGGGGGGGGTACTGCGGGGCGATCACTTGACGAACATTGTGTATCATTTTGTAGCATCATATAGCTAGTATAGCATAATCAAGCAAAATGTGGAGTAGTAGGGTATAATACAGATATGGAGTCATTTCATATCTTCAAGCCGTGCGGCGATCATCTCGTGGCACACCTCTACGAGCATTTGGTGATGCAAACGCTGCATCGACAGCTGTTTGAGGCGGGGTTATTTCAGGCGATTGACTACCAAGCCTATGGAATCGTCTATTCTGACGCTGGGGTGATGGGGATCGATGCGACGCTCTACACTATGCAGGCCGAGCGCTTTGTAGCGCAGCTGCGCCAGCCAGTGGCGGAGTATGATGATGCGATGATCGACTGTGCGTTGCGGCAGATCATTGCCGAGAAGGGCTATCCGCTCACCTATCACGACCGGCTTGCCCTCCACGAGGCATTGCACCAGCTTGATACTGAGCCGTGGTATGATGCTCAGGATATCGACGTATTACACTGCTTGGGTGAGACAACACCACGTGGTATCATTGCTCAGCGCGAGGAGTGGGAAGCGGACGTTATGGAATATACCATTGATATATCAATCGATCTCGAGCCGGGTGACCCTCAGTCAGTTGTCTTCATCGAGCTTGCTCATGCAATCCAGGCCAATACTGCTGCGCTGCTGCAGCGAACGTATGGGTATTATAACCACGGATATGATAGAGAATATACTAGCGGGCGTTATACCCAGCGGCAGTACCTGCTCGTAACTGGCCGTGAGGATCATTCAGCCCAGGTCTATAACTTGTATGAGCTTATGATTCGGATGATTCGAGCCCAGGGTGGCTGGCAGCGCCTCTTAGAGCGCTTGCAGACGGTTGATTATCGAGAACAGTCTGCACCCTCCATCGTCAGCATGATCGATGACCTACAGATGATTGTCGGGGCACGTGGCTGGCGTCGAATTGCGACAGCAGAGACGGTGGATGACCTGCTCGATCGCCTGACTATAACAGTGGTCGCGCAGTGATGAGGTACGACGCGGTGGGGCTCTATGATATGCACCGCGATTATGTACATTGCCCTAGGCAAATTAGCCGCCAGTATGATACTATAAACAGTAAGGAAGGTCTGATATAATTCGGGCCGTTATTTTATGTTATGACAGATCCACAGTATATTCGTAATATTGCAATTATTGCCCACGTCGACCACGGCAAAACAACGCTGCTTGATGGTTTGCTGAAGCAGAGCAATACATTCCGCAGCAACCAAGCCGAAATGGCTCAGACTCTCATCATGGATAGTGGCGAGCAGGAGCGTGAACGTGGCATTACCATCACTGCCAAGCAGACGACGGTCTATTATCAGTCGACTGATACTGACTCAGCAGTTGATTATAAAATTAACATTATCGACACGCCCGGCCATGCCGATTTTAGTGGCGAGGTGGAGCGCACACTTAACATGGCTGATGGTGTACTCCTCGTGGTCGATGCGCAGGAGGGTCCGATGCCACAGACAAAGTTTGTCCTGAGCAAAGCGCTTGAGCTTGGTCTAACGCCGGTCGTGATTATCAACAAGATCGATAAGCCTGCGCGGCGCATTGCCGAGGTGGAGGACGAGCTGGCCGACCTCTTCCTCGAGCTTGCCACCGACGAGGCGCAGCTCAAATACCCGGTGTACTACGCCGTAGCGCGCGAAGGCAAAGCCTGGGCGGCACTGCCAAGTGATGCTAGCCAGCCAGCCAGCCTGGCGCCGATCTTCCAAGCGATTATCTCGCATATCCCAGCGCCGCAGGTGGCAGATGGGCCCTTCCAGATGCTCGTGACAGCCCTCCAGTACGATACCTTCCTTGGCAAATATGCGATTGGCCGCATCCATCGCGGGGTAGCCCAGCGTGGCCAAGCGCTCACCCTCATCAAGACGGATGGTACGACTACCAATGCTAAGATCGATAAGCTCTTCATCAGCCGCGGCCTCGCTAAAGAAGAAGTGAGCGAGGCAGGCGCGGGTGACATTGTCTACATCGTTGGTGCAGCCGAGGCGCACATTGGTGAGACGCTCGCGAGCCGCGACCAGCCGGAGGCACTACCTGTCATGGCAGTCGAGGCTCCCACCATTAGCATGTATCTTGGACCGAATACTAGTCCGATGAAAGGCCGCGAGGGTGAATTTACTACCAGCCGGCAGATTGGCGATCGTCTCCAGCGCGAACTCGAGACTAATGTGGCGCTGCGAGTGGCCGAGTCTGGTATTGGCTTTGTAGTATCGGGGCGAGGCGAGCTTCACCTCAGTGTATTGATCGAGACGATGCGCCGCGAAGGCTACGAATTTGAGGTTGGACGGCCAGAGGTTGTGACGATCACCAAGGATGGCAGCGAGCAAGAGCCAGTCGAAGAACTGCTGGTTGAGGTTGGTCCTGAGTTTGTCGGTGTTGTCAGCCAAGAGCTTGGCAAGCGCAAAGCGGAGCTCCGCAAACAAGAGCAAACCACTAGCGGCGCAGCGCGGATGACGTATACCATTACGACCCGAGCATTGATTGGCCTGCGTAACCGCCTCCTGACAGATACAAAGGGAACAGTGATTATGTATAGCCTGCCGCATGGCTACCAACCAGTTGGTGGTGCATTGCCGCGGACGCGCAACGGTGTTTTGATCGCCTTTGAGCCAGGCACGACCACGCCATATGCCTTACAAGCGGCCGAAGCGCGTGGTGAGCTCTTCGTTGGGGCGGGAACTGATGTCTATGCTGGGATGATCGTTGGCCTCAATAACCGCCCAGACGACCTCGAGATCAATGTCTGCAAGGCTAAGCACCTTACCAATATGCGCAGCAAATCAAGCGACGGCACAGTCCAACTGACGCCACACACCCAGCTGAGCCTTGAGCAATCGATCGACTTTATTGAAGATGACGAGCTGCTTGAGGTCACGCCGCACGCCCTTCGCCTCCGCAAGAAATACCTCGACGCCAACGAGCGCAAACGCGCCGCCAAACATCAACCATAACATCATAGGGAGAAACCGCCTATCATGCACAACGTCCGCCGCGCTTTTGCTGCGAAAATCATTGCTCTTACCAAAGACACCAAAGAGAATGCCAAAGCCGCTGCGGTGCAGACGGTTGAGCTCGTGCGTCCGACGCCAAGCTCACCTGACGAGACGCTCAGCGAGCTCTTTGATGAGGTGCAAACGCAGCAGATTTATGGTGATGGTAAGGCGTTTGTCGATATGACGCCCACCAAGCCAGCCCGGACGATTATGGCGCGGTATCGTCGGCAGCGTCGCCAGCCCGGCTTCGACCTCGCGACCTTCGTTGGGCAGCATTTTTCTACCGCAGTATACCCGGCCTCGAGTTACCAACCGACCGATACTACCACTGCGCGCCAGCATGTAAGCCAGCTCTGGCAACAGCTCGAGCGGCGCAACCGTAAGAATCGAGGTTCGCTCCTTGCGCTGCCATATCCATATATGACGCCAGGTGGACGCTTTGATGAGTTGTTTTATTGGGATACATATTTCATTATGCTTGGCCTAGCAGCGGATGGGCGCTGGCGCTCTATCGAGTACATGATGCGCAACTATACCTACATGCTGCGCAAGTTTGGGATGATCCCCACGGCTAACCGGACATACTTCTTGAGCCGGTCACAGCCACCTCTGTTTGCGGCGATGGTGCAGCTGCTGGCACGCCACCGAGGCAAGCGGGTCTATGCAGAGTTTTTGCCGAGCCTTCTTGCTGAGTATCGCTTTTGGATGAAGGGCCGTCGCCAGATTGCGAAAGCCAAGGCCGTTGAGTACCCAGCGTATCTCCGCGTCGCTGTTATGCCCGATGGCACGCCGCTCAATCGTTACTATGACAACCGCACCACACCGCGCCCTGAGTCGCATCGCGAAGATGTCCATACGGCGCATCACGCAGCCTCAGCGCATACGACGCGGACATTCCTTGATCTGCGGGCAGCAGCCGAGAGCGGGTGGGACTTTAGTAGCCGGTGGTTTGCCGACCCCTGTCAGATTCAGACCATCGAGACGACAAAGTATGTGCCGGTCGACCTTAATTGCTTCCTTTACCAGCTTGAAATGACGATCGCCGAGGCTTACCGACTCATCAAGCAACGTCGCCTGGCGCGGCGTTTCGAGGCAGCGGCCGAGCGCCGAGCGCGGGCAATCCGCCGCTACTGTTGGCAACCCACTACGCAGTTCTTTGAGGATTATGCCATCACCACTGGTCAGACCACGGGGCGACTCACGCTTGCCGCGGTGATGCCACTATATGTGGGAATTGCAACCGATGAGCAAGCTGCAGCGGTAGCGCAACGGCTCGAGAAAGACTTTTTGCAGCCAGGTGGACTTCTTTCAACCCTCATCACTAATGGTCAGCAGTGGGATGCCCCCAACGGCTGGGCACCACTGCAGTGGTTTGCTATTGTGGGACTGCGCAATTATGGCTATGACACACTGGCAGCAACCATTCGCGATCGCTGGCTTGCCACCAATGAAGCCGTCTTTGCCAAGAAGCGCAAAATGGTCGAGAAATATGATGTTGTCACCGCCAGTGCGGGCGGCGGCGGAGAGTACCCCTTGCAAGATGGCTTTGGCTGGACGAATGGGGTGTACGCAGCACTCAAGGATGAGCAGCTCGGAGTAGCGCAGCAGTAGCCCTGGATGAAGCGAGGCGCTCCGAGTCTCACGTTGCTACGTGGTGCCGTTATATCGCTGAGCTACCTCATCTGGCAAAAATCCCTTCTCATGCTGGAAGTTTGCCTGCCACTGATAGCCTTTGCCATAGCCGAGATCCTTCATGAGTTTAGTGGGGGCGTTGCGCAGGTGGAGTGGCACTGGCGTATCGGCATAGCGGCGAGCAAGAGCCTCTGCCTCGTGCATAAGGTCGGTGATCTCGCGCGATTTGGCTGAGCGGGCAAGCGCTGTGGCACAGTGGTAGAGATTGTAGCGGGCCTCAGGCAAGCCAACCCGCTCCACCGCTTGGAAGGTCGCCACCGCCAGAGATAACGCACCATTACCTGCCAGCCCGATGTCCTCACTGGCGAATACCACCATGCGCCGAGCAATGAACTTTGGGTCTTCGCCAGCGTCGATCATTCGGCTTAGATAATAGAGGGTGGCGCGCACATCGCTGCCCCGCATCGACTTGATGAAGGCCGAGATCACATCATAGTGCATCTCACCCTGCTTGTCGTAGCCAGGGAGTTTCTTTTGGGCAGCAGCTGTGACGGTATCGGGCGTCACTGTCTCAGCGAGACTCAGGGCAAGCTCGAGATTGCCCAGTGCTACTCGGGCATCGCCGCCCGATAGCTCAGCGAGATAATCGAGCGCTTCTGATGTGATGTGCTCCGTCTTACCCAAGGTAGTGATGGCGCGCTGGAGAATAGTGTGAATTTCGTCTTTGCTCAGTGGTTGCAAGACGAGTACGCGCATCCGGCTCAGTAGCGGTGTAATAACCTCGAAGCTTGGATTCTCAGTCGTCGCACCGATCAACGTAATTAGCCCTGACTCGACATGAGGCAAAAAGGCGTCTTGCTGTGCCTTATTAAAGCGGTGGATCTCATCAACAAAGAGAATGGTACGCAGGCCAAGATTCCAATTTTGCCGGGCATGCTGGATAACCCGCTCGACATCCTTCTTGCCACTGGTGACGGCACTGAGCTCGATAAACTCAGCTTCCACCTCGCGAGCAATAATCCGCGCCAGCGTCGTCTTGCCCGTACCTGGTGGCCCCCAAAAGATGAGGCTTACGGGCTGCTTTTTCGTAACAATCTGGCGCAAAATCTCGGCATCGCCCAGCAGGTGTGTCTGGCCTATCACGGCATCGAGCGACTGTGGGCGCAGCCGCTCGGCCAGCGGTTGGCGTGATGATGGTGACAAATCTGACTCAGGCATAGCTCTATCTAGTATACCGGAAATGAGCTGGTGCGTCGAAGGGTCGTTTTGTGCAGATGGGGCTATATATGATCTGGGAATAGGATAGGCACTGAAGTAGCTTATTGCAATTTGTTTTTACACTCTACCAGACAAAAGCGGTGCGAGAAGGGGCCCTCATAATGCTATAGGATGCCAAGACTATTGCTGTCTCGCTATTTTGCCACAATGTGGTATGATAAAAGCAATAAGCTAGTCCAAAGGAGGAATATGGAATATATCATTATCGGCATCATCGTGGCGACGATTGTCTTCATGCTGAGCGGGATTCGGGTGGTGAATCAATACCAGCGCGGTGTGGTGCTAACGCTTGGGCGCTTCTCGGGTCAGCGCGCACCAGGCCTACGTGTGGTAGTGCCAATCTTTCAGACGATTATGATGGTCGATGTTCGCTCGACGCCGATCGATGTGCCAAAGCAAGAGGTTATTACGAAAGATAACGTGACAGTTGGTGTGGACGCTGTGGTGTACTTCCGTGTCATTAATGCACCAAAGGCCGTCCTCGAGACGACGAACTACATCTACGCTACCAGCCAGTTTGCTCAGGCAGCGCTGCGTGACGTGACGGGTAACATTGACATGGACGACCTGCTTGCCAAGCGAGAAGAGCTCAGCCAGCAGATCAAAGAGATTGTCGATGCTGAAACTGACAAGTGGGGGATTGACGTTGAGAACGTCAAGATTCAGAACATCGAGTTGCCAGGCGATATGAAGCGCGCTATGGCTAAGCAAGCCGAAGCCGAGCGTGAGCGCCGGGCCAACATCATTAATGCCGATGGTGAAAAAGCCGCTGCAGAGACTCTTGCAGAGGCCGCTCAGATTCTTGCTAACACCCCAGGGGCAATCAACCTGCGTACGCTCACGACACTTGAGCGCATTAGTGCCGAGCCAAGCCAGAAGACGATGATCCTCTTCCCAGCAGAATTGACAGAGGTACTGCGAGGTATCAAGCGGTCATGATCGACTTTCGTCAGAATCGAGCGCGTTGCATTGATGCGCTTGCGGGTGGGCTGGCAGTATTGACTGCGTATGACGAAGTGCAGGGCAGTGGCGATGAACCGGCACCGTTTCAGCAGGAGTCAAACTTTTGGTGGCTCAGTGGAATTGAGCGACCAGGTTGGAAGTTGATTATCGATGGACGACGGAACCGCACAACACTCGTACGGCCTCATCTCGATGCGGTGCAGCAGACCTTCGTTGGTGAACTCAGCAGTGAGGAAGCCAAGCGAATCAGTGGTGCCGATGCAGTGATTGACGCTCACGATTTTGAGGCAGAGCTACGCCAGCTTGCCAAGCGCCATACGGTTGTATACGAAGTAAACGACCGCACCGACTATGGTTTTATGCTCAACCCGGCCTCGCGCGACCTGAGCAAAGTACTGCAGCGGATCTTTCCCTCAGTCCAATCGTGTTTGCGTCAGCTGCGTGAATTGCGGGCTATCAAGCAGCCAGAAGAGATTGCTGCGCTGCGCCAGGCAATTGCGCTGACTATTGAGGCCTTTGAGGTAGCCAAGCAGCGCTTACCACACTGCCAGCATGAATATGAGTGCGAGGCGGAATTTGACTATCTATTTCGGCACCACAATGCCCGCCATGCGTATAGTCCAATTATCGCTGGTGGTGCTAACGCCTGCACTTTGCACTACAGCCATAATGCAGGGCCGCTTGCTGCTGAGAATATGGTGCTGATTGATGTCGGGGCGCGGGTCAATGGATACTGTGCGGACATCACTCGAACCTATGGTATCAAACCGACGCAGCGCCAGCAGGATGTCCACGCTGCGGTGGTGCAAGCGCAGCAACACATCATAGAGCTGCTCGAGCCAAATCTCCCCGTGGCTGACTATATCCAGCAGAGCGACGACATTATGCGCGATGCCTTGCAGCAGCTTGGTCTCCTACGCGATCGCCACGACCAAGCCACCTTCCGGCGTTACTATCCACATGCCATCAGCCATGGGCTTGGCGTCGATACACACGACAGCCTGGGTGCGCCGCGGGTGCTGCGCGCTGGTATGGTGCTTACCGTCGAACCAGGGATTTACATCCCAGAAGAGGGCATTGGTGTCCGGATTGAAGATGACATTCTCATTACGCCGAGCGGCCACGATAATCTCAGCGCCAGCTTATCGACAAAATGGTAAAAAACCGCTATACTAGAGCAAATGAAACGACAATTTTTTGCCTTTATTATCCGCTGGGTGCTAAATTCACTTGGGCTGTGGATTGCCGTACGTATCTTTGGTACAGGCTATATCGGTGTCCAACCCGATATGAGCATTGCGGTGTTTTTGCTGGCTGGGCTTATCTTCTCAGTCGTCAATGCAGTCTTTAAGCCGATTGCCATCATCCTATCGCTTCCCGCTATTCTCGTCACGCTCGGTCTCTTTACTGTCGTTGTCAATGGCTTTATGGTCTATATTTCACTGATACTGGCACCAGGTCTCAAGATGACGTTTCTTCACTCCATCTTGACAGGCCTGATTATGAGTCTGGTAAACTATATAGTAAGCAGCGCGCTCGAGCTAAATTATGGGCGCACGCAGGAGGAACAACATGAATCTTGATAGTATTCTACAAACAATAATGATTGGCTCGGCCATCTTGATGATCCTGGCTATTTTGCTCCAGCAGCGCGGGGCGACACTTGGTGCAGGTTTTGGCGCCTCGGGTGAGCTCTATACCACGCGGCGCGGCCTAGACAAGAACCTCTTTGAGGCAACGATCTTTTTGGCTGTTACCTTTGTTGGGTCTATTTTGGCGGCACTCTTGTTGCCGTCTGCGGGGTAGGGCATGGCGAATCGGCAGGAGAAGCACCTCCAGCGCCGTGAGACCTCGTCGGCAGTTGTGCCTCAGGAGGATGAATCGCTGCGAGCAGCCAAAGCAGCGAAATCGGTACCATCTCGCCGCAAGAAACCACGCCGTGACCTCAAGCAGCTTGAAGATAGCGCGACGCGCCACGTTGGCAAGTTCTTAGGGAGCCGCTTCGAGAGTTTGCGTCGAGCCCGGCGGCGGGTTGTGCTGTGGCTTGTCCTCATTGCAGTGATTTTGCTTGGTATTATTGCTCAGATCTTTATCCGCCGCGACGCGACAACGGCAACCGGTGGGACCGGCGGGACGTATATTGAGGGGGCGCTTGGCCCGATTGAGACGCTGAATCCTCTCTTTGCAACCAGCAGTGCCGAGCTTTCGGCCAGCCAACTCATGTTCTCCTCACTCTATCATTACGACGCCAAGGGCTCGCTCCACACAGATGTTGCAACGAGTCTTGCCTATAACGAAGCGAGCAAAACCTACACCGCTCAATTGCGTGATGACGTCCGCTGGCACGATGGGCACAAACTGACCGCCAAGGATGTTGTCTTCACAATCAACCTTATCAAGAACCCAGCAGTGCGCTCGCCCTTGCGCGTCAACTGGGTCGACGTCCAGGCTAAGGCGGTCAACGATACCACTGTGCAGTTTGTGCTACCTGCAACGTATGCTGCCTTCCCCCATGCATTGACCTTCCCAATTTTACCAGAACATATGCTAGGCTCAGCAACGCCAAGCTCAATGCGCCAGGCACCATTTAATCATTCGCCAGTTGGTAGTGGGCCGTTTAAGTTCCAGATTTTGCAATCGACCAACAATGCTCACCGGCCAAAGACCGTGCATGTCGTTGCCTTTGATGGCTACTACGGTGGCCGGCCCAAGCTCGATCGCTTCGAGCTCCAAGCTTATAGCACGCAGCAAGATATCGTCTCGGCTTTGCAAGCTGGTGAGTTGAGTGGCGCAACCGACCTCTCCGTTGTGATGCGCAAAGATATCCCGCGCAACCAATACACGACAACTACTGTACCAACCGACCGTGGGGTGTATTTGCTCATGAACAATACCAACCCCATCCTCAAAGATCGCGCGGTGCGCAAAGCCCTCCAATTAGGCACCAACACCGCTGCGATTCGCACCTCGCTGGGTGAGGGTGTGCAGCGCCTCGATGGGCCATTTATCCCCAGTCAGCTTGGAGGTATCAATACACCATCCGCAGACAAGCCCGACCGAGCAAAGGCTGCTGCGATGCTAGATGAAGCAGGCTGGAAGCTCGCCGATGGCAGCAAGGTTCGCAGCAAAGATGGCCAAAAGCTGGAGATTATGATCACCACCACTAAGGGTGCAGAGTACGAAGCGGTTCTCGCTAAGGTCATGGAGCAGTGGCAGCAGCTTGGTGTGGCGGTGACGCAGCAGGTGATTGACCGCTCGGCGACGTCATCCACCTTTGTCCAAGGGACATTGCAGGGACGAAGCTACGATGTTTTGCTCTATGAGCTGGCAATTGGTGCCGACCCTGATGTCTATGCCTATTGGCACTCCTCTCAGACTGGCTATCAGGGCTATAACTTCGTCAATTACACGAGTCGCACCGCAGATGCCGCGCTGGCCAGCGCCCGGACGCGTCTCGAGCCCAAGCTGCGTGCCGCCAAGTATAAAGCCTTTGCCGAGCAGTGGTATAGCGATGTACCTGCGATTGGTCTCTATCGGTCGGCTAGTGTGTATGCCACGGGCCCTGGTGTGCAGGCCATTCAAGAGGGCGATACCCTTGTCTCCGGTGCGGATCGCTACGCAGATATCCTTCGCTGGACAGTTACCACGCGAGATGTTTACAAAACCCCCTAATGTGCGGTATAATCAACAGTGTCGCGAGATATGCGGACGTGGCGGAATTGGTAGACGCGTCAGCTTGAGGGGCTGGTGAGCATTGCGCTCGTGGAAGTTCAAGTCTTCTCGTCCGCACCAGATATGATGCTTCGCGACACATGAGCACCACCAAGATAGGTGGTGTTTTGCTTTTGTAAATAACAATAGGGGGAGATCTTGTATTAAGATACTTGTATGAGCACCTTGCTTGGATGCTTTGACGCTTGCATTAACTGGACATTTCTCCAGATGAAGCGTAAGAGTCATAGAGTGCCTGAACCATAAAAGTGCAACAATTAATCGGCGAACTGCTTGTGTTTTGTAAAAGAGTGGTGCATAATAAAGACAAGCTGGTACGCAAAAAGGGGTACCGTTGCGTCCAAACACAAACATCGTGCCAAAACAAACATTGTGCCCCAGGGTGGGCGCGTAGCAGCTACCGGTAAATCACCTCTAGCCAAAGAGGTGATTTTTTGCTATAGTCTATAGCAGACGGGGCATTAGCTCATTTGGCTAGAGCGCTTCGCTGGCAGCGAAGAGGTGACCAGTTCGAATCTGGTATGCTCCACCATGGATCTTTAGCTCAGTTGGCTAGAGCGCACGATTCACATTCGTGAGGTCGCAGGTTCGAATCCTGCAAGATCCACCATTTTGAGATTATTCATTTTTAGCGCCAATACCGTATTGTTTTTGAGCAGTATTTTGTCTGCCAACAGGATGTAGTTTGTAAGGGAGGACTCCAATGAAAGTTGCAATAATAGGTACTGGCGTCGGTATACGAACACATCTTGCGGGACTAAGTCTCCTTCCTAAGGTGGAAGTTGTTGGCGTCGTTGGCTCGACAAAGGAACGAGCCGCACAGCATCTACAGTCTCATGGATACGACAAAGACCTTGCTGAATCGTTTGATGATGTAATGGCAAAGTCACCTGATATCGTTTGTCTGACAACACCAGTTTGCTGTCGGGATGAGTACTGGGAGCGGCTTGCTCACGAACAGTGTTTTATATTGGCAGAAAAGCCAGTCTGTGGCGACGACTTGTCGCTTCCATATTTTGATGCCGTCAAAAATCGTTGCGTGGTTGATTTTCAGCTTCGTGGCCTCGAGCAATTCCAGATTGTTGCCAAGATGATCGACGATGGTACGCTTGGTGATATTTGCTCAATTGATCTCTTTGAGCGCACCGCTGCTTTGCGGGCAGATTCGCTACCGTCATGGATGACAACACCAGATCTTGGTGGCGGGCAGCGTATGGCAATGGGAAGCCACCTTCTTGACCTCGCCGTGTTCTTGCTCGGCGGCAACTATTCGAGCGTCCAAGAGTTTCAATGTAGCGCAGAAACAAGGCGCGGGTCGTGGCGTGGAGCGCTGCCAAAAGGACAGCGGCCATCTGACGAGTGCTTTGATTGTTCATTCGTAATGAATCAGGCACGTGTGGCGATACGCACGACATCGATCAGCAGGGCAACGCGCTCTCTCGAATTTCGCGTCGAAGGGACAGAAGGTGCGGCAGAATTCTGCTATCGTAATGGATCTGGTACTCTGCGACTATTCCACGAGAATGGTAGTGAGGTGTTGTACACCGACCAGGATGCATCTGCAGTGCACATGCAGCCTTCTCATCCACTGGATAACTCGGTCTTTCGCGTTGCATACAACAGATATTTTGCGTCAGTGTGCGAATGGGTTGAAGGCAAGGACTCGAGCATTCCGGCCTCATTGAGTGATGGGCTTGCAAATGCGAGATTGCTGCAAAAGAAATAATAATACCTGGTGGAGATAGAGGGATTCAAACCCTCGACCTCAGCAATGCGAATGCTGCGCTCTATCAACTGAGCTATATCCCCACGACTCCCTCTATTCAAGCACAAACCAGCGGGAGAATCAACCAGTAGCATTCCCGCTTGTTTCTGATAAAATAAGGATATGTTCAAAAAGTTTATCCAAAAGCGGCTCGAGACGTATGTGAGCCGGTATTTTCAAGCCCATCCAGAGGTCAAATTGATTGTTGTCGTGGGGAGTGTGGGCAAGACAAGCACCAAGCGAGCGGTGGCTACCTTGCTATCGCAGCGCTATCGTGTGCGTATGCTAGATAATAACCACAATACCAATCTCTCGGCGCCGTGTGGTATTCTCGGCGTAACGTACCCCAGCAAAGTGCACAGCATTGGTGCCTGGCTCAAGGTGTTTGCAGCGGCTCGGCGGCGGGTTGCTCAGCCAGCTGATGTCGATGTGATTGTCCAGGAGCTTGGTACTGATCGGCCAGGGGAGATTGCCGACTTTGGCCGCTACCTCAGGCCCGATCTCGCCTTGGTGACGGCAGTAACGCCAGAGCATATGGAGTTCTTTGGCTCAATTGAGGCGGTGGCGCAAGAGGAGCTTTCCGTGACGCAGTATGCGCGCCGAGCACTGATTAATCGCGATGATATTGAGGGGCGCTTTGCCGACTTGATCGCTACTCCACACTTTAGTACGTATGGCACGACTGGCCTTGCCGAGTATCGCTTTGAGCAACAGAACTTTGACGCCGAGGTAGGCTACCGCGGGGGGATTATTGCGCCACCAAACATTGCTCAGCCATTTGCGGCGGCGATTAATGTGGTGGGCGAGCACAGCCTGAGGCCGATCGTTGGTGCCGTCGCAGCGGCCCTGCTCTATGGCTGCACGCCAGATGAAGTGGTGAAGGGTCTTGCGCTCATCAAGCCTGTCCCTGGGCGGATGAACCCACTGCTGGGTCTTGGCGATACAACGATTATCGATGATACATACAACTCCAGCCCAGCTGCTGCGCTGGCTGCTCTGCAGACACTCTATAGCTTTGCGCAGGCACCGCAGCGGATCGCCATCCTTGGTGATATGAATGAGCTCGGTGCCTCGAGCCAGGCCGAGCACGAGAAGCTGGGCATGGCGTGCGACTCGCATTTGCTCGACTGGGTGGTGACGGTTGGTGGTGAGACAGAGAAATATCTTGCGCCCGCTGCCCGCCGGCGTGGCTGCCAGGTGAAGGTATGCCGCAATGCGATCGAGGCAGGGCAGTTCGTCCGTTCGGTGGCACGGCCTGGGGCAGTGATTCTTGCTAAGGGATCGCAAGGTGGGATATTCCTTGAGGAGGCCGTTAAAATCCTCTGTGTCTTGAGCGAAGATACGGAGCTGGTGCGTCAATCACTCGCTTGGCAGGCCATCAAAGCGCCGTATTTTTCGGAGTACGAGAACTTCTTTGATGGGCCAAGCCAGTAGCGCTGATACGCGATTTATGGTATATTCTTACGTGTGAGACTAGTGCATTAAGCGGAGAACTATTATGCCAACAGAGAAAAAACCAAAGGCAACCAAGCGCAGCACAACGCGCAAGACGTCGCCAAAAGATGAGCCAGTACAAACCCCGGCTAAAGCTAATGAGCCAGCAACCCCAGCTGCAGAGCCAGCCCCAGTAGCGGAGCCTGCTACTCAGCCAGTATCGGAGCAGTTAGCTACTCCGGCCGTGCAGCCAGCTCAGCCCCAGCCTCAATATCAACCACACATGACTCCAGGAGCTTTGCGTACTCAGCCAGCCAAGAAATCCCATCTTGGGCTTATTCTTGGCCTCGTCGGTGGTGGTGTAGCTCTGCTGGCACTTATTGCTGGTGTGCTATTGTACTTCTTCTGGTATCAGAACCCACACAAGGTGGTGACGGATGGCGTGGCAAATCTAGTCACTGCACGGCAAGCGTCGTATAGTATGGGCGGTGATGTTACACCAAGCAGTACTAGCACTTCAGGCCCATCGAAGACCACCTACAGAGTGAATCTGCAATACGCTAACCAAGTTGCTGGTGGTAATGGTGAGGTAACGATGGACCTCCCACAGGTTGGCCAGATTACTGTCAAGGCCGAGATCTATGCGGATCGCGAAGCAACCTACTTCCGCGTCAATGGTATCAAGAAAGTATATGAAAAATATATTGATACCATGATCGACCAGTCGATGAAGCGCTATAGTACCTCGAGCATGACCGATGAGGAGAAAGATACTGCACGGAGTAAGATGCGCGAGCAGTATACCAAGCAAGCACTGCCTATCATCGAAAAAATCGATGGCAAATGGGTCAAGATGACGCAAGATGAGATGCTCAAAATGAGCTCAAATCGTACGACGACTCAGCAATGTACGGACGCAATTAACGCTATGTACGACACTAAGGCTCGCAATGAGATCGCTGCAGTACTTCGCAAGCATGGCGATGTCTTTACAGTAGAGAAACTCAATAAGCCAGCGCTCGATAACGGTGCAGTGGGCTACAAGGTGACGGTAGCGAGCCCATCGAGCCACGAAGCTCGTTCGCTGAGCCGCGACCTTGGCAACACCCGTATCGGGGAGCTACTTCGCCGCTGCAGCAATGCGACGTCAACTCGTGTGACAACACGCCAAAATGGTCGGACCATCAAGACCGAGCGGCGCTCTGCTATCTCAGGACCAGACTTGAGCCAGACGGATCTTGAACTCTGGGTGTCGCCATTCTCGCACGATGTGAAGCGCATTGTCATGAAGCCAACTAGCCAGTCGTCTCAGCAGCCAGTGACGATCAACGTCAATGACACAAAGGTTGACTTGCGCAAGCCAAGCGAGAGCATCCCGTATAGCGAGCTCATGCGAGGCAGTAGCACCAGTAAAGATAACGACAGCGATACATCATCAACAAGCACCGGCGAAGCGTAGGCAAAACGCCGCACATAAACCCAACCCCGCTTTCGAGAAAAGAAGCGGGATTGTCTTTGCCCTCGCCCACTATGGTAGAATATGAAGGACATGAAACGATACAATCCTGCAGAAATCGAGCCAAAATGGCAACAGCACTGGGCAGAAGACCAGCGCTACCGGGCGGATGACGCCTCTCCCAAACCAAAGTATTATGTGACCGGCATGTTCCCGTACCCAAGTGGAGCAGGGATGCACGCAGGGCACTTTATGGAGCATTCCATTGTCGATGCAGTGGCGCGCTTCCGGCGCAGCCTTGGTCACGAGGTGCTCTACCCGATGGGCTGGGATAGCTTTGGTCTCCCTGCAGAGAATTACGCCATCAAGACAGGCAAGACGCCACAAGAGACGACCGCGACCAATATTGCTAACTTTACTACTCAGCTTCGCCGCGTTGGTGCGAGTATCGATTGGAGTCGCGAGATCAACACGAGCGACCCAGAGTACTATCGCTGGACGCAGTGGATCTTTACGCAGCTCTTTGAGCGGGGCCTGGCATACCAAAAGGACTCACTCCAGTGGTGGTGTCCGAAAGATAAGACCGTGCTGGCAAATGAGCAGGTGATCAACGGCCGGTGCTGGCGCTGCGAAGAAGTGGTGGTAAAGAAGCCGATGAAGCAATGGTTCTTTAAGATTACTGAGTATGCCGACCAGCTCCTAGCCGACATCCCCGCGCTCGACTGGCCAGATAAGATTAAGCAAGCTCAGACCAACTGGATTGGTCGCAGTGAGGGAGCAGAGATCCGCTTCGCCCTTGATAAGCCCGTGGCAGCTACAGAGAGTGACGCCGCCGATATCACCGTCTTTTCGACGCGCCCCGATACGCTCTTTGGTGCGACCTTCCTGGTGCTGGCGCCCGAACATCCTCTGACGCAGCAGCTCGCGCGTGGTGATGCCCAAGAGACAGTCTTGGCCTATATTGCCGAGGCAGTCAAAAAATCGGAGATTGAGCGCACTAATGACACGAAGGATAAGACGGGAGTCTTTACTGGAAGTTATGCCATAAATCCAGCGACGGGCGAGCGAATACCCATCTGGGTGGCTGATTATGTCCTTGGTGGCTATGGCACTGGTGCAGTGATGGCTGTCCCGGCTCATGATGAGCGCGATGCCGCCTTTGCCGAGAAATACGAGTTGCCCATCGTCACCGTCATTGAGCGGCCCGACGATGATCCAGACACCGACCAGTGCTATCATGGCGAAGGCGTGCTTGTTAATTCTGGCGCATTTGATGGTATGCGCAGCGAGGATGCTCGTGAACAGATCGTGGCCTGGCTCGAACAGGAAGGCCGTGGCCACGCCAAGGTAACCTACAAGATGCGTGACTGGCTGATTAGTCGCCAGCGCTACTGGGGTGCACCCATCCCGATTATCCACTGCCCCGAGCATGGTGCTGTGCCAGTGCCAGCGGCAGATCTACCTGTTGTCTTGCCAGTAGTGCAAGACTTCCAGCCGCGTGGTGATGGCAAATCCGTCCTTGCTGCCCAAGAAGAATGGGTGGCGACAACCTGCCCGACCTGTGGCGGCCCAGCTCAGCGCGAAACCGACACGATGGATGGCTATGCTTGCAGTAGCTGGTATCTTCTGCGCTACACTGATCCACACAATGCTATACAGGCCTGGGGCCCAGCGCTGGCTAACCACTGGGCACCGCTTGATATGTATGTTGGTGGTGACCATGCGACGGCTCACTTACTTTATGTGCGTTTCTGGACGCACGTCTTCCGTGATCTTGGCCTCACAAGCTTTGCCGAACCAGTGCGGAAGCTCGTCTACCATGGCCTCATTCAAGCTGAGGATGGCCGCAAGATGAGCAAGAGCCTTGGCAATGTCGTCGATCCGCTGGAGGTGATCGATGCGGGGTATGGGGCGGATGCGCTGCGCACCTTTGAGCTCTTCCTCGGGCCGATCGACGAAAACTCAAGTTGGAGCAGCCGAGGAATTGCTGGCGTCTATCGTTTCTTGAATCGCCTCTGGACATTAGTGCAAGAGTTTGATGATTGGCAGCAGCAGGGCGCAGCG
Organism: uncultured Candidatus Saccharibacteria bacterium; assembly: GCA_963526965.1. Lineage (GTDB taxonomy): Bacteria > Patescibacteriota > Saccharimonadia > Saccharimonadales > Saccharimonadaceae > Saccharimonas. The sequence continues at coordinate 84,895 of CAURPS010000005.1, read as the reverse complement.
CCTGGGCAGGTCGACGTTGCACAACTTGAGTCGATTATCCATGCCACAACGAAAAAGGTCACAAGTGATATCTACCGCCTGAGCTTCAACACGGCCATTGCTGGGCTCATGGAGTGCGTCAACGACCTCTACAAGCTCAAGACAACTGGCTTTACTGAGCAGTGGCAGCCAGCGCTCAAGACGCTGATCCAGTTGGTGCAGCCCTTTGCGCCGCACATGGCCGCTGAGCTATGGCAGCAGCTTGGCTATGGTGACCAGCTCGATTTTGCAGCCTGGCCAGAGTGGGATGAAGCAAAGATTGTCCGCGATACGATAACCATCGTTGTGCAAGTCAATGGCAAAGTTCGCGCTAAGCTCACCACCGAGCCAGATGCTAGCGAAGCCAATATCACCGCTTGGGCCCTAGCAGACGACCGCGTCGCAAAATACCTCACTGGGCCGCCCAAGAAGGTTATCTACGTCAAGCGTAAGCTCGTCAGTATCGTTGTCTAGAAAAGTCACCTTTACTAATCGTGCTGTAAAAAACAGGGCATCTCATGGAGCGCCCTGTTTTTGGGTTGTGCGACCACGGTCTCAGCGTGTTTAGTGAATGTTGATAAGCCTACAAAATGGCAACGTAATCGCTTGAATAGGCAAAGGGCAAAAGATGATTGATCTAATGAATGGGTACACAAATAGTAACAATTTTTAGACGGAGTTCATCGTCAAACTGCAAGTGTATCCAGTTGCCACTCTCGTGATTATAGCGAACCCAAGCTGACCGCACCCATGTTGCGTTTTGATCTGCTTCGTTATCAGGAGTTCCAAGATGGCGAATAATCTCATCACGCGTTGCAGTATTGGAGAAGTCTGCAAACAGTGGATTGACGTACGGCTTGTATTCTGAGACAGATGACCGTCCCTTTTGGGAATATAGAGTGACTGCTTCGAGCGTATTGTTGTTCCAGCGAAATTCCACCCCAGCATCGTGCAGTAACCAGAACGATTCACTTGAGTCGTAGCCAGTGAACTCTTTGTCGACCTCTCGGATTACAGGAGTGCAATCCAACTCGTCGATGACGTGTTGCACTTCAGTCTTAACTGATTCGTCGCTTCTTCCGACCAGATTGATATATCGGTTAATATCTCCATCTATTTTTATTGCCATAGGTGCTCCTTGCTGAGACTAATAGTATGTATCATATCATACAATATATGACAGATATCTGTCATATCAAAGCCGAAACCTAGACGTCATAGTGAGCGTATTCTTGATGGGGTAACAAGGCGTAATAGCCCACTTGGCAATTGGCTACAAATATATTTTTCTATACAAAACAGCGCAAACACTAGAGAATTTTGCGCTTTTAGCGTATAATAGCTACAAGTTTTACGTCAGCCTAAAGAGAAGGAGATTTTTACTATGGCTCAACCAAAAAAACAGAGTAGCCCACGCAAAACCGGCCTGCGCCGCAGCCACCTGCGCCTCAAGCTTGCTCGCATGGTCAATAAAACCTCACCAGTCAAGGTCAAGACGACCAAGCGCGAGACTGGCGCTGCCAAAGCAGCTCGCTAGCTTTTCGTCGATAGCAAAGAATTTTAACAAAAGAAAGAACCAACCAAATGGCTTCGAACCGTCATCTTGGGCGTATAGTTGCACTCCAAACATTGTACGAATATGAATTCCGCCAGCAGGCGAATGATCCGCAGGCCGTGCCACAAGAGATTCTGGCGCGCAATCTTGAGCGTTATGAGTCGATCATTGGCGATCGAGCCTTTGTCGATACGCTCGTTGCTGGGGTGATCGAGACGCAGGCCGCGCTTGACGCTCACTTACAACCAATTGCGCCAGAGTGGCCGCTTGATCAGATTGCTCGTGTCGACCGCAATATCTTGCGACTTGGCCTCTACGAATTGCTGCACTGCCGTGCAACTGTTCCACCCAAGGTAGCGATTAACGAAGCAGTGGAGCTTGCTAAAGCGTTTGGTTCGGATAATTCAAGCAAGTTTATCAACGGTGTACTCGGCACCGCCTATCGCAACTTGCCTGGGGAGACACCAGACGATGCCAACACCGTCACACTTTGACCGACACTTCAATCGGTTTAAAAAATATTTTGGCCGTCGCAAGCCGTCTATTCAGGAAATTGTTCGTGAACCGACGGCTGGCGGCATTGTATTCCGCTACAATAACGACAACAAACTCGAAATCCTCCTAATTCAGGATGCTAAGGATCGCTGGACGATCCCCAAAGGGCATATTGAGAAAGGGGAAACTGCTGTGCAAACAGCTCGCCGCGAGATCGGCGAAGAGGCTGGGCTGCACGACCTTGATATGCTGGGCTGGCTGGGCAAAATTCACTTTCGCTACCGCCGGGTGGATAAGCTTGTCCTGATGACGACACAGATCTACCTTGCCCGCGTCCGCACCAGCGGCAATGAGATTCAAAAAGAAGAATGGATGAATGGTATTAAGTGGTTTCCCTTTAGCAAGGCACTTGACCTCATCGAGTACGAAGATATTGCCAAGCTGATGCTCAAAGCCAAGAAACGCATCCGAGAGGAGCGACTATAACGACAGAAACGAAAGGAGTTACTATGTCTGGCATGCCAACTGGCCCGTACCAAGCGTGGGCACAGCAAGCGCTTGGGTTTGAATATCACGATATTCAGCTCTTAGTCACTGCACTCACCCACCGCAGCTATGTCAATGAGCACAAAAAATCCGTTACTGAGCACAACGAGCGCCTCGAGTTCTTAGGCGATGCCGTGCTGGAACTTGCGGTAACCGATTATCTCTATCAACACTATGCCGAGCCAGAGGGCATCCTGACGAGCTGGCGCGCCGCGCTGGTCAATACAGAGAGCAATGCCGACTCGGGCGAAGCGCTCGGTTATGGCTCGCTCATCCGAATGAGCAGGGGTGAGAAGCATGGCAGCAAGCGAGCGCATCGCCAGATTCTGGCTAATGCGTATGAAGCCGTGATTGGCTCGATCTATCTGGAACGAGGCTACGGGGCGGCAGCTGAGTTTATCGCCAAGCATACCATTAGCAAACTTGATGCCATCCTAGCAGATGGCTCGTGGCGCGACCCCAAGAGTCATTTACAAGAGGTGAGCCAACGGATTGACAGTGCTACGCCGGTGTATCGTGTCTTGGCGGAGGATGGCCCTGACCACGACAAAACCTTCACGCTTGGTGTCTTTGTCAATGATCGGCTGATGGGTCGCGGCACTGGCCCTAGCAAGCAAACTGCCCAGCAAAAGGCCGCTCGTGCCGCCCTAGCAGCCTACCAGCAGCAAGAGGCTCAGACGGAGAAGGCAGAAGAGCCAGCCAAGGGCTAAGCTCAGTTTTGAGATTTCGGCACGCAACAAATTGACATCGCTAGCCAAACAGTGTAGACTTGTACAGAACGAACTAACGCAAATATAAGTCAAGAAAAGGAAGTTTTATTTATGCTCGCAATTCGTTTGCAACGTCTTGGCCGCAAAGCCTACCCAGTGTACCGGCTCGCCGTGCAAGAGGCTCAGCGCCACCCATCAAGCGGCCGTGTAGTGGCCTATGTTGGCAACTACAACCCGCACACCAAAGAGGCTCATATCAATACCGAGCTTGCCCAAAAGTATCTTGATAATGGTGCCCAGCCGACACCACGTGTAGTCAAATTGCTGGCTGCTGCTGGTGTATCGCTGCCAAAGTGGGTCAAGCAGCCCGCTGGCGACAAGCACAAGGCAGTTCGCAACCCAGAGAAGCTCCGCAAGCATCAGCCGAAGGAAGAGGCAGAGGCTTAAAGCGACTCTCTCACATAAGCATAGCAACTGCTCCGCGCATCGTGGAGCAGTTTTGTAATTATTAGTATTGTTATAATCTGAATTGCAAAAATATCGATTCGCTTGGTCTCTACTTACCGCTACTTTTCTTAAGAATGCTGCGAGGGTTGATATTCCTCACTGCCACCCCAACCAGAGACAGCAATCGGCTACCTCAATCTATTCTATCTGAATATAGTGCTGGGAAGAAGGTGACACAAGAGAAGAGAAGGCTCTGATAAAAAGCAGTCGTATCGTTTACTAGGAGAGGATTTGCAGAGACCTCAAAAGGCTCAGCGTATAGCTGCGCGCGCCGTATGTTGGTAGAATCCAGCCGGTATGCTACAATGAAAGCACAATCACAATAAATCTGAATGACAGCATAAGGAGGGAAAGAAGAAAGCTATGGCGACAATTGATCAACAGTTTGTCGAATATGTCATAAAGTCGCTGGTGGAACATCCAGACGACGTGGTGGTCGATCGGGTGATCGACGAGAAGGGTGTTTTACTGACACTCACCGTCAACCCGGAAGATCTCGGCCGTGTGATTGGCCGGCGGGGCAGTACGGCGCAGAGTTTACGTACTTTGCTGCGCGCGCTTGGCACGAAGAACAGTGCTCGCTACAACCTTAAGGTGGTGAACAATGATGAGCCACACACCGCAGCATCCCAGTCTGTGGATAACTTAACCACTGATACAGTGGATAACGATGATGAGAGCGAATCGGATTTTGCAAAAAAGTCTCGCCAAGAGCTTGCAGAACTCGACGACCTTGATATATAATACGATCAGTTCAGAAACGAACTGCGAGAAAAAATAAACGCTCTTTGCGAGCAAACCAACAAGGTTTGAGAGCCTTATTTGTGCAAGAAAACTGCTGTGGAGGCAGTTTTTTTGTTGGATGAATGTATAGTGTAGCAGAGGCTAAAGTGGTAGCTGTATGAGCTTATATAACAACGAGTTTTATATGCTATCCGGATGACGTAGTGAGTGAGCGAGTGACGCCAAAAAGGTTCTCATCTACTACCGCAACCGGCTCAAGATATTCGTTAAGCCAGCAATGCCAGCAATAAGCAAAAGTAAGATGCCGATGATCACAATCAGTAAACCATAATGGGGTTGGTACCTTGGTGGGTTGTAGCCGTGAGTATGGCGCGGATCGTGGCGGGTGGCTTCGGTATCAATCGAGATATTGGCAATCGCTGGCTCCACAAGGTGCTGAGACACCGCTGCTTCACCGTCGAACTGCTCGAGGGTAATATTCTCGTTGAGCGGCGTGATGGTTGTACGTCGGCTCGATAGTTCGAGACGCTGCGCGGTAGTGTTATCTGTCTCTGATCCAAAATCCATAGCATAACCAGTATAACAAATAAAAAACATAAGCGTAAAGACCTGAATCTCTCGCAGTATCTGTTAGACGGTGCTGCGGTAATTTGCTACACTAGGAGAGATGAAAAAGTTCCAAGTGATTAGCCTGTTTCCGGAGATGTTTTCCGGCGTGTTTGAGGCTTCAATGCTGTGGAAGGCGCAGCAGCGAGGCCTGGTGGAGCTGACGACGATTGATCTGCGCCAATTTGGGCTCGGTCCTCGCCGAACGGTCGACGACACACCGTATGGCGGTGGCGATGGTATGCTATTGCGTGTTGAGCCGCTCTGGGAAGCAGTGCGCTATGCCAAAGAACGCGACCCGACTGCCAAAGTGCTCATCATGACGCCGCGGGGCCAGCGGTGGCACCAGGCGCTTGCGCAGCAGTATAGCCAGACCGACCATGGTTACATCTTCATCTGTGGGCGCTACGAGGGGTACGACGAGCGAATTATGCAGGTGGTTGACCAAGCGCTCCGAGTGGGTGACTATGTCCTGACTGGTGGTGAGCTGCCCGCGATGACAATTATCGACTCAATTGTGCGACTGATCCCTGGTGTTCTTGGTGGTGAGATGAGCGCAGCGATTGAGAGCTTTAGCGATGGCCAGACACTGGAGTTTCCGCAATACACACGTCCAGAGGTGTGGCAGGGGATGGCGGTACCAGAGGTATTGCTCAGTGGTCACCACGGCAACATTGCGGCTTGGCGTGCAGAGCATTCGCTGCCGGTGGATGACTAGCCCTGTCCATACAAAAGAAACGCCCGAGTATGCCATAAGCACTCGGGCGTTCTGTTGTGGTGGATATATCGGAGAGCGACTGATACAAGTATGTATAAAAATGTTTATGTTTGTAACGTTCGCTCCTTCTATAGTAGCGAACATGTGACACAAGTGCAAGGAAATACGTGTAAAACAGGGTAATATCTGATATGATAAGGTTATGAAGCAGCGTATGATTAGATTTTGGCTTGGGTTATTTCAGGCGATTTTTCCAGAGCATTTGCGGCGCGATCCTGCATATTGGCGGCGTCTCGCGCTTGGCATTGTCGTAACGTTCTTGATCATCACGCAGCTTTTTACCTTTGAGAAGTTTGCTGATATCACGAGCGGGTGGCATATGGCTGGCGGGGGAGTGGTAGCTGCTCTCTTGGCTGGCGTATTGCCGCTGCTTGAGCTGGGCGGCTTGCCATTTTTGCTCTCAATGGATATGTCGCGGGGGTCGCGCCGTATTTCGCAGGCATGCCTAGTTGCAGTCAGTGCAGCGTGGTTTGGTGTGGCGCTGTGGTGTTTTCTCGCTGTGCCAATGAGTGAATCGGGCCTCTTTGGGGCGACCTTGCCATTACTCAATGGCTGGTGGACAGTAGTATTTACAGGCTTACTTGGTGTGGCAGTGGTGCTTGTGGTACGCGAAGCAAATGGCTTAAAAATCCACTCGTGATTGATGAACGATCAGCCTAGGGTGCCTCAATAGTAAAAAACCGCTATTAATTTTACCGCATCTCCTCCACACTCTCCGTGGAGCACCACGGTAGTTGGTGTTTTCGAGAGTATTAGGCTTCAGTGTTAGGTTGAAATATCGCAGTCCGATCAACTTTGATCTGCCAGAGAAATAAAAAACTTGAAGAGCTAATGCTTAAAATAGGCAAAACCCGAGTGAGGGCGTGATCGAACAGACATCCCAGATAAAGTCGCGATAAAAAATTACCAGCCGACAAAAGGCTGGTAACAATGATAACTTGGCTGGGCCGGAGGGATTCGAACCCCCGAATGCCAGGACCAAAACCTGGTGCCTTACCACTTGGCGACGGCCCATCACTGCGTGGCGCCTCCGTATTGTACCATGCTTGCGAGAGTGGATCAATAGTGCGTAGTTTGTTGGGGCTGTGCTCTATATTGAATGTAGAGACTCTGTGATTGATCGACTTTTGGTGGGTTACGGTGTTGCTGAATAAAAATAACAACAAATTGCTCCGACCACAGTCACATGCTTCATATAACAGAGGTCGTGCCAGCGTATCGGTTGTGAATATTACGCTTGACCCACAGTATATAGAGTAGTATAGTGCATAGTAAGCGCTATATATGGTGTCTATGACACTAGTAACCGATGCTTGCACAATCATAAAAAACAAGGATAAACACTCATGCCGTGGCGCGCGTGCTGCCACGGCAAGTAAAGGGAGGGATATGTATCACACAATTACCAAACGCGATGGGCGCATCGTGGCATTTGACGACACAAAAATTATGGCAGCAATCGAACGAGCTGGCCTGGAGACGGGTGAGTTTGCTGAGGAAGAGGCCTATCAGTTAGCTCAGGCGGCGATTACCCAGGCGCAGCAGACTATAGCGGATGATACACTCACGGTGGAGCAGATGCAGGATGCGGTAGAGGATACCTTGCTGCGCTCGCCATATAAAAAGACCGCCAAGGCGTATATTATTTATCGCGATCAGCATCAAAAGCTGCGCGAGATTGCTGCGAGTGCACATGTTGACCTGATTGACCAATATTTGCTCAAACTCGACTGGCGGGTTAATGAGAATTCCAACATGGGCTACAGCCTCCAGGGGCTGAATAATTACATTTCAAGTGAGGTGAGCAAAACCTACTGGCTAAACAAAATCTACAGCCCAGAGATTGGTCGTCTTCATCGGTCCGGTGACCTCCATATTCACGATCTTAACCTTGTGAGTGTGTATTGTGTGGGCTGGGACTTAATGGATCTGCTCCGGCAGGGTTTCACTGGTGTGCCAAACAAGATTTCGTGTAAGCCAGCCCGACATTTTCGCACGGCACTCGGCCAGGTCGTGAACTATTTCTACACACTGCAGGGCGAGGCAGCTGGTGCTCAAGCCTTTAGCAATTTCGACACCTTGCTCGCACCATTTATTCGAGCAGATAGACTAGCGTACGATGAGGTAAAGCAGGTGCTGCAAGAATTCATCTTTAATGTCAATGTGCCGACGCGTGTTGGCTTCCAAACGCCGTTTACGAATATTACGCTTGACCTCGAATGTCCTAAGCATATGGCAGGCACACCTGTGATTATCGGTGGAGAGATGCAAGAAAGCAACTACGGCGACTACCAGGATGAGATGAATATCTTCAATCGGGCACTGCTTGAGGTGATGACGGAGGGTGATGCCAACGGACGGGTCTTTACTTTTCCGATTCCGACGTATAACATCACTGCCGACTTCGACTGGGATAATCCTGTGATTGACAACCTGTGGGAAGCCAGTGCAAAATATGGCATTCCATACTTTAGCAACTTTGTGAACAGTGATATGAGCCCAGAAGACGCGCGTAGTATGTGCTGCCGCCTGAGGATTGATAATCGTCAACTGGAGTATCGTGGTGGTGGTCTGTTTGGGAGTAACCCAATGACGGGGTCAGTTGGTGTGGTGACGATTAACCTGCCGCGCTTGGCACTGAAGTCGAGTGACGAAGCAGCGTTTCGTACCAGTCTCGTCCACCTGATGGAGCAAGCGCGTGACAGCCTCGAAGTTAAGCGCAAAACACTCGAGCGCCTGACCGATGCTAACCTCTACCCCTATACCAAGTTCTATCTGCGCGATATCAAGCGGCGCTTTGGTGAATACTGGAAGAATCATTTCTCGACGATTGGCTTGATTGGCATGAATGAGGCGGCGCTCAATCTCCTTGGTGTGGACATTGGTCAGGCTGCGGGGCGGGAATTTGCCGAGCGGACGCTCGATCTAATGCGCGAGACGCTCGTGAAATTCCAAGAAGAAACTGGCAATAACTACAATCTTGAGGCAACACCAGCCGAAGGCACGACCTACCGCCTGGCACAGATCGACCAGCGCGACTACCCAGAAACAGCGCATTTTGCCAATGGCATTGGTGCCGCGGTGCCAGCGCCGTTCTACACTAACAGTACTCACCTGCCGGTCAATTACACCGACGATCTCTTCGAGCTACTTGATCTCCAAGACGAATTGCAGACCAAATATACTGGCGGCACCGTTATCCACTTCTTCCTTGGTGAGCGAATGGATGACCCTAAGACGCTCAAGGGGCTGGTGCGAACGATCTGCCATAATTATCGCCTGCCATACTTTACGATCAGTCCGAGCTTTAGTGTCTGCAAGAATCATGGCTACCTGCGTGGTGAACATGAGGCGTGCCCACAGTGCCAGGAGCCGTGTGAGGTATATTCGCGGGTGGTGGGGTATTTGCGCCCAGTACAGCAGTGGAATAAGGGCAAGCAAGCAGAGTTTGCGCTGCGCTACCACTACGACAAAGCAGCCGATACAATCGATGCTTAAATAATAGGAAGAAGGGAGGATGGTGATGGTCCAGATCGGTGGTATCCAAAAGTTCAGCACAGTCGACTACCCAGGTCACACCTGTGCGGCAGTTTTCTTGGTTGGCTGCAATATGCGCTGCGGTTACTGCCATAATCCAGAGCTCGTCTTGCCTGAGCAGTACATTGGCTGCATCCCTGAGGCGGAGATTCTTGATTTTCTTGCGCGGCGGGTTGGCTTGCTAGATGGCGTCGCGATCAGTGGTGGCGAACCGACAATGAGTGAAGATTTGCCTGACTTCATTCGAGCCATCAAGCAGCTCGGTTTCCTCGTCAAGCTCGATACTAACGGGACCCACCCGGCGATGCTGCGCCAGATGCTGGATGAGCAATTGCTTGACTTTGTAGCAATGGATATTAAGGGGCCACTGGAGAAGTACGTAGAAATTGCTGCGCGGCCAATTGACACCGATGCGATTATGGAAAGCATCGACCTCATCCGAAGCCGGGTCGATCACGAGTTTCGTACGACGATTGTGCGGGGGCAGCTTGAGCCAGCAGACTTCGATGCAGTCGGGCAGATGGTGCAAGGTGCACAGCGCTTTGCCCTGCAGCATTTTATTGCAAGCGATACACTGGTGAGTAGCCGCTTTTGCGATGAAACGAGCTTTACCGACGAGGAGATGGCCCAGGCTCAGCACATTATGCAACGCTATGTAGCAGAATGCGTGGTGCACTAATGCGGTACTATACAGGGACAATCCAGCAAGTGATTCAGCACACGCGTGATGTGACGACGTTGGTTTTTGATGCCAAAGGCGACACAGCATTTCGCTATACCGCCGGACAATACATTACTGTTATCAAGCCAGAGTCGCGCACGCCTGAGGGTAAGGCATATAGCCTATCAAGTTGGCCCGGCGAAACACATCTGAGCATTACCGTGAAGGATATTGGCGGTGAGTATTCCCACTACCTATGCAGCCGACAGGTGGGCGACCAACTAACGTTTTCGGCGGCGTATGGGTACTTTAATCCATTGACAGATCACCCACTCGTGGGGATTGCAGCTGGAGTCGGTATTAGCCCGGTGTGGAGTATTATCAAGAGCGAATGCGCGCGTGATCCGCATCGGAATATTCAGCTCATGTATAGCAATCGGACTGTCGACGATATTGTCTTTGCGGCCGACCTTGCTGCATATGAGGTGCGCTACCCGCAGCTGTCGCTCCACCACTTCGTGACACGCCAAGCAATAGTTCCACCCAAGATGCACCAGGGGCGAATTGACCTCGATACGTGTATCAACCCAGCGGCACACTACCTGGTGTGTGGTTCAGTTGCATTTACGCGAGCAATGTGGCAGGGGCTCACTGCGCGCGGTATTGCGAGTAAATGTATTGCCACAGAGGTGTTTTTTGAATGAGTGAGCGGCTTGCCAAAGCACCAACCAAGCGCTCGCCGGAGGAAATTGCGGCCTGGCAAGAAAATGCGCGGCGGATTGCGCAGGAGCGGATTGGCCAAGCGGCCTGCAATGCGTGCCCGCTTGCTCGTATTTGCAGTGTTAAGAATCCTGAAGCCTGCAATCCGAACCAAATTGCCCAGCAAGCTGGCGGAGAATACACTGGTGGCGACAGCGCGGAGGTGTCATATAAGAAAGTCCTCGACGACGACCGTATCAATGTTGTGATTGCCAATGTCAGGAAGAAGGAGCAACCCAAGCCAAAAGCGCAGCGACCTCCTGAAGTACAAAGACCCCCAGCTAATACGATCAACATGCCGCCAGCTAACGTTATCAAAGCTCCACCAGCACGTCCGAAGATGGAACAATCGACCAAGCCAACAGTCATCCAGCAGATCATCAATGCGGTTGGGAAGTTGCTTGATGTCCCGAAAGCAAATCAGCAGCCTGCTCGACAGATACAAAAGTGATCTTAGATGTGGATTAAATCCATCACACAAAACCCCCCGAGCAGTGGTATAATAGGGGTATGAATGCCATTGTTCGCTTGGTTGCTGATGGGCTTATGATCCCGATTGTCGCTGTAGCTCTTTTTGCACTATTTTTTCGTGCACCTCAAGCCCAACGCTACCAACGTTACACACGCGTATTTATGGCAGGCCTGACGTCCTATTGGTGTGCGAAAGTTATTGGTGCGTTCTGGCAGCCCGAGACGCTCCGGCCATTTGAAAAGCTCGGCACCGACCCAGGTGCGCTCTATCTCAATAATCCCGGCTTTCCGTCCGATCATGCACTCTTTGCGATGTTTCTTACTCTGGCAGTGTGGTATGTGACGCGCCAGCGACTGCTCACCGTGGCGCTCTTCGTCATGACGGTGTTGGTGTGCCTTGGCCGCGTGGCAGCACTGGTACATACACCACTCGATGTCGCTGGTGGAGTGGCCGTTGCGTTGCTGGGCGCTGTATGGTACGTGCCGCATCACAAAAAATTCTGGCGCAGACTAGCAAAATCGGCAAAAACATAATATAATAGCTCCCAGTAAGGAATTGGAGCTAGATATATGGACGAACAGATATACGCACGCACCGCCGACCCAGATGAGGTTGCCGAAGCGGCGCGTCAAGCTAAAAAAGCAAAAACTGCCAAAACGGCGACCATCACCAAGACGGTGCTTGACGATGGGCTCGACCACAGCCGAGCAATCGACAACCCCTTTGCTCAGGGTGGTGTGCTCGATACATCCGAAGACACCGAGCATTTTGTGAACTTATCGTGGCCAGATATGGGACAGATTATGATAGGTGCGGCCATTACTGGCGTGGTGACGAGTGCAGTGCTGCTGCTCGTTGCCAACCTCGGGGTGTTTGGTGCCGTGTGCGGCCTTGGTAGTGCTAATCCAGCAAGCTGTGGCACGCCTACATTCTATACAGTCTTGAGCGCAATGGTTGTGGCAGTGATCGTCGGGCTTATATTTTTGGTGCAGCGCCGGGTGTATCGGCCCGCTCTCGTTATGCTTGCGACGGCAGTGGGTCTCTGGCCAGTGCTTACGTGGCTGGCAGCATCGTCATGGTATGTCGTAGTGCCGGTTATTACGATTTTGATGGCACTGAGTATTGGCGTGTTTTCGTGGATCTCGCGCCTGCGCAACCTAGCAGTCACACTTGGTGCAATGGTGGCGATCATTGTATTAATATATCTTGCGACACTGTAGATACCTCCAAACTCCACAATGGTTTACTTGGTGATTATTTGTCATGCTCAAATGAAGTAATTTCCATTCTCTCCTTCTTTTGCGCAGCTTCCTTGTCTAGATTTCAAGTCCTGCCAATTCTCAGGTCGCTTCCTTTGACGAAACACGATAAAGGTCAATTCCTTCTGAGAACATTAGTCTTCTAGTGCTAAAGCTGAAACTCGTTACGACACTGGTTTTTACACGTGAACCGAACAACATGGCGAGAGCGGCTTAGATTGTACAAGCATCATATGCACACTTCTTTTGTTCGGTATAAGTGTCAAAATTCTCGAAAATAGCAATATTTCCTTGTGTGCTAAAAAACACATCCACGAGATCAGCTGACACACCACGCTCAATAAAACAACATGAGTGGCTGCTCCCTAGGAAATGTTATACTAGAAACATGGAACTTTCTCTTGTGCTTGGAATCATTCTTATTGTTGTCCTCGTTGGCTGCGGTGTAGTGCTGAGTTTGCTGCTGGCGAAGCTTAATGAACTCAAAGATCAGCAATCAGTGGCGCTTCTCAAGAGCGACGTGACGGAGCTATCGCGCACTATAGCCGCTATGCAGCAGTCGGTTGGGGATAAGCTCGAGCGCTCGGGCGCTGCTATGCAAACGTCAGTCCAGAAGCAGCTCTCTGAGAGTGCCAAGCTGGTGGCCGATGTGACGCAGCGCCTCACCAAACTAGATGAGACTAATCGACGCGTCGTCGATGTCGCAGATGAGCTTAAGACACTGCAAAACGTTCTGCAAAACCCCAAGCAGCGCGGTGTCTTTGGTGAATATTATCTGCAGAGTGTACTTGAGAATGTGCTGCCACCAGCTCAGTATCAGATGCAATATCGCTTTGCCGATGGCGAAGCGGTCGATGCGGTGATCTTTCTTGATAAAGGGCGGGTGCTACCGATCGATAGCAAGTTTAGCCTTGAGAATTACAACCGGATGATCAACGCCACGAGCAAAGATGAGCGCCAGCAGCTGCTGAGTCGCGTTAAGTTCGACCTCAAGCAGCGCATCGATGAAACGAGCAAATATATTCGCCCCAGCGAAGATACGATGGACTTTGCCTTTATGTTTATCCCCAGCGAGTCGCTGTATTATGATCTGCTTATCAACAATGTAGGGCAGGGTGGCTCGAGCCGCGATCTGATTGAGTATGCCTTTCGCGATCGCCGGGTGATTATCGTGAGCCCAACCAGCTTCTTGGCCTATTTGCAGACTGTGCTGCAGGGGCTGCGTAGCCTCCAGATTGAAGAGCAGGCCAAGGATATTCAGCTGCGGGTTGGCCAGCTTGCGACGCACATCAAGAAGTTTGATGAATTGCTGGGCAAAATGGGCAAGAGCCTCGCCACAACAGTTGGTCACTACAACACAACCTATCGCGAGCTCGGCAAGATGGACAAAGACGTCGTGCGCATTGCTGGCGGCGAACGCCAGAGCGATCCACAGTTGCTCGAGCGGCCTCAGCGTGGGGATGAGTAGCTGCTAGATCAATCTGACGAGCCTTGGCCTGGCGCCAGCAGGCCACAGGGTGATAAAATAGAGCCCTACGAAGATACCTCGTGTGTAATTTGTCAAACAGAGGTAACAATAATCGTAGCGAAAACCACAACATATTTTGTAATATAATAATTACACTATGCATTGCTACTGTATGCAAAAAATGACCTCTGGCAGATTGATGTGCATGATCAAAATAGACTATCTTGCTTGCAAAAAATATGGATAAAGTTATTGTCTTGTGTTTGGCAAAGCAGAGTAGCTGTGATTAAATAAGAACAGCTAACGAACACAAGGAGGGGATATGTTGGCAACACGAGCAACAAAACAGGCAAAAGCTGGCTTGGTGCTTGGGCTCACCATGGCATGCGCTGTGATGGGTACGAGCTTCGCTATGGCGCAACCGGCATCGGCAGTCGATCATCTGCCGCGTGATGTACAAGCGTATTATAAAAAAGTGTGGAGTGATGAATTTGATGGTAATACGCTCGACACAACCAAATGGGCTGTACCAACGGGTTGCTTTGACCTTGCGTCGGGTATGGAAGGACGCTTTCGGACAGACATGGTGCGTCAGTACGACGGCAAACTCCATCTTCTAGCGCAGCATGATAAAAATGGCAAACCATGCCAGGCCGGTCATGCCGCCTTCTCGACTGGGATGGTAAACTCGCACTACCTCAGCGATTGGAAAGACAAAAGTGTCGCCTATGCCTGGGGGCCAGGTACCTACTACGAGGCATCTATTAAGCCGCCAGAGGGTAACAAGAACAGTGGTGCTCGAGCAACCTGGGCATCATTTTGGCTCACAAGCACAACATTCAACTGGCCAGCCAGTGGTGAACTCGATGTCTTCGAGTCGCGTGGCTACGACCCAAGCTGGCTGCAGGCCAATATTCATACGCAGCCACGCCAGGGGAATAAAGAGCGTTCACACCAACACCAGCACGTTCTCGATCGGAATATTGTCGGCAATACACAAACTGCTTTCCATACCTACGGCGTTTTGAACAAGAAGGACGGGACGATCGAATTCTACTATGATGGGCGCATGGTACACCGCGTGACACCAGATGATGCAAACTGGCCCTTTGCCAAGGCAGCCAACAAACTCTTCATTCGCTTGAATCACCAGGTTGGCGGCCTCAATGAGCCATACAAGAAGGCTAGCCCTAAGGATTACGAAGTCGCGAAAGATATGCAGGTCGACTATGTGCGGGTCTACCAAGAAAAGACTGCTGCTGATAAGCCACAGGATGCGGTGGTGAGCGTGCCCGATTGGCGTCTCCGCAACAAGCTCAACCAAGCTATCGCCCAAGTGACCCATACAAAGCGCGGCGATGCACAGCCCATGCTTGCCTCAGATCTCGAGAAACTAACCACACTCGACCTCAGCGCGCGTGATGGCGCAGAGTCGTGGGAGAAGATAAAGAACCTCGAGGGCATTCAACATGCAAAGAATCTCACCTTTGTTTCTCTCAAAAACACCGAAGTGAAGGATCTCACACCACTCAACAGCCTGAAAAAGCTGAAGAGTGTCGAGCTGAGTTGGCCGTTGACGATTAATCGGTAGATTGGCGTGTTCCATAGAAAATACAGGGCAAATGCCTTGTATTTTCTATGAGAAAGGTCTATCTCTTGAATATAATTTTTTTGCGAGTATCAATGTAATAACCATCGATCGAATCTTCGCTGTTTGTCCAAGCCTCGGTGATGGGCATTGTGTACAGACGAGTTGGTGCTACGCCCATGCAGTCTGAAGGAGTAAGCTGAAATTGCTGAGCTTTACTGTTATAGATGGCGATTGCTTCAGTGAGCCCGCTATCTACTACTTGATGAGCGACACCGCGACAGTATAAGCCAACACCATGGCCTTCTGGGGCGGTTGAGTCGTAAATTGTCATAAACACACAGTGATTATGTTCGATATTTTGTGAGTGCTGAGCAGCTATTGGTGACCACCAATACACTGCGCCATCTGCATACGCAAAAAACACTGGCGTATTCCACGGCTGACCATCCGGAGAGACAGTCGCAAGATTTGCGTAGGTGTTGCTATGTAAGAGTGTTTGTGTCGAATGGTTCATAAATAAAGTATAGCTAACTATCACTTAATAGCTCGTTGAATTTTTGTACGTTGGTGAATATAAGCATGGGGGAGGATGTGCTCGATTGCCTGCGGGCCGCTCGTAGTCAAGACAGTAACACCTGGTGCATAATCGTGAAAGATCTGACGGCATTTGCCACACATGTCGACAATTTCGATCTTTCCTGTATCATCATTTTTACGCACTGCGACGACTGAATCGAAATCGTAAACGCCTCGATTGATAGCGATTGCCAGTGCAGCTGTCTCGGCGCAGACGAAGCCAAGAAAATGATCGATGTTGACTGCAGAGATCACCTCGCCAGATTGGCAACGCAAAGCTACTGCCACAGTGTGAACTGGTGGTGTGTGTCGCTGCTCGAGGAGCGCCTGGGCGATGGTAAAAAGCTCATTATCATTATGCATATGGTGAACCTTGGTTATAAAACGAATAGACGAGGCTAAAACTGCCGCAAGAAATCCAACTTACCACTCTCAAAATGCCGCACGTCCTCGATGCCGTATTTCATCATCACCAAGCGGTCGATGCCGCAGCCAAAGGCGAAGCCGGTGTAGGTGTCGGGGTCGATGTTGGCTGCCCGTAGTACATTGGGGTGGATCAAACCGCAGCCAATCAGCTCAACCCAGCCTTCACCGCTGCATACCTTGCAGCTGGGGTCTTTGCCTTCGCAGAAGGGGCAGCTCAGGGCAAACTCAAAGCTTGGCTCGGTGAAAGGGAAGTAGAAGGGATTGACCCGCACATCAAGCTGCTTGCCATAGTAGCTTTGCAAAAATTCCTGCAAGGTGGCAATCAAGTTGCCAACGTTGACTCCCTTAGCTACATAGACGCCTTCCACTTGGTAGAAGGTGTGCTCGTGCCGGGCATCCAGGTCCTCATTACGGAAGACACGGTCGGGTACAATGGCGGCGATTGCTTCACCCGCATCCAAATTGTGGCGATAGGTGGTCAGGACGCGGTTTTGCATGGTGCTGGTGTGAGCTGGCGCGATTAGGCGGTCGCCCTGCGCATCTGTCTCGACGGTCATGAAGGTGTCATAATCGTCGCGGGCAGGGTGGCCTTTGGGGAAGTTGAGGCTCTCGAACATATGGAACTGATCATCGATCTCGCGCGACTCCTCCACCGCAAACCCCATGCGGTAGAAGATATCAGCAATCCGCTCAATCTCTTGCATGAGGGGGTGAATTGACCCCTGATTTGTTGGCAGTAATGCTGGAATAGCAGTGTTGATATCCATCGGTGCAGTGACATCGATCGGTGTGCGCTCAACAGTCTCAAGTTCCTCAAGACGGCGCTCGATGGCGGTTTGCACAGCTTGCTTGAGCTCATTAACACGCTTGCCAAATGGCCCACGCTCCGCTGGGGGGAGTGATGTGATATGTCCATACAGTGCGCGCAATTCCTCGTGGCGCAGTACTTCGCGCGGGGTGGTCGATTGGCTCACGGCCAGGAGTAGCTTTTGCTGGATAGCGTCAAGGTCTGTCATATTGCCACTCCGTTATTGCTGCCCATTGATAGTTAGTGCAACAAAAAAGCCAAAGGTAAGCAGCGCAAGAAAGCCAACGACCAGCCACACCCCAGCTAGTGTGGTTGTTTGCTTGGTGCCTTTGAGATATTCGGATTGCTCGACGCCAGTATCACCGCTTGCTGGTGCGGTGCCATCACCAGTGTGACTGCTGGCAGCTGCTTTAGCGCGGAGATCGGCCGCGATGCGCTCTTGCAGCTCACTGCGCGTTTGGTCTTGTTTCATATATTGTCCCATGTCTTTAGTATAGCATTATTTGGCACGATCGACATCTGATATCGCCGACAAACAGGGTGATGTGATATACTAAAGGCGTAGTATCAACCTAGTAAGGAGGGACGTATGGCTACCAAAAAAGCCGTTTCGACCAAAAAATCGGCCGCGAAAGATTCGGCCTCCCAGCCTCAGGCTGCACCAACCGTAAAGGCTGCATCGACCACATCAGCCACCAAGACTGTTGTCCATAAGCGACGCGAGCCGGCTCTACCAAGCAACTTACTCAACATTATTTTTGCTGAGCTGCTTGGGACATTTATGCTCACCATTGCCGCAATTGGTGCGGCAACTCAATTTGCACCACTCTACCTAGGCCTCACACTGCTTGTGATTGCTGTGGCGGTGGGTGCAGTATCTGGCGCACATATCAACCCAGCGGTCACCTTTGGCCTCTGGACAATGCGCAAGCTCAAGACAGCGCTGGTGCCATTCTACTGGATTGCTCAGCTGCTTGGTGGGGCGCTGGCTGTCGTTGTGCTCAACGGCCTGAGCGGGAGTGCCTTCAAGCTCAGTTTCGAGCATTTTACTACCTTTAGCTGGGCGGTCTTTGGTGTTGAGCTCGTCGGTGCAGCAGTGCTGATGTTTGGCATTGCGGCTGCCGTGTCGCGCGTGGCCGAGCTCAAGCAAACAGGCCAGGCAGTGGGGATTGGCCTATCCTTGGCCGTTGCTGCTATCGTGGCCGGTGGTTTACTGACACAGGTACAGGCTTCGGTGGACACATCGTCAGTCCAAGATATCAAACACTTGCCACACGAATTGCGTGCAAAGAGTGCAACACTCAACCCAGCAGTGGCCATTGCTGCAACAGAGGCACCAGACAGTAGCTTTACTGGCGCACAAGCAAGCCGTGGCGAGACTGGCTATAGCCGGCTGAGCCTTGAGGTGATTGCCGGTACCTTGATCGGTGCTGCGCTTGGTGGTAACCTCTACCTACTAGTGGCAGGCCGCAAAGCAGAATCGTAAGCAACAAGCATCAGATTGAAACCAAGACCACTCTCTTTAGTAGAGTGGTCTTGCTATATTGGCAACTATTCGCCATACTATAGCGTATGAAAGATTATCCCTCACCCCAAGCCGGAATTATAAAAGTAATTGCCACGCTTATTGGTGGCATTGTTGCTGTTGGTGCGATCGCCGTTGCAGCTGCCTTCTTGTGGCCCGCCCAGAAGGCAGAACTACGCACAGCAGATATCAAGCGACTGGATTATGATAGCTCGATGGCGGCTATCAACCAGCAAATTACCCACGACACAGCAGAGGCTGGCCTGCGCAATGAATGTCGCTCGTTTGCCAAGACGCACGGCAAGAAAACAGCGAAAGCTATCTTACTTATCCACGGCATTAGTGGCTGCACCAGTGATATGGCCGATATTGCCAATGTATTCTACGAGCAGGGTTACAACGTTTATGCGCCGCGCGTGCCGCAGCATGGCTATGCCGACAAGAAGCGCCATGGCCAGATCACCTTCCAAGAAATGGTGCAGTACATGACCACTAGTGCGAGCCAAGTTAGCGGCCTTGGTGAGGAAGTTGGGGTGGCGGGCCACTCTGGTGGTGGCAATATGGCAACGTGGCTTGCGCAGTATGGTAATGGACTCTTCTCGCGGGTGCTCCTTATTGCGCCATTTTATGAACCATCGGCTAGCCAGGCTCCCAAGTGGCAGATCCCGCTCATGCGCAACCTCTACGGTAATAATATCCTACCAGATCGCTACAGTGGTAATGATGAGGTGAATGGCCTGTCGTATCGCGCCCTAGCAAAGTATGTAACGCTCAAAGAAAACTACAAAGCCAACCTTGCTGCACCAGGTCTCAAGCATGTTGGTGTGGTCGTGAGTGAAGGGGATCACGATATCGACCCAGACCTCGCGCACGACATCCCGCAAAAAATGGCAACCAACAACAATGCTTCCTTCCAATATAAAAAATTCCCTGCCAGCATGAATATTGGCCACGACATGATACGGCGCGCTTCGCTGGGGGTGAGCGCTCATAGCGAGGAAGTCTTCCAGACTTACCTTGCTGCGTACGAAGGGAAATGACGATGGAGGCGCTAGTAGCCTTTGCTGGTTTTGGCTTGTTTATTATTCATGAGCTGGAGGAGATTGCTCGGTTTGTGCCGTGGATTCGGCGCTATGAGCATGACCCGGCATTTGCCAGGCAGATGCTCATAGCGCACCGCACCGCGTACCCGTCAACAGAGACAGTCGCCATCATCATTCTCGAAGAGTCGGTTGTTGCACTGGCTCTGCTTGGAGGCGCAATTGCCCTGCACTCACTTGTGCTGGTATGTGCAGTTATTCTTGCAAATATACTGCACTTGGTTGGGCATCTCATTGATGCAGCGAAGTATCGAAGCTGGACGCCTGGTAGCATAACAGCGCTTGCTACACTGCTTGGTAATGGTCTCTGCATAGCCTATAGCTTTGTTGCTGCGCCACAGGTGATTGGTATGTCGCTGATACTGACACCTGTCGCTGGCTTACTGCTGATTGGCAATCTATCGTTTATGCTGAGCTGGTCGCAGGCGATTGAGCGGTGGCGCGTGAAGCATCTGTAGCAATAACAAGTGCAGCCGATAAGTAAGTTGCAAAAAACCAGCAGAACACACTGCTGGTTTTTGCATATCAAGACTATTCCGTCATATAAAAGAACATACTATTGACATTATATCGAGCTACGGTATACAATAAGAATATACGATATATCGCACTACGATACATATGACTTCGATGTACCAATCGAGAAAGGATAGTTAATGAATAAAACAACGAAACGACGGGATGACGTAAAAATTCTGCTGGCATACTTTGCTGGCTACATGGTAGGTATGACAGCATTGTCGTACGCGCTGGAGCGATTTGCCGCTATATCATCGACAAGTGTGCTTGGGCTCATCATCAATGCTGTAGCAAGTGTGCTTCTGCTTGGCTATATTGTAATGAAGAAACGAGCTGAACTTGCTGCTGCATGGCGCACTGCACGGCAGGCACCGGGCAAGAATAGCTGGTTTGTCGTCAAGTATTTTTTCTTTGCATATCTTGCAACGATGCCGGTAGCACTCCTGCTTGCTGCGCTGCAGGTGACTAACCAAAACCAAACGGCGCTTGTTGGTCTCTTTGGTGGAGCGCTATGGTATGCGGTATTTATGGCGGTGGTATTTGGGCCGATCGTAGAGGAAGTTGTCTTTCGTGGAGTTATCTTTGCTCGCTTATTGCAAAAATCTCGTGTTCTTGCTTATGCAGCATCAATGGTGCTCTTTGCACTTGTACATGTGGCACCATACATGCTTACAGGAGGAATCAAGAATGGTTTGGCAATTATTAGCTATTTGCCGCTGGCGTTCTTCCTGTGCCGAGCCTATGAGCAAAAGAAGAGCCTCTACGCCTCAATGGGTGTACACCTCCTGCAGAATAGCCTCGCGACGATACTTCTTGTGCTCGCAACCCGAGGCTAGACAAGGTATAATACATATCTGAGAAAGCGCACATGATCCAAGCAAAGCTACGACGAATCTACTCACCGATGACCGAGACAGGGTTCTATATCCTATTCTGTCTGCAGGCAGAGATGCATGGCTATACGATTGGTCAGCGTGTCAAACATATGACAGACGGCCAGGTGCAGATTAGCCCTGGCACAATGTATGGCACGCTCGCCAAGATGGAGAAGGACGGTATAATTCGCTTCGTACGAGAAGAGGACAAGCGCAAAATCTACCATATCACACCACTTGGCCAAGAGATATTAGCCTGCGAGCTGCGGCGGATCGAGCGACTGTATAACAATAGCAAAGGAAGGAAATAACTGAATGTCACGAATCATGTGTCGGTACTACATGTTGCCCGAGTATGGAGAGGAGGAGGCGTTTTTTGCTGAGCAGCATCGGCAGGGGTATGCCCTCAAACGCTTTATTGTCCCGTTCTTTTATATATTCGAGCCGTGCCCGGCGGCGCACTATACGTACAAAATCGACTTTCAGAATCTTACTCGGCGCGAAGAAAATGCGCAGTACCAGCAGCTCTATGCCGACTATGGCTGGGAATATGTTGCATCGGCCAATGGCTTTCATGTGTTTCGCAGGCCAAGCAGTGAAGCTGAAGAGGATGATATATTTAGCGATAATGAGTCTCGCCTGGCAATGGTGAAGCGCATTAGCAAGCAGCGTATGGGGCTGCTGATGATGATCGTTGTGTTGCTGTTTGCCTATATCGGATACAAACTTGTACAAACGCCAGCTGTTTTGCAGCGGCCTGAGTTTTATGGGCTAGCACTCGTTGCGCTCTTTGATGGGTATCTTTGCGTGCGGTGCTGGCGTGGCTTGCGCCGGCTGAAGCGTGCGCTGGTTGCCGAGCAGCGGTAGAGTCTGCAATATTAAACTTCTCTGTTCTTTCTGAAGTTTTCTCCTCACAATCCCTTTGATTGTGCTAAGAGAGAATTTCGCACATGATGCTCTCAGCAGAATGACCAATCAGTAGTCTATTGTAATAGAAACAATAGGGGAGAAGATAGCTAAGGAAATTTGAGTCTCACATTCTCAAAAATATAATAAAATACTGCAGCTGACTGAGCTGCAGTATTTTATTATGGGTGGCTAGAGCCAGTTAGATTTCGGCAGTTTGACGACCCTCATAGAGGTTGAGGTACTGCGTGTAGACTGCCTGGTGATAGGTAGCCATACCGCCATCGGTTGACCCAACCATATTGTGGCCGATGTTGAGCCGCTTTGGCAGATTGTAGTGCTGGAATGATGCATTGTTTGCCTGAGCCATGCGCTGCGGAATGCTCACCGCTAGGCCATTATCGACAGCGTCATCATTCTCACTCGTCACTGTTGCAACGCGCTTGAGGCCCGGTGCAGCAAGATCTTTCTTGAAGTTCTGTTTGACGATGAGATATTTGCCAAGTGCGCGGTACGACAGGCCGCTTGGGCTAAACTTATCTGGCAAAATGTTATAGCCATACAATGTGCGCAAGACGGGTAGTTGCCACTTAGGGGCTTGGCTAGCTGCTGGCTCATAAAATGGGGCAAGCAGCAGCACATTCGTAAAGAAGCCATTACCATACTGTGCAAGCCACGTCGCCATATCACCACCACCAGAGTGACCAACAATACCAAGCTCATCGCCCAAGCCGCTCACTTGCTGTGCACTCGTCTTCATGAAGTCGGCAATGTCTTTGGTAGAGATCTCACCATGGCGTTTGTTGTCGGTGTAGCCATGCTTGGGTACGCGTGGGACGTAGACGTTGTAGCCTTGGTTGTAGAATTCATCTGCCAACTTTCGGTAAACGTTACTGCAGCCGCTGATGCCGTGAATCATGAGGACGGCCTTTGCAGCACGCTTGCCATGAGTCTTCGTGTAAGTGCGGCACTCTGGGCGAATGCTGCTGTCGCTCTCTTCTTGCTTGATTTGCTGGTCGATGCTGCTCATCGCCTCGTTGTAGTTCTTGCGGCTTATAGTAGCTGAGCGCAAATCGCTACTGGCGGCCGCTTGGCTTGGCGCTAGGAACGTTGTTGCTGCCACAAGCCCTGTCACACTCAACAGGCCAGCAACAACCCAACTTTTTAGGCTGATATAGTCTAGTTTTGTCATGTCAGTCCTCCTTTAGTACTCTCCAGTATGCCGGATTGTTGCGTCAATTGCAAACACTGGTTATATATCTTGAAGCGAGCGCACACCAGTGTAGCAAGAGTGCCAACAGAGGTCATATTGATGTAAAAAACACAATAAAACCGCATTAAGTATACAAATGCGGTTTTTGGTATATCACTGGTAGCAAGTATTAGTCGTGATTAAACTCAAGCCGCTTTAGTCGCTCATACTTATCGAATTGGTAACTGACGCGGATACTTGTGCCAGTATCATCGGTGACGCGGGCGTGGTGGACGCCGTTATCATCGTCGTTCATCTCGATGCTCCAGCCTGGCATCAACTCCACAAAACCTTCCAGCGACCATGCAATGTCGTCCACCTGCTGCAGATAGCGTGGCAAGCGTGAGTAGAAGTAGTCAAGCGTAATGGGTGGCACGGGCTCAGAGATATTCTCAAGCAAAAGCACTACACGGCGACCACCACGAATCGGTGAGCTGTAGTAGTAATAATCCGTGCCAAAGATAGTGATGGCAGCAAAGCCGATATCGTGCGCGACACTGGCGATCACAAGCTGTTGGTCTATATCGGGTGGGAAAGTATATTCAACTTCTGGGCTAACGAGATCATTCTCTTTGTGCTCTAAGCCATACTCGCGTACCTTGTGGGCGAGCTCGACCGCTTTGCCAAACTGTGCAAGCTCGTCCGCGTAGCCCCACATGAGAGTTGGTGGCTCGACGGCGATAGATGCAAGCAGGTGTGCCTTGGCCGTTACCTTGCCTGTGTCTGATACCATGGCAAAGTGTTGCTTGTTGAGATCAACCTCGTAGCGAGAAGAGTCGTATGACCCAACCTTGTCCTGAAACATCGTGTCCATTAATTCTTGGCGGAGCGCGCTATAAATACAGTTACGCTGTCCCATTCGTCGAATACCGGTATGCATATAAACCTCCAGATTATGTTCTTGTATGCCTGTGTAATTGTAGCATAAGCAGGCGGATAATGTAGCATATTTTGGATAGTATCGCTATTTTATGTCAATATAACAGAGGTAATGCACTACACTCCCGAACAACCTTGACAATACCATAGAAGATAGATACTATATATGTATAACTATACATATAAGGAGGAGTATGATGGCCAATAAAACAATCTATTTTTCGCACAGCGACGAACGCTATATTGAAGGGACTTTGCCTGGCCTTAGTATGAGTCTATCTGCAGCACTAATGGCGGGTTATCGTTTGTTAGTTGAGCGGCAGCAAGCAACACACGATGGCTTTCATGAAGTACAGCTGCGCGTTGGCAAGGATGGCGTGTATCAGCATAAGATTTTTATGGGCCGTAAGATATACAGGACAATAGCAAAGGATAAAGCAGCTCTTCGCGAACAACGAGTGTATCTTACGCAAAAGGGCCGTTATGTGTACTATGAGCGCAATCACGCCGACTGGAACTATTGGCCTACAGGCACGCAGCGTAGCACGCAAACCAACGACAATCCAGCGACAGTCAAACAATGGGGGCGAATGGAGGTTGTCGATACGATTGATGAGCTCGCGGCGTATATCCCAGAGCGCGCTGTGCAAAATTTGCAACAGAGCCTGGAGCAGCCAGTGGAGCATTTGGATATTTGAGAGATAAGACGGTAGATAGTTTCGTATCTTTTATATGGAGTAGCGTTGATATACGACGAAAGAGAATACGGTTTGTAGCGCAGCTTTACCTCGAGATGGTATACTATAACCCAGTATGAAAGTCAGCCTTAATGTTATAAAACAACTTATTAACTTTGAATTACCGCCGGTGGATGAGCTGGTGCAGCGTATTAACCAGCAGCTTGGTAGTGTAGAGCAGGTAGACAACCTGGCCGAGCGTTACCGCGGTGCGCGCGTGGTGCGGGTGGTGGAGTGCGCTAAGCACCCCAATGCTGACCGCCTGAGCGTGACGAAAATTGATGACGGCATGGCAGTGCCGGATGTGCCGCGCGATGAAAACGGCCTAGTGCAAGTGGTGTGCGGCGCGCCCAATGTGCAAGCTGGTATGTGGGCCGTATGGCTGCCGCCGACAAGCACGGTGCCGGCTAGTATCCTCGAGGGTGAGCCCTTTACGCTCGATGCGCGCAAGCTCCGTGGGGTGCTTAGCCAGGGTATGCTGGCTGCGGCTGATGAGCTGGCAATTGGCATGGACCACGAGGGGATTGTAGCGCTGACGCCGCGCGACCTGCCAGCGGGTAAGGCTCTGCAACCAGGGGCTGACTTTGCCGCGCTGTTTGGCCTGGATGACTATGTGCTTGATATCGAGAACAAGATGTTTACCCACCGGCCAGATTGCTTTGGCCAGCTGGGCGTAGCGCGCGAGATTGCTGGCATCCTTCATCAACCATTTACGAGCCCGGCGTGGTATAACCTAGAACAGGTATTTGGCGATGGCGATAGTGTGCCGCTCGCGGTTTCGAACGATATTCCGCAGCTTGTGCCACGCTTTATGGCGGTGGCGATCCGCGATGTGCAGGTGGCGCCCAGCCCGTTTTGGCTGCAGTGCCAACTGGTGGCGATGGGCGCAAAGCCGATTAATAACATTGTGGATGCGACGAATTATGTGATGCTCATGACGGCCCAGCCAACCCATGCTTATGATTACGATACGCTCCAGGGCGGGCAGCTTGGCGCGCGTATGGCGCGGCAGGGCGAAACGCTGGCGCTGCTGAGTGGCAAGACAATTGAGCTGACGCCAGACGACATAGTGATTGCCGATGCGCAGGGCCCGGTGGCCCTGGGCGGCATCATGGGTGGCAGCCGCACTGAGGTATCGGCCACGACCACCACGATTGTGCTGGAGTGCGCTACCTTCGACATGTACGCAGTGCGCAAAATGGCCATGCGCCACGGCGTGTTTACTGATGCGCTGGCCCGCTTTAACAAAGGCCAGTCGCCCCTGCAGAATGCGGCTGTACTGAACCGGCTGATTGGTATGGTGGGCGGTGAGCAGGCAAGCCAAGTAGTCGATATTAAGCCATTTACGAGTGAACATGGTGGGATTCTTGATGAGTATTTTGCAGGGAAGTACGAGCCCGCAACCATAGACATAACGAGTCGATTTATTAATCAGCGGCTTGGCTCTCACCTTGCCGAAAACGACATCTGCACTTTGCTCAATAACGTCGAAATCCACAGCCATGGCCCAGAGGAAGAGCTTGGCTATATCTGCCTGCAGGTACCTTTCTGGCGGACAGACCTAGAAACCAAAGAGGATATCGTTGAGGAAATTGGCCGGCTGCACGGCTTTGATACTGTGCCGCGCCAACTGCCTATGCGCCGTATTCAGCCAGCGCGTAAAAACCCTCGCCGTGAGCTGAGGCGCGTTGTGCGCGAGGCACTAGCCAGGGCGGGTGCCAACGAAGTGCTGAGCTACAGCTTTGTGCACGAGCGCGTACTGAGGGGTGCAGGCCAAGACCCAGCCCAGGCCTTCCGGCTGTCGAACGCCCTCAGCCCAGACCTCCAGTACTACCGCCTGAGTGTGCTGCCGAGCTTACTCGATAAAGTCCATGCTAATATCAAAGCAGGACACAACGAATTTATGTTGTTCGAAATCGGCAAGGGTCACACCAAGGCACAAATGGGCAAGGATGGTCTGCCAGCTGAACAATCACTGATTGATCTTGTGTATAGTAGCAAAAAGCCACACGCTGGCGCCGCCTTTTACCACGTGCGGGCGACGCTGGACCAGCTGGTGCATGATAGCGGTCTGACTCTCGTGTATACACCAGTCACGGCTACTCCAGATGATCCAGTGTATGCACCTTTTGATAGTAATCGCTCGGCTCATATCTGGGTGGAAAGCAGCGAGGCGGCTGGCCAGCCCAAGCGGCAGCTCATTGGGGTGGTTGGTGAGCTGCGCCCGGCAGTAGTGAAGCATTTCAAGCTCCCTGATTATACTGCAGCGGCATCACTTCGCCTTGATGTGATGGAGCAGGTATGGCGCGATACGGTGGTGCACTACCAGCCAATGAGTCGCTACCCTACCACCGCCCGCGATATCTCGATCCAAACAAGCATAGAGGTTACCTATGATGAACTTATGCAAGCAGTCTCGAGCGCTATGACTCGGGCTAGCGAAACATACCCAGATGTAACGATTCGCGATCTCACGCCGCTGATTATTTACAAAGCAACCCCTGATGCATCACATCAAACCACCACATTTCGCCTAACGCTATCGAGTAGCCAAGCAACGCTGAGTGCTGAGCGTGTTCGTTCGATCATCCGGACAGTGTTTGCACCCGAGCAGCATGCGCTGTTTCAGGGTGTGGACTTTGGCGAATGAGGTTGATGTAAGCGACGCTGTGGTAGGCGATTGCGTAGGCGGAGGAAACTCCGCCGCGTGGGCCGGCCAATCAGCACGCCAAATGACGCACCAGCCGCAATGGCAATAGCGATGAGGACAGCACGCACTAGCAGACCTGCCTCGCTTGAGCCAGTCGTCACGACGCCCATGAGCCCATTGTAGAGCGTGACGCCTGGCACAAGTGGAACGATTCCGGCATTGACGATGGCAAGGCTGGGCATATGCCACAAGCGAGAAGCGGTTGTCGCAATAAAGCCAATTACCAAGCCCGCTGCCGCACTGGCCGCAATAGCAGACATGCTCCAGC
Source organism: uncultured Candidatus Saccharibacteria bacterium (assembly GCA_963526965.1). Lineage (GTDB taxonomy): Bacteria > Patescibacteriota > Saccharimonadia > Saccharimonadales > Saccharimonadaceae > Saccharimonas. The sequence goes on along the minus strand of CAURPS010000005.1, from coordinate 56,608 downwards.
CAGTAATGGCAAGGTATATATCATAGCCAAGCATGCCAGTTGCACCAGCTAGGATGATGCCGACTGGCTGAGTGTGGTTGCCGAGGGCAAAGGTGGCAGCAATAGCAGCTGCTCCGATATACTGATACATCGTGCCAGTCAGCTGCAACTGATCGGGCGTGGCAACAAATTCAATCCCAAAACGTCGCGCTGTATACAGGCCAATCATTACACCGATCACCACGCCCATTGTCATCATTGCCACTTTGAGTAGTCGACCTGTCGCCGTCACATAATATTCGTCGATTGCATCCTGGAAGGCACCAACGATCATCATTCCTGCCACCAAGAGAACGATACCGCTCACGGTTATAATAGTTGGGTTGATGATACCAAGAATATCGAGATAATGGTTGGTGGCAAGCCACGTGATAATGGTTGCAACCAATGTAATAACGCTTGCCGCGATGATTTGCGTAAAGAACACAGGAAGAGCAATGCGATTTAAGCGGCCTAGCAGCCACATAATTGCCACACCCATCACAAAGGTGGCAAAAATCACTGGCAATGACGCCGTATAGAGCAGGGCTGAGCCAGCGCTGAGCCCGCCGCCTGCCAGATAAATCACCCAGGGTGGATAGCGTCGTGGCTTGGCAAGGATGGCATCGAGCTCGCGCTCGGCAGCATCGAGGGTGAGCGCTCCATCGGCAATGGTCGCAGCCAGAGTTTGGAGGCATTGCATGTGTTGGTAGTTGATCTCGCGCGGTGGGATGGTGCGCAGAAGCGTCAGTGGTTCGTAATCGTTACCTCGATCTTGCGATAAAATAAGCTGCGACGAAATCACGTCGATGTGCACTTTGCGGGTGCAGTATGTGTCCGTAATACTGAGTGCCATATGAACGACATTTTGGGCTGGTGTGCCCATTGAAATGAGCTGGTCAGCAATGCTCATTGCCAGGCGTAGGGCACGCATATTGGGTGTGAGGGCACCATCAAGTTTCTCAACTGGTGCTGATTGCAGCGCGGTCGTACCGCCAATAGCCAGGCGGGCAAGCAGAGGCGAAAATAAGGTGTGGAGACGGTTCATCGCTTTTTAGTATACTGAGAAAAATCGTCATTGCAAGAGGCGTGTTGGCCGATGGCTGTTCGCGTGGTGTTTCTGCGCAGCGCAAGGTGATAATGAGTAATAGTGCTGGCGAAATAACTGCAGTGCAAACGAACCAGCATTTATCGATGTGACCTCTGTTATCTAGCAGTCATACTGGCAAGTGTGCTATACTAAGCAAGATAGATTAGTCGATGAAACAAGAGGAGTTATGGCAACAACCAAGACACAACGCTGGATTATTATTGTTATTTTGGTCGCGACGATTGTCGGGATACTAGGGTCATTTGCGGCGACGTTTCTCGCTTCGGAGAACTATAAGAATGACCAAGCCAAAGCGCAAAAGGCGCAAGAAAAATACCAGAAACTCATGAAGGACTACCAAGCCAAGACAGCTGCTCAAGCCCAAGAGTTGTCAAACAAATATTACCCAACCTTTAGCCAATATGCGAGTCGGGTTGGCGAGTTTGATCGCGATAGCGTGAAGGAGCTCTCTAGCGAAGACTTGGTGGTTGGCGATGGTGAGGAAATCAAGGATAATACGGCATTTGCGGCCTACTACATTGGCTGGAACCCGAAAGGCAAGGTATTTGACCAATCTATCAAAGACGGCAAGCTTAGTGCACCATTTGCTGTTGAGGGTGGGCTCAAGAGCGCGAGTGTCATTACTGGCTGGAAGGAAGGTATCAAGGGGATGCGCCTTGGTGGAGTACGTGAGCTAACCATCCCCTCCGACAAAGCATACGGCGAGAAGGGTCAAGGCAATGACATTCCGGCCAATACACCACTCAAGTTCATCGTGATGGCAGTGCCAAAGCCGGCTACAATCGACACTTCAGAACTACTGAAGGCATATCAAGAAGGTCAAGGAGGGAGCAACTATGGACAGCACTACCAATAACCAAACTCAGATGCCGACCCACGACGTGGTGATGATCGGCGCAGGGCCAAGTGCCCTGGCTGCCGCGGTGTATACAACGCGTGAGAACCTGCAGACGGTGCTATATGAAAAGGCGGTGATTGGTGGCCTCGCAGCAATTACCGATAAGATCGATAACTACCCAGGCTTTGCAGACGGCGTGTCGGGTCTCGACCTCGCCGAGCAACTGCAGCGCCAGGCAGAGCGCTTTGGGGCGCAGATTGAGCTGGGTGAGGTATCGAGCCTCCGCAAAGATGGCAATGATACGATTGTGACAATTGACGGGCAGGATGTGCGTGCCCGTGCGGTGTTGATTGCCACGGGCAGTGCATATAACAAGCTTGGTATCCCTGGCGAAGACGCATTGTATGGTCGCGGCGTACACTACTGTGCCACCTGCGACGGTGCGTTTTATAAAGGCAAGCGGCTGGTGGTGATCGGTGGCGGCAATTCTGGCCTGCAAGAGGCGATGTTCTTGACTCGCTTTGCGGAGCATATCGACCTCTTGGTGCGGAGCACGATCAAAGCGAGTGAGATCCTGCAGACCGACCTGCAGCCCTTTATCGAGCGAGGACAAATTAGCGTCCATCTCCATACCGAATCGACTGAAATTATAGCAGAGGACGGCAAGGTAACTGGTGTTGCAGCCATCAGTAATGGCCAGCCAACTACCTTCGCCTGTGATGGGGTGTTTGTCTTTGTTGGCCTCAAGCCAAACACGGGCTTTTTGCAGGGTACGCCCGTCCAGCTCGATGAGCGAGGGCTGATTATCACCAATGAACATCTTGAGACGACAATGCCTGGTGTCTTTGCCAGTGGTGATGTGCGTAGTGGCGCAACGATGCAGATTGCTACAGCGGTGGGCGAAGGCGCGACGGCTGCTTTGAGTATCCGTGAGTATATTCAGCAGCACAAAGCATAGAATAGACAGCACTAGTGTGGGATAGCTAAGAGCCTGGATCTCAAAGTGTCAGCTCTTGAGTAGCATCTCCTTTCTGTCTCACAAAGTAAAAAATCAGTCGTCATGGCTGATTTTTTACTAGTGTAAAGACGAAGTTGGATACACCTAGAGAGGTCGATCGTATAGAGTAGCGAGGAGCAGTCTAAGAATGGCTATAGTTTTGAGATGTGGGCATAAAAACAATACTCCTTATTTCATTACTATTTTGACTTCTGTGAATCGGATAGCGGTAATAATTCGTCCACAGAAAGGAACAGAGAGGCCTATCATCACATCAGACAATATTCCTAACCTCTAAAGCGCTGTAGCTCAGCAAGAAACTTATCCGGATAGTTAGTAACGACGCCGTCTATGCCGCGCTCGGCAAGCTGCTGCAAGGCACCTGGGCGATTGACCGTATAGACGTAGGTAAAGAGATTCGACCGACGTGCAATCTCTATCGCCAGTGGATGTGCATACAAGCGATGAAACCCTACTGCGGTGAAGTCGAGCTTGCGCTGATAGGCCAAGAATGCAAAGGGATTATTGCGGTGAAGTAGGGCGAGATTGGCCTGAGGCGCAAGCTGCCGAAATTGCCGAAGCTCGCGTACGGAGAATGACGAAAGTAGTACATTATCCCAATCATCTGGCGATGTGATGGAGCGGGTGAGGAGCTGATACGTTGGCTCGGCGCTACCGTGCCCTTTGAGCTCAATATTGAGTAGCACAACGCCAAAAAAACGATCTAGCACTGCGAGGAGCGATGGAATAGGCTGCTCACTGGTGAGGGCCTGCAACTCGGTGTACGTCAGGTGGCTAATTGATTCATTTCGGTGGTGGGTACGGAGCAGGCGATTATCATGTGCAATCACAGGAACACCGTCGCGCGTCAATCGCACATCTAGCTCAAGCATATCTACGCCCGCCGCGACACCCGCTGCCATAGCGTCGATAGTGTTCTCTGGTGCGAGCCCGGCCGCACCGCGATGACCAATGATTAACATGCTAGCAGTATTATACCATCAAATGGGTTGGTGATGAGAATAATGTGTTTGCAGAGCAAGGCTGCACCGCTGGCGCATCTTCTTTTGCCATTACCGAGCAGATTTTGCTAAAATAAAACAGATAGCAACAGAAAGGAGCTAATACAAATGGCAGATTTTAATAAAGTACTGACGCCCGGCGACGTTGACGCTGGCATTGTCAATGTGGTGGTGGAGATTCCGCAGGGGAGCTACCACAAAATTGAATGGGATCGCGACCTCGCAGTGATGAAGCTCGACCGGGTCGAGCCAGCAATCTTTGCCAAGCCAACCAACTATGGCTTCATTCCACAAACCCTAGATGAAGATGGCGATGAGCTCGATGCTCTCATCATCACCGACCAGCCACTGACAACTGGTGTCGTCTTGGAAGGTAAGGTGATTGGCGTGCTGGAGTTTGTTGACGATGACGAAGTGGATGATAAGGTGATCGTCGTACCAGCAGATGACCGCAACACAGGTGATGCAATCAACTCGCTCGAAGATCTCCCTGCTGCAACCCTCAAGCAAATCGAGCACCACTTTAATCACTACAAAGACCTCAAGAAGCCCGGCACTACTGTGGTGAAGGGCTTTGGTGACACCGTGCGTGCCAAGCAGATTATTCATGAATCTATTGCGCGTTGGAATGAGCGCTAGCTAGCATGCTCAAGCAAATACAAAATACCCCACTGGGGTATTTTGTATTTATGATAGTTATTTATTCCTTGACTTCTTCGAAGCAGCCTCAGGCTTACTAATTGGCATAATTTTATCTGTCAGGCTGATCGCACCATTAACAGCTTGAACGCGGATTTTGTTGAGCTGAAGACGGAGCTTATCGCGCGCGTGGCTGGTGGTAACAAGCTGTGCCCAGCCCGGCTTGGGATAGGAGAGTTTGCGGGTAAGGACTTCGATGACATCACCATTCTCAAGTGGCCGCTCGAATGATTCCATTTTGCCATTGATCCGGAAGCCGTAGGCGTGCTTGGCGATATCAGAGTGGATGGCATAGGCAAAATCGAGTGGTAAAGCTCCCTCGGGGAGGTTGTAGATATCGCCTTTGGGAGAAAAAACGAAGATGCGGTGGCCGAAGAGGTCAATCGATAGCTGCTCGCGAGGGATATCCTCGCCAGCGCGCAGACGAGCGGCGATTTCTTGCAATTGCGTAATCCACTGCAGCTGAGCTGGTAGGTTCGACACGCCGCGCTTAGAGTCGCCCTTAAGATACTCCTTGCTGTCTTTTTGTTGCTGGTAGTGGAAGCTGGCGGCAAGGCCACGCTCGGCGTATTCATGCATATCGCGCGTGCGGATCTGGAACTCGACAATCTGCTTATTAGGCGTAATGACCGTTGTATGGAGGCTTTGGTAGCCGTTTGGCTTGGGGATGGAAATATAGTCTTTGATACGAGCGATCATTGGTTGGTAAAGCGAGTGGAGGATGCCCAGCACGAGGTAGCACTCTTCCTTAGTGCGGACAATGATGCGTAGTGCCATCAGGTCGTAGATGTTATCGATACTACCGCGCTTTTGCAGCTTGCGATGCAGGCTATAGAGGCTCTTGACCCGCCCATTGATCTCAAACTCGAGCTTCTCATCCTTGAGCGCTTGCTCGACCTCGAGGCGGACGACGCCAAGCTTGCGGGTGCTCTTGCCTAGGCGCTGCTTCATGACCTTCTCAAGCCGCTTGTATTCTTTGGAGTCAAGGTAGCTAAAAGCAAGCTCCTCCAGCTCCATCCGCACGCGCCCCATACCTAGTTGGTCAGCCATGGGGGCAAAGACCTCGAGTGTTTCTCGGGCGATCTTTTGCTGCTTCTCGGGCGACTTGAATTGCAACGTCTGCATATTGTGCAGCCGGTCGGCTAGCTTGATGATGATGACACGCACGTCCTGTCCCACAGCAATAAGCAGCTTAGTAAGGTTGTCTTTTGTCTGAGGGAGATAGTGATCGAGGTCGCGCATACCAGCCCGGGCTTGACTCACTTTCGTCACGCCATCAACGAGGAAGGATACGTCATGTCCAAAAAGTGACTCAATGTCATCTAGTGATGTCTCGGTATCCTCGACGGTGTCGTGGAGAATACCCGCGATGATGGTGTCGCTGTCCATCCCCCAGTCAATCAAGATAATTGCAACGCTCAGTGGATGGGTAATGTAAGGTTCACCGCTCTTGCGCTTTTGCCCGTGGTGAGCTTGGGTGGCGAAGTCGATCGCATGGTCGATTTCATACAGCTGATCTTCGCTATAGAGGCCGCGGGCTTTTGTGAGGACGTCTTGTTTGGTCACCATAAACCTAGTATATACTGCCAAGAAGAAAAGTGCTATTGCCCTTGACCATTCCACCTGCTATAGTGATGCTTAAATATGCTTATGCTAATGGAGGGAGAAATATAATGAGGCAAAGCAGGGCAGTATGGTGGATGCAGCGGAGCCAGAAGGGTTTCACGCTCATGGAACTGATGATTGTCATTGCGATCCTGGGCTTACTCGTAACGCTGTCTATGACGGCGTATTCGGGTTATCGGCGGCGCTCGGTCGATGTCGCAACGCGCGCAGCAGCCACCAGTGCACTTGAGGCGATCAAGACACACCACGCCAATGCTAGCACTAGCGGTGCAAGCTATAGCACTAACCTCGAGCAAGTCGGTTACCGTCCGCCAAGCGACACAGCTGTGCAGGTTACGCTGAGCGCCGATGCTACCAAATTCTGCGTCCAAGCCACCGATCGCCATCTCACCGACATTCGCTACTACGCCACTACTGGCATGGCACGGCCGCAGGCGGGGAGTTGCCCAGCAAATATTTGAGAATATGATATAATGTAGTTATGTACTTAACCCAATTGATACGAGACTATGCTAATAAAAACCCTTACCTAACAAGAGCTGACCGAGCAGAAGTGACGCTATATAATGATGCAGGTGAATGGGCTGTGGCTGTCGAATATATTTGTGCAAGATTGACCGATTATTTAGCAGAAGAACGCAGTGCACTATCTCAGCAAGAATTGGATGAGTTAGAGTCGTTAGTTGATGCAACGAAAAGTTTGGAAAAGTTTGATGACGCTTTCTTAAATGCTGTTAAGGAAGTGTCAAATACCTACTCTTCGCGCACGTCAGTCTAACACTCCCTCCTTAGCTCTCACAACGTGAAAGAACGCCGTCGCCGTCTTTACAACACACGTCAGACGCCGTATAATGTCTTGCATGGCTGTCATAGCACCAATTATTTTGAGTACAAAAACTGATGAATACAAGGCTGCGGTAGAGCATTTTATGCCGTTTGCCAAGCGGGTTCATATTGATATTTCTGATGGCGTATTTGCGCCCCGTCAAACGGTAGGGATCGGCCAACTGTGGTGGCCTCAGTCGTGGACGGTTGATATCCACGCTATGGTGGCGCGCCCTAGCGTGTACGTTGAGAAACTGATCAAGTTGCGGCCTAGTACTATTATTTTTCACGCTGAAGTCAAAGAGGATTTGATCCCTGTCTTGCAGCAGGTCAAGCAAGCTGGTATTCATGCCGGGGTGGCCCTGCAGCGTACCACAGTGCCCGAGACGGTGGCGTCGTATATTGAGACGGCCGACTATGTATCGATCGTCAGTGGCAAGCTGGGTGAGTTTGGTGGCAAAGCGCGAATGATGCAGCTGGAGAAAATCCGGCTGGTGCGGGCTATTCATCCTCGGGTCGAGATTGGCTGGGATGGTGGCGTGACGGTAGATAATGTCTTCCATATTGCCCAGGGTGGTGCTGACGTGATTAGTGTTGGTGGAGCGATCAACCACGCCAAAGATCCGCAAGCAACGTACAACAAACTCCTGGCTGAGATGAATCGCCAGAGTGTGATTTAAGCCCCGCGCTATGCTACACTAAGGAGCGTGACGCACATACCATTTCAGCTTCGTTCTTCCTATCAACCGACCGGTGATCAGCCACAGGCGATCGCCCAGCTACTTAGTGGCCTGGAAGCTGGCCAGCGCGAGCAGACACTACTTGGTGCAACGGGTAGCGGTAAGACCTTTACGATGGCAAATATTATCGCTCGGCGTGGTGTGCCGACGCTTGTTTTGGCGCATAACAAGACACTCGCGGCGCAGCTCTTTAGCGAATTCAAACAGTTCTTTCCAGACAATGAAGTACACTACTTCGTCAGTTATTTTGATTATTATCAGCCAGAAGCATATATTGCCAGCAGTGATACATATATCGAAAAGGATTCGGCCATCAATGAGGAAATCGACCGCCTCCGCCATGCGGCGACTGATGCATTACTCACGCGCCGCGATGTGATTATCGTTGCTAGTGTGAGCTGTATCTATGGTCTTGGTTCGCCCGCCGACTATTATGAGCTGTCCGTCACGGTGCGCCAGGGTGAGCGGCGTGTTCAGGATAAATTTTTGCGCCAGTTGATGGATATCCAATACCATCGCAATGATATCGATTTTGCACGCGGTGCCTTTCGCGTTAAGGGTGATGTGGTCGATGTCTTTCCAGCAGGGCAAGAGACGGCCTATCGGGTGGAATTTTTTGGAGATGAGGTAGATCGGATTACGCATATCAACCCGCTCACTGGCGAGATCCTCGATGAGCCAGCGGAGTTCACCATCTTTCCGAGTAGCCACTATGCAACACCTAAGGAGAAAATCAAGCAGGCGATTGACCTGATTCGACAGGAGTACGAGGAGCGTGAACAGTGGTTTGAGACGCACGGCAAGCTGCTTGAGGCACAGCGCCTGAGCCAGCGTACTAAGTACGATCTGGAAATGCTCGAGCAGACTGGCTTTGTGAAGGGGATCGAGAACTATAGTCGCTATCTCACCAACCGCGAAGCGGGTGAGCAGCCAGCTACCTTGCTCGATTACTTCCCCGATGATTTCTTGATGCTAATCGACGAGAGTCACGTAACCGTCCCCCAAGTGCGCGCGATGTATAATGGCGACCGCGCTCGCAAAGAAGTGCTGGTGGAGCATGGCTTTCGCCTGCCAAGCGCGCTAGACAATCGTCCACTGCGCTTTGATGAATTTGATAAACATATCAACCAAGTGATTTACGTCTCTGCTACCCCTGGTGATTATGAGCTCGAGCGAAGCCCCGCACCCGCTCAGCAGGTGATTCGCCCCACTGGTTTGCTCGACCCAGAAATCATTGTTCGCCCAACTGAAGGGCAAGTGGATGACCTCATTGCGGAAATTCGCGAGCGCACCAGCCAGCAGCAGCGCGTGCTCGTGACAACGCTCACTAAGCGGATGGCTGAGGATCTCTCTACCTATCTGACCGACCTCGGTATCAAGACAGCTTATATCCACAGCGAGATAGACACGCTCGAGCGGGGTGATATTCTACGCGATCTGCGTATGGGTCTGTATGATGTCCTGGTAGGGATCAACCTCTTGCGTGAGGGGATCGACTTGCCAGAGGTGAGCTTGGTGGCGATTATGGATGCCGATAAAGAAGGCTTCCTCCGTAGCGAGCGCAGCCTCATCCAGACAATTGGCCGGGCAGCTCGCCACGTTGAGGGCAGGGTAATTATGTATGGCGATAGTATCACCGATAGTATGCGCCGAGCGATTGACGAAACCAAACGCCGACGCGAAATTCAGCAGGCATACAATCGCGAGCATGGTATTACACCGCGTGGTATTAATAAAGCGATCGACGAAGGCCTGCGCTCCATCATCCCGCAAAAAGAGGATGACGCGCCCAAGCTTGACCTGCGCAAAATCCCCAAGGATGAATATAAGAGCCTTATCAAAGATCTGACTGGCCAAATGAATCTCGCCAGTGCCAATCTTGAGTTTGAGCGAGCAGCCGAATTGCGAGATCTGATCGCTGAGGTGAAGAGTAAGTTGTAGCAGTAGCTGAGTAAACCTACGATCGACACAGGCATAGAGTGTATAATGTGATGTAGTATGCCTATACGTGATACTCACACCCTGCCAGAACAGGTGATATATTTCTTGGCAACGATTGATCGTCGACCGAAGTTTATCCGGTGGTCGATTCTTATTGGACTTGCTATCTGCAACGTTATATTGCTCTGCCTGCCAGTGATATTCTTTGTCGTTTGTTATTGCATCGTGTTTTGGAGGACGCGTGGTTATTACAAAACGGCAGAGTTTCAAAGTGTCAAGCAGAGGCTTGCCAAGCAAATACAAGAATATGACGACTTCAATGCCTTTTTGCCCGAAACCAAGCGTTTTATCCGTCAGCAGCAGTCGAGGCTCTCGCATGCGCATGTGAAAAATAGCACACTTACGGTGTATAAAAATGCGCAGCTTGACCCATACCGCTATATTGTCAAATATTTTTTTGCGCAGCGCACAATAAACGAAGAGACAGTGCAAATACTCGAGCAAATCCTCCAGAAATACGACACAATCAAAAAGACCGAGGAAATACTGCGGAGCGAATACAACGAAATTATGGACTTCATTGATGCCAAAATGTACGCTGGAGCCTATATTTTCAAGAAAATGACAATGAAGCAGCTTGGATCGAATACATTACCTAAGTTTGAAAAGAATTATTTTCTCGTATATTCATTTAAATATAGTTCGCCCGCCAAGCGTAATAACTACTCATTTGATATCATACTCACAGAGAAAAAGCTTCAAAAATTGGCAGAATATCTCAGCCAACAGATAACCTATCGCAAATCTGCGCAGTTTCAGCGTCAGCTCATGACACCAAAGCTTAGGCGGTTTATCTTGCGCAGAGACAACTACGAATGCCAGAAGTGCCATGTCTCGCGCCGGGATGAAAAACACCTTTTGCTCGAAGTTGACCATATTGTGCCAGTGTCGAAAGGTGGTATTACGACCGAGCACAATTTGCAAGCGCTCTGTTGGCGCTGCAATCGAGCTAAGGGTGATAAGCTGGAAGTAGCCTAACATTAGCATTGTACCCTGTGCTACCTATACTTCTCACTGACGCATTACTCGTTGCTCACTGATATATAGCGATTCCACGCACCGAATGTGGTACAATATATCCATAATGAGTAATATTACCACTGAAGATGTGCAGCACCTTGCACAATTAAGTTCGATTAGTCTTGGCGATTCAGCCGACGTCGCCGCGCTGCGCCAAAACCTCGAGGATATCCTGCACTACATCGAGCAGCTATCCACTCTCGACACAACTGGTGTCGAGCCAACCTACCAAGTAACTGGCCTGACCAATGTGTGGCGGCCCGACACAGTAGATGCTGGCGACGTATCGCGCGAGCAGCTATTGGGGCTAGCAGCTGAGCAGGCAGATAAGTGTGTAAAAGTACCGAAGGTGTTGTGATATGAATATTACAGAGAGAGTTGCTCAGATCAAACAAGGCCAGACATCAGCTACTGCCCAGGTACAAGCGGCTTTACAGCGGGCGCGTGATGCTAAGGAATACCACGCCCTGCTGAGTTTGACAGAGGAGCGGGCATTGCAGCGGGCACAAGAAATTGATGAGGCGCTGGCTCGAGGTGAGGACGTTGGAATGCTGGCTGGCGTGCCGTTCGTCGTTAAGGATAATTATCTTGCGTATGGTGCACCAAGTACGGCAGCCAGCAAGATGCTTGAGAACTTTGATACGCCTCTTCAGGCAACAGTGGTAGATAAGCTTGAAGCAGCTGGGGCGATCTGCATTGGCAAGAGTAACCTCGATGCCTTTGCGCATGGTGGAAGCACAGAGAACTCATACTTTGGTGCTACACACAACGCTGTCGACAAAACAAAAGTCGCTGGTGGCAGTAGTGGCGGCTCAGCTGTAGTGACGGCGCTCGACATTGTGCCATTTGCCTTAGGAACAGATACGGGAGGCTCGATTCGCCAGCCCGCCAGTTTCAATGGCGTGTATGGTATTAAGCCAACCTATGGCACGGCGAGCCGCTATGGTGTCGTGGCAATGGCCTCGAGCACTGATACGATGGGCTGCTTTGCGCGCAGTGCTGAGGATATTGCTGTGGTGATGAACGTCATGGCTGGCCAAGACCCGAAGGATATGACGACGCTGCCCGACTTCTTCGCGCCTGCGACAGAGACGCCGCAACAGCTGAAAATCGGTATCATCAACGAAGCAATGGGCGATGGTGTTGATGTGGAGGTACGGCAGGCGGTTAGCCAGTATGCCGATGCCCTGCGATCGCATGGCCATACTGTTGAGACAGTGAGTATGCCAATGCTTCAGTATGCCCTTGCTATCTACTACATTGTTGTGCCAGCTGAGATCTCAAGCAACCTAGCACGCTACGATGGTGTGCGCTATGGCCACCGGGCTGAGGAAGTTAAGACACTGGCCGAGCTCTATGGTCGGAGCCGCGACGAAGGCTTTATGCCAGAGAACAAACGGCGCATTATGATTGGGAGCTACGTACTGAGCAGTGGGTATTTCGACGCGTACTATCTCCAGGCGCAAAAGGCGCGGACATTGCTCATCAACGAATTTAACGCTCTGTTTGAGAAATACGACATGCTTCTTTTGCCGACAGCACCAACTCCTGCCTTTGGTCTTGGTGAAAACAGCGACGACCCGCTTAAGATGTATCTCGCGGATATCATGACAGTGCCAGCCAGTCTGGCAGGCTTACCTGCACTGAATGTGCCGGCTGGAGTGAGTCAGGCGGGCCTGCCAATCGGTGCGCAGTTGATTGGCCCCATGCAGAGTGATGCATCGCTGCTTGCTGTGGCAACCCAAGCAGCTACAGAAAGGAGCGCCTGATGTCTGGGGGTGTGACGATCCTTTTGGTGGGTATTATCATCATTGCTGCGATCTTGGTCGTTGTTGTTGCGCTGACCCGTCAGGGTGGCAAGGTGCTCAATGTCGAGAAATACCAAGCACGCTGGCTTGCCATTGAGAATAGCCTCGATAAATCCAACATTGGCACGTATCAGCTGGCTATCTTCGAGGCAGATAAGTTGCTCGATCTTGCCCTGCGTGAGCGTGGCTTTGCCGGTGATACGATGGGCGAGCGCATGAAGTCGGCTCGCGAACAATGGAGTAATAGCAACCACGTATGGGGCGCTCACAAGGTGCGCAACAAGCTGGCACACGAGGCTAATGTGCGGCTCTCGCGCGAGATTGCCTTGCGGGCATTGGCTGCGTATAAACAGGGGTTAAAGGATTTGGGAGCGATATAATTATGGCAGTTTCTCACGATGTTTTGCAAAAATATGAAGTGACGATCGGTATCGAATGCCACGTCCAGTTGGCGACAGACACGAAACTCTTTAGTCCAGCCGATAATGATGCCCGCGATGCCGAGCCCAATAGCAAAGTCCACCCGATCGACTTCGGTCTGCCTGGCATGCTACCAGTGCTAAATCGCCACGCGGTTGATCTTGCGATTCGGGCTGGCAAGGCACTCAACGCGCCTATCGCTCGTGTTTCGCGCTTCGATCGTAAGCATTATTTCTATCCAGATCTACCGAAAGGCTACCAGACAAGCCAGATGTACCAGCCAATTATCTTGGCGGGCTATGTCGATGTGCCGCTTGATGATGGCAGTACCACGCGTGTTCGGATCGACCATGCTCACATGGAGGAAGATGCCGGCAAGCTAACACACCACGATGGCTACTCATTGGTCGACCTCAACCGGGCAGGTACACCACTGATCGAGATCGTCTCGCAGCCTGATATTCACTCAGCAGCCGAGGCCCGTGCCTACGCAGCAGAGCTTCACAAGCTCATGACTTATGCTGGCGTCACACACGGTGATCTCTACCATGGTAATATGCGCTTTGATGTCAATATCTCAATCGCGCCAAAGGGTTCAGATCAGCTTGGTACACGTGCTGAAGTGAAGAATCTCAATAGCTTCCGCAGCGTAGAAAAGGCGGTTGAGTATGAATTTGCCCGTCAGGCGGATCTGCTCGAGCGCGGTGAGCGTGTCGTGCAAGAAACCCGTGGCTGGAGCGACGATAAAGGCATCACCACGAGCCAGCGTAGCAAAGAGGATGCCCAGGATTATCGCTATATGCCCGACCCAGACATTCCACCGATTGTCTTAACGGACGAAGAGATTGCCCGTGTTCAGCAGGACGTACCGACGATGCCAGGTGAATACCGTGCGCAGTGGCAGAGCCTTGCGCTGGATAACTCGGTGGTTAATACAGTGCTAAACCATCAGCCATTAGCCGTCTTGCTCAGTGATATTTACCCGCTAAAGCACAATGCCGCGTCTGTTTTGCAAAGCCTTGGCGTCGATGAGCTGGTGTATCAGCGGCTTGTCAAGCGGATCTTTAACTGGTTTGCTTCGACGCCAGAAGAGTTGATGGATATGAGTAAGGTTGAATCGGGTTTTGTTGGGCCGCGGCGACTCTTACTGCTCTCACAGTTGGTGGAGGACAACAAAGTCAGCTCGACTGGTGCGAAGGAGCTCTTTCTCGACCTCTTTGACGAGCAATATACTGGTACGATGCCTGAGGCAATTGCTGAGGCAAAGAACTTGCTCCAGGTGTCGGACGAAGGGGCAATTGGCGCGATCGTCGATGAGGTGATGAATGACCCAGCCAGTGCGGCGTCCATTGTCGATATCAAGGCCGGCAAGGATAAGGCAATTGGCTACCTCGTCGGGCAAGTCATGAAGCGCTCCCGCGGCAAAGCCAACCCAGCTCTGGCGCAGAAACTGATTCGCGAGAAGCTGCAGTGAGCAACTAAAGGATATACAAGGAGAAACATAATGAAACGACCAACAAAAGCAATCATCGCCGCCGCAGGTTTTGGTACGCGGTTCTTACCGCAGACGAAGGCAATGCCTAAGGAGATGATGCCACTGATCGATAAGCCGATCATTCAGTATGTGGTGGAAGAGCTCGTCCAGGCGGGGATTCGCGATATTATCATCGTGGGGAGCGCCAATAAGCGTGCGATCGAAGACCACTTTGATGTACCAAATGAGGATCTGCTAGCTAACCTCCGAGCTGGCGGGCCGAAGAAACAGCCGCTGATTGATACCGTCAAGCAGCTCTCGGAGATGGCAAACTTTATCTACATCCGCCAAAAGGGCCCATACGGCAACGCAACGCCGCTAGCCTGTGCAGCGCATCTTATCAACCGTGACGAGCCTGTCATCTATACCTTTGCCGATGACTTCATTGCTGCCAGTCCAAGTCGCTTCCAGCAGATGATTGCTGCGTCGCAAGAGCTCGATGGTGCGGTGCTATCGTGCAAAAAGATCGTCGATGATGCTGAGTTTGATCGCTACGGCGTTGTGGCTGGCCAGCAGCTATCGGACAGTGTTATTAAGATGAGTAACATCGTTGAAAAACCAGGCAAGGCTAATGCGCCATCTGACCTCGCTAGTGTCAGTAGCTATATTTTGCCTGGCGAATTCTTTAGCTATCTTGAGCATGCGAAGGAGCATTTTGATGGGCATGGCGAGTTTACTGTCCAGCCTATTATGCAGCGGATGATTGATGACAATCACGCGTTCTTTGGTGTGGAGATTACCAACGGTACATATTATGACACTGGCGATAAGCTAGAGTATCTTAAGACCGTTGTGGATTTTGGCCTCAAAGACCCAGTGCTTGGCCCAGAGTTTGCAAAATACCTACGGACTCACTATACTGATACTCAGGCATAGTATATATGCTACTAACATAAAGGAGATACCGCATGGAGTGGGCCCAGATATTAGTTATCATGTTATCGGTATTGCTAGCGCTACTGCTGGTGCTTGCGATCGTCTTGACGATCATATTGATTCGGATTACGCAGCGGATTAGTGCTGTAGTCGAGTCGGCTGAACGCGTAGCAGCAAACCTCGAGGCAACGACTGATAATATTGCTCGGGTTACCTCGCCGTTTTGGCTAGCCAAGACCGCTGTGTCTTCGATCAAAAAATTGTTTACCACCAAACATAATCGATAAAGGAGGGATATATGTCGAAAGGTAAATTTGTGCTTGGTGCAGCAATTGGTGCTGCCGCTGGCGTGGTGGCTGGGCTCTTGACAGCGCCAAAGTCAGGCAAAGAGACGCGAGCCGACCTCAAGAAAAAGGCACGTGAGCTCAAGCAAGATGCTACCGCAAAGGGCGACGAATTGCGTGCCAAGGGTGAGAAGGCATACTATGATGCGCGTGATGCCGCTCGTGACCTGCACGACCGCAGTGGCCGCGCTTTGCGCAGTGCTCGCGATGAGTTTGCAAAGGACAAGAAGTAGCCAGTAGGCGACAAAGGATGCGGTGAGTATTCTCCTTATAGGCAGAATGCTTACCGCATCTTCGCAATTATCATTATTATGACAAAGCAATCATCCCCACCGCAGCACTCATCAGATGAGCCAGCGACTCGTGAGCAACATGACCACCCTGGGCTAGTCGCCGAGCTTGCACGGCAGGTTAAGCAAACCAACGAGACCGATGCACGCAAGGCTATCCTCGAGGATTTATTTTATGATTTTCATCGAAACCGCGCAGAAGTCTACAAAATGAACTTCATCCGCGGGATATTTTTTGGCCTCGGAAGCGTGCTTGGCGGAACGATTCTTGTGGCGCTGTTTATCTGGCTGCTTAATGCCATTGGTCTCCTGGTGCCAGGCTTGGCAGACTTCATTGATAGTGTTATTAAGGTGATGAACGCACGGCACTGATATGCTATACGGGGGCAAGTCCCCCATTTATTCTGCAGTAGATCGTTCATCACTCCACTAGATGGAGTGATGAACGATTGGTGCACACAACGCGAGAGTAGTTGAGTTTATTTTTGCTAATCATAATGATGGAGCGTTGGCCTTATCGCTCGTTCATTTGCTATACTAAGGAGGTATGACTTCTCACTCATCAGCTTTGCAACCGTCAGATTTTGTTCACCTGCACAATCACACTCATCATTCGCTACTTGATGGCTTGACGAAAATTGGCGACCTTGTCAGTACTGTTAAGGATTATGGCATGACAGCAGCAGCCATTACCGACCATGGGACAATGAGTGGGGTGCTTGACTACTACAAGACGGCGAAGGCAGCAGGCATCAAGCCGATCCTTGGCATTGAAGCGTACGTTGCCGCTCGCTCGCGCTTTGACCGTGATCCTGCCAAGGATAAAATGCGCTACCACCTGACTATCATTGCGATGAATAATCAGGGGTACCATAACCTGATGCGACTGAGTACGAAGGCAAACCTAGAGGGGATGTACTATAAGCCGCGGATTGACCATGACCTCCTCGAGGAGCTCAACGAAGGGCTGATTGTCCTAAGCGGCTGTGCAAGTGGTGAGATTGGTGAGGCGCTGCGTTATGACGACTACGCCAAGGCAGTCGAGATCGCTCAGTGGTATAAGCGTGTCTTTGGCGACCGCTACTATCTGGAATTGCAAGACCATGGCCATCCCGAGTCCAATACGCACTGGGACGTGCAAGCGAAGATTAACGAGGGTCTGCGCCGTATGGCTGAGGAGCTGAACATCCCTCTAGTGGTGACGTGCGACGGCCACTACTTGACGCATGACTTCCAAGATGCGCATGAGATATTACTCTGCGTGGGGACAGGCTCGTTTTTGAGTGATGAAAAGCGGATGAGCCTGAAGGACTTCGAGCTTCATCTGACCGACCCGCGCGATATCATTGCTCGCTGGGGCAGCGAGCTACCCGAGGCCATCACCAACACCAAGCAGATTGCCGACCGCTGCAATGTTGATATCGAGCTGGGCAAGATCCTTATCCCAAAATACCCATTGCCTGAGGGCGAGACGAGTGAACATAGCTATTTGCACAAGCTGGTGTATCGTGGCCTGGCCCAGCGTTACAATGGCGCAACACCCGAAGATACTGCCGATCAGCTCCCCGAGCAAATTATCCCCACTTTGGCTGATAGTGTGCGTGAGCGGGCTAAGATGGAGCTGGGTGTGATGGCAAGCATGGGATATGAGGGGTACTTTTTAATTGTGCAGGATTTTATTAACTGGGGTAAGAGTCAGGGGATTGTCTTTGGGCCAGGCCGGGGTAGTGCCGCAGGATCGATCATTGCCTATGCGCTTAATATCACCGATCTTGACCCGCTCAAGTACGGTCTACTCTTCGAGCGGTTTCTTAACCCCGATCGTATTAGCATGCCTGATATCGATGTCGACATCCAGGATACGCGGCGCGATGAGGTGATCGATTACTGTGCAGACAAATACGGTCACGACCACGTGAGCAACATCGTCACCTTTGGTAAGATGGCGGCTCGGGCGGCAGTACGTGATGTTGCGCGCGTGCTGGAGGTGCCGTATGCTGAGAGTGACCGTCTGGCCAAGATGGTACCACCGCCTGCCCAGGGGCGGCATATTCCGCTGGCAGTTAGTACTAAAGAAGATCCTGACCTTAAGCACGAATACGAGACGAACCCAACTGCTAAGCAAGTTTTTGATTATGCTATCCAGCTAGAGGGAACGATTCGCAGCCATGGGGTGCATGCGTGTGGTGTGGTGATTGCGCCCGACGAGCTCGTTAAATATATCCCGCTTGAGCAGGCGCAGAAAGGTGTGGTGGCGACGCAATTTCCAATGGGTGAGGTTGAGGATCTTGGTCTGCTCAAGATGGACTTCCTTGGCCTATCGAACTTATCGATTATTAATAATGCAATGCGGATCATCCGCAAAGTCTATGGTGATACGATCGACCTCTCCACGTTACCACTTGATGACGAAGCAACGTACAAACTGTTTCAGCGGGGTGACACAACAGGGGTATTCCAGCTTGAGTCGGCTGGGATGAAACGTTATTTGCGCGCTCTCAAGCCATCGCACTTTGAGGATATCATCGCAATGGTGGCGCTGTATCGGCCTGGACCAATGCAGTTTATCGATAGTTTTATTCGGCGCAAGCATGGTGAGGAGGAGATCACCTACCTTCACCCGGGGATGAAGAGCTCACTTGAGAACACGTATGGTATTTTGGTCTATCAAGAGCAGTTTATGCAGATCTCCAAGGAGTGGTGCGGCTTTACTGGTGGACAGGCCGATACCCTGCGCAAGGCCGTTGGTAAGAAAAAGATCGACCTGATGAAGAAGGTTAAGCCGGAGTTTGTTGAAGGAGCAGTGAAGGTCGGTGGAGCAACGCGCGAGATGGCCGAGACATTTTGGACACAGCTAGAAGAGTTTGCCAATTACTGCTTCAACAAGAGCCATGCAGCGTGCTATGGGCTTATTGCTTACTGGACGGCATATCTCAAGGCGCACTACCCCGATGCCTTTATGGCAGCCTTGATGACAAGCGACCATGATGACGTCGACCGACTAGCGATCGAGATCACCGAGTGTAAGCATATGGGCCTAACGGTACTCAACCCTGATGTCAATGAATCATACGAGGAATTTGCGGTGGTACCGGGCAAGAAACAGATCCGCTTTGGTATGGCAGCAGTGAAGGGTGTTGGTGTGGGAGCAGTGGAAGAGATCGTCAAGATGCGTGACCGCGATGGGAAGTTTGCTACGGTGGAGGACTTTGCCAAGCGTGTCTCGACGAGTAAGTGCAATAAGCGGGTTTGGGAGTCACTCATTAAATCGGGCGGCTTTGATGCGCTGGGTGATCGCTCTGATCTTCTCTTTAATCTTGAGAATGTCCTTGCTTTTGCGAGCAAGTTACAGAAGGAAGCGTTGAGCGGCCAGACTGACCTCTTCGGTAGCCTAGCCGACAGCTCTACAGAAGTTATGCCGTCGATTGAGCTTAAGCCAGCACCCGTCAAACACACTGACAAAGAGCGCCTCATGTGGGAGCGCGAGCTAATTGGCCTCTACATTAGTGCGCACCCGCTCGACCATTACGATACATTCTTTGCTGAGCAGACCGTGCCGCTGCGTAATGTCTCACCACAGATCGACGGCCAGACAGTGACGATCGGTGGCCTCGTGACGCGCTTGCGGACGATTGTGACGAAGTCGGGTAGTAAGATGGCTTTTGTAGGGGTTGAGGACAAGTCTGGTGAGAGTGAGATTATCGTCTTCCCGAATCTGTACGAGAAGCTGGCTGGCCAGCTGGAGCAAGATGTGGTAATCACTGCCAGCGGCAAGGTGAGCGCGCGCGATCGTGATGGCAACCTTGGCGATGAAGCAAAGCTAATTGCCAATGAAATCACCGTCGTGACTGATACCGACTTAGCCGAATATCAAGCAACTGGTCGCACGATGTCTGCACCAACTGGCCCAGCAGCTACGCCGCGCCGCCGGTCATCATCGCAAAAAAATACCCAGCGCTCAGCACAAGCATCGGCACGTGCAGCCGCATCAGTGCCAGTAGGGCCGCCGCCCAAACCGCTTGATACGCTCCCAACGGTCTATGTGCGGGTCAAGAACCCCGATGATATGGCTGCTCTCACGAAGTTTAAGCAGCTGTGTACACAAAACCCGGGCCAGCACGATATTATTATGATGCTCGGTGATGACAAAACATCGGCGATTCGCCTGCCATTCCGGGTCGACGCGCAGCAGCGATTGCAGGACGAGCTTGTGCAAATCCTCGGTAGAGATTGCGTTGTTATGAAATAATGCCGTGCTCACGTAGGAGGTGACTCGCGCCACCCTGGGAGTCTGCGTGCTGCGCGTGCATATTTTACTTCGAACAGTAGCGTCTACGACCAGGGTGGCGCGAGGCCAGATACTTGCAAGGCGAGCGGAAATAAGCTCAAGCACAGGCAAGCTGTGTGCGGTGGCTTGGTCGTGCCACCTGCTGTTAGTATAACCCGATATTTGCCACAACGCAAACAAAATGGGTACATATACGCTACAACTATCCAGCGGTTGTGAGCGCATAGAGCGCGATACCGGTCGCAACCGACACATTAAACGACTCCTTCTGTCCATACATCGGAATCTCGATGATGTCATCCACAAGCGAGAGCGTCTCGGCCGGAATACCATGGACTTCTTCGCCAAGCAAAAGGACGAGCTTGCTTGGTGGCTTATATTGCTGGAGAGAAACAGAAGTAGGAGCTTGCTCAAGCGCAACAATGCGATAGCCAGCAAACTGCTCAAGGTCAAGCTCTGGCTGGTAATCGAACGGCACGAGAGCTTCGGCACCAAGCGCTGTTTTGTGGATTTGCTGGGTGATCTTTTCGCGGATGTGCGGCAACCGTGGGTCGGCTCGCACTGTCTCTTCAGGCTGGTAGGCACAGTGCGGTGGGGTTGGCTGAAGGGCAAGATCGGGGTAGGGTGTGTAGCCACTGAGGATAAGCCGCTGCACACCAAATCCTTCACAGGTACGAAAGATCGCCCCGACATTGTGCGTTGAGCGGATGTTGTGCGCAATAACAATAATCTCTGGCATAGTTGTATTATACCTGAAGTGCTTTGGACTTACCCCCTATATTTACCACGAGCTTTTTGTTACACTAAGAAGGATGAACGAAGATGAAGTCCAACAGCGTCGTCGCCAGCAAGATGAGGCGTCGACCGAGCAACGATCGCGCATTCTTGGCCTTAAGTACCTTGATATGCGCCCCATCGAAGAGACGCTGCCACTAGCACGCGACCTAATGACGATCGAGGAGATGCACAACCTCTATATGCTGCCGCTGACTAATGGCAATGAGCAGGAATCATATCAGTTTGCTGTTACGACACAAACACCCCAGTCGGTTATCCAGCGGACGCGGCGCACATATCAGGACCGGGGGCTACCTGTCGAATTCTATTTGATTAGCCTCAGTGCTTACCGCGTGTTGATGAACCGCTTCGACCCGCCAAAGAAGATCGTCTACGATGATATTAAGATTGCCAAAGCGGGCGATAGTGAGACCATCGCCGAGGTGAGTCAGACGCTTGGGCGAGTGAGCAGCGAGGAGGTTTTCGACTTCTTGATCAACCAGGCAGATAAGCTGGGGGCGAGTGATATCCACATCGAAAATGAACGCCATGATATCCGGATTCGCCTCCGTGTCGATGGTGCACTCCACCCCGTAGCAACGATTAGCCGGAGCCGCTACCGCGTGATTATGGGTGAGCTCGCCAGCCGAGCTGGTGTGTCGAGTGCTTCGATGGAGCCGCAGTCAGGTCACATCCAAAAGGACGTAACGCACGGCAACGCAACACACTTGCTCAACATCCGTGTTGAGACTGTGCCAACCATGTATGGACAGGATGCTGTGCTGCGTCTCTTTAATTTCGATGAAAGCTTGCTCAATCTTGACCTGCTGGGTATCCCGCCCAAGCAGCGCCAGCAGATTGATGAAATCATCAGCCATCCACGCGGCCTTGTGCTGATGGTCGGACCAACGGGCTCGGGTAAATCTACCACGCTTTACAGTATGCTCAATGCCCTCAACACGACCGACCGTAAGATTATTACCCTGGAAGATCCAATTGAATATGGCTTGGCTGGCATCTCGCAGATCCCAATCAATACCAATGCCGGTGGAAGCTTTGGTGAGGGCTTGCGCAGCGTGCTTCGTCTCGATCCAGATGTCGTGATGGTAGGTGAGATCCGCGATGTCGATACAGCGCGCACGGCCATTCAAGCGTCGATTACCGGCCACTTGGTGATGTCGAGCTTCCACGCCAATAGCAGTAGCGCGGCCTTTAGCCGAATGATCGACCTGATTGGTGTGAACCCGATTTTTGCCAGTGCTATTCGCCTCGTGGTGGCGCAGCGTTTGGTGCGGCGTCTTGTGGACGAAACCAAGGAAGCCTACGAGCCAGACGACGTCACGCGGAGCTATGTCAAGCGAGTCCTTGCTGATATTCCTGAAGAGATAGAGCATCCCGATCTCGACACCTTCAAGCTCTGGCGGCC
Source organism: uncultured Candidatus Saccharibacteria bacterium (assembly GCA_963526965.1). GTDB lineage: Bacteria > Patescibacteriota > Saccharimonadia > Saccharimonadales > Saccharimonadaceae > Saccharimonas. Next base: position 33,948 of record CAURPS010000005.1, on the reverse strand, counting down.
AGTGCCAAGTGATGATGCGCCGTTTGGCTACAAGGGCCGCATGGTGATTATGGAGCAGCTTATCGTGACCCCAGGTATTCAGAAGTTCATCCGCGGTGACTTTACTGATGTCCACCCCGACGTCATCGAAAAAGCCGCTCAGCGCGAAGGTATGCTCACCCTCGAGCAAATCGGTGTCCTTGCCGCCCTGCGCGGCGAGACAACGCTGGAGGAAGTCGGGCGGGTGATATAAACGCGCTATCTTGCTGAAGAGTACTTAGGGCCGATCTGTGCTATGTATTACATAGCGGATTTTTTGACAAAGTATCATTTTTTGCGTATTATACTATGGCATGTCGCATGAACAGATTGGCTATCCACGAGAACCCGAATCACTTCAAGTGTCTGTCATAGACCGTCACCCCAGTGGAGAAGAGCTTAGCATAACGCTACCAGACAGTGTTGGTAAAACGCCGTCTAGTGAGCGTGAGCCAACCCTAACCGAACAGCAATTAGAAGAAGATATAGCATCACTCAATGCGAGTTTTACAGTCTTTGGTGGTGTGCTTGAACACTTATCGCTTGTGATGCAACAGCATAAGGAGGCGGCTATAGCTATGCAAAATACTGAACATACGCTTCGGCAGTGCCACTTTACGAGTGAGAGGTATAAATACTGTGTGCGTCGTGCACTATTGCGCGAAGCTAACTCGTGGCGTACAACAAATATGCGGTTATATCCGACAGCAGCGGAGCGTGCACAGCAATACATCAATAAGCAGCGCGACAAGCTAGCGATGCGAAGCGTGCGCGCCGTTAAGGCGGTATTTCTGGCTGGCGGAATAGTGCAGGTGCCAGATTGGTGTCATACGGTTATTCCAAAGCGTACTGAATGGCAGCAAGATAAAGCTCTGCTGCCATCGACAGCTAACGATATATACCAAAAGTTAGTTCAGGAGGCAGTCGATTGGGCAGTGGCGCAGTGCGAACAGATAGCCTTTGATGAGCCACAGCAACCATGCTACGATGACGAAGTTGCAGTCTGTAAACCGGAGAGTCAACATCTTGATGCATTGCAAACGGAGCATACAGCGTTAGTTGCGCAAGCTCGGCAGCTTGAACAATCGCGAGACGAGGAATATACAACGGTACCGGCTGATACATTGCTGTCCTTCTGCCACTACCTCACAGAGCATGTACCACAAATTAGCCAGACGCAAATTGCGCTCTTACAATGGTTTGATCGATCGGATAAGGTGATAACTCACGATATAGCACAGCGCTTGGTTGATCGCCTCTGGCCAAAGAGTGCACAGCACGCTGATTGTCAGTTAATTGATATGCAAACGGAACAGATCATTGCCGAGACGGCTGAGCGGCTAGCCAATGCATTGGTAGCGTACCAACCGACAGCTGACCAATTAGCAATCCACGATTCGTCAAATACAATATCTAGCAATAAACGACGCAGCATGGAAGGCTCAGTAGGCCTGCTACCTAACAAGTCGAATCAGCCAGATAATGTCACGTCGCTGCCAGTATCAGAGCTACTACAGCCTCGTGCAGAAACCGAACGTGTGTCGCTTGATTACCTTACTTTGCCGCACAAGCTTGTACCATGGCTTGAGGTGGATAGTCGTGATAGTACAGTGAGTTGTAAAGTTGTTGTCGATAACGTACCTGGGGCGCTTGTGATCGATTGCCGTAGCAAAGCACTGCAAGAAATTGAGCGTCGGATGGACGGCTACAGGTCAACACCGTGGGATTATATAGCACCAAATGTACAGCAACGTCTCACACACTATGCTCAGGTGGCTATGTCGGACGGTGGTTTAATTCATGCTGGTAAATTCTCAAGTGTTGATAAAAAAGGCGAATCGACTTACCCGTACCCTGTGATTTACAGTAAGGACGCGAAACACAATGTGGTGCGTGTCTACATATCGAACCTACGTGTTAACCAGATGGACAATAGACTTGCGAGTGTGCGTGAGCAACTCACAGCAATGCAGGTGCACGAATTGATTATGTTGATCGGTGTCTGTGACAAGCAGCACCAGCTAGCGACATTGGCAGAAATTACTGGACGTTCTCGACGAGAGTTACGCAAACAGCGCGTAGGTAGTATCTAAAGAGAAGCTATACAGGAATAAAACTACGTGGCTTTATATGCTACGTAGTTTTATTTCTTAGGCTTACTGTCTCTTGCGTGACAAAACTCACCGATATACCCAGTGCTCTACGAGGTTACATAAGGTATACAAAGTGGGAGGCAAGATTTAGGAATGTGGGCCTTGGCGGGTATAATATCAGCCTAGCGAATAACCTTCGCCACAGCCTCCACCACGCGCTCATCAAATGGTGAGGGGATGACGTAGTCTGCTGTGGGTTCATCGACCAGCGCTGCCAGCGCCTGGGCGGCGGCTAGCTTGTGCTCGTCGGTGATTTTTTGCACGCCGTTATCGAGCGCACCACGGAAGATGCCCGGGAAGGCCAGGGCGTTATTGACTTGGTTGGGGAAGTCGCTGCGGCCAGTGGCGATGACAGCCGCGCCGGCTGCTTTGGCGCTATCTGGCATGATTTCTGGCACTGGGTTGGCCAGGGCAAAGATAATCGGGTCTTTGGCCATCATCCCGACGAGCTCTGGGGTCAGCAACCCGGCGCGCGATACACCAATGAATACATCGGCATCTGCCATGGCGTCTTCCAGCGACCCCTGCTGCGAGGCATCAACATAGGCAAGCAGGGCAGTCTTCTCGGCGTTGAGGTCGGTGCGGTGGCTACCCACAATGCCTTTGCTATCAACCGCCACAATGTGCCGAGCACCGTAAGTATGCAGTAGCTTAATAATAGCAGTACCAGCAGCGCCAGCACCAACCACGACAAATTTGCTATCAGCCAGGCTCCGGCCCGTCAGCTTGGCGGCGTTGATGAGCCCAGCCAGTACCACTACGGCAGTGCCGTGCTGGTCGTCGTGGAAGACGGGGATGTCCAGCTCGGCCTTCAGGCGTTCCTCAATCTCAAAGCACTGAGGTGCGGCGATATCCTCGAGGTTAATTGCACCAAAGCTTGGCGCAATTGCCTTAACCGTAGTGATGATCTCCTCTGGCTGGTGCACGTCGAGCACGATTGGCACGGCATCGACACCAGCAAAGTGTTTAAACAGCAGCGCCTTACCTTCCATCACCGGCATCGCAGCCTTAGGGCCAAGGTCGCCCAGGCCTAGGATGGCCGAGCCGTCGCTAATGACTGCCACGAGGTTATTCGTCCAGGTGTAGGTGGGTAGGCTAGCGGGGTCATCTGCAATTGCCTTGCTGACTGCGCCCACACCAGGGCTGTAGTAGCTGCTGAGTTTATCGCGGTCAAGCTCATCGCTATCGCGCAGGCTAGTGGTGATTTTCCCCTTATATTTTTTATGTAGGTCGAGTGCAAGTTTGTTATAATCCATAAACTCTAGTATACCGCACACAGGCGAGAAAGAGAAAGGAGTAGTACAAGGACAAACAGCCGTTATTGCAATACTTTCGCGCCAAATGCTATTATATGATGCATAATACAAACCGAGCAAGAAGCCCTGCATAGCCGCAGCAGCTCACCATACGGAGCGATGATGAAAAAATTTACAGACCAACAACCATCACTACATGAGACTAGTGCTAAGAGTCCGCTTGAAAAAGTAACGGCAGCAATTGCCAAAGATAATGAACATCACAGAGAAGTCATGCTGAGCCTTTGCGACGCAAATACCTCCAAGCACGAGAAGGATACCTATAATCAGGCTCTGCCGAAGATCAAAACTGATCAGCAAAAAGCGCTCGCGAAGTTTGTGCAGACTGGCGACAAAAGCGCGGTACCAGCAGGCGTTCTCCAACGCTATCAAGAGGAGCGAGCAAGCTGCGAGGCTACTCTTGCCGCAATAGCTGAAGAAGAAGAACAGCCAATGGAGAAGGGTGGCTACAGAGCAGAAGGTAAGATAGCGAAGATTCTGGCCAATCTTGGTCATGCGGCATTGACGCCCGATGAATCAGCAGAGCAGGTTGATGAAATATATCAGGCAACCCCGCTTGGCAAAGACGTACAGCAGCGGCGCCAAATCGTCAAAGATAGGATTGGTGAGATCAACGCCGAGCTGGCATATTATATGGGCCTCACAGAGCCACCCTTGGCAGTCGTATCTGAGGAGACGGCAATTCGTATCTGGGGTAAAGAAGCGGTTGAGAAAGCGCAGTCGACCGACAATGAGAGCGAGCCCGGGCATATTGATGTCTTTCCTGATGATGGCCCAACAAAACACCGAGGCAGCAAGCGGGGATATGCAAGTCGTGCTACACCAGAGTTTATCAAAAAAGATGCCAGCCTGCGGATAGCAGAGGTGCTTGTGGGGTCTACTGGCGAAGCGTGGACGGTGCAAGAATTAGGTGACGAGGTCTACGACCCAGAGAAAGTGCATACAAAACTCGGGCGATACAATCGAGTGAGTGCTCTGCTAAATATTGACCAAAGACCAGATAACCGCAGTGCGATTATCTCAGACGAACTAGCGCGCCACGACCTTGTCCTCCAGCGTGGCCGGCGATACCTCATAGACGAGCATGGTCGGCGACGTGATCCAATCACTGTTTATCGTGCGGTGCCAGTAGATATTGCTATGCAGGGATTGACAGAAGAGAGACAAGTAAATGGCCGTCATGCCAAACACCAGATTCAGATTGAGTGGACGCCACAAGATACTGCAGCTGCAGCGCATGAAGCAGCCAACACCACTCACAGCAAGGTGTTACCAGCTGCTGGTAGCGCAGAAAATGAAGCTTCGGTCAGCAGCGTGCTAGACATCGATGATGCACTGGCAAAGCGAGCACTCGAGGCTGTCCGTGCTGCCGCTAACCGTCAAGCAGCAGAAGCCAAAGAGCAGCAAGAAGCGCTCCGCGCTGCAGAGGCCGCCCTCAGCGCAGAAGTACGCGCCCAGATTGAGCAGCTTGTAGAGCTTGCACAGCCACTGATCGATAGCTTGCGAGAAAATAGCGCCGACGATAATGCAGACAAGCAGGTATTTCCTATTCAAGATCTGCCCGAGATAGGGAGTCAGTACGCTTCTGAGTACGACCTAGAGATACTCCTCAACAAAGCTCGGCAGGCTGGGCTTATCAACAAGAAACAAGCGCGCAAGCGTGCGCTACCGTCTGCTGGCGAAGCGCTTGTGCTTATCCTTTATGCATACGACTCGCAGACGATGTATGACCTAGTGCGCAATGATGCTGCCAAGCGTGTACTCCAGCATAAATTCCAGCAAGCGTACGAGAACAGAGCTGCACAGGTAGTGAACCGCCGCGAAGATGGAGCAAGCGCAGCCCAAGAAAACACCACCAGCTAAACTAGTTGCTATATATACCAAAGTGCGGTATAGTTTAGATTATAAATCCAAAATAGGCATCATCCACCAGTGATGATACAGAGAAAGAGGAGGAAAGAATGCGTAAAAGATATGATGATTTGGGAGGTGTTGATAGAGTACTTACTGCTGCTACTGTAGCTGCTTTGGGTGCTGGTGCTTTGGTAGGCTGTGGCTCTTCTGAAAAAGCACCACGAAACGAAGCACAACCAACTCAAACTGCTGCCACTGCCGAAGCAACATCGTCAGCAACAACACCAAGCGCAGATCCATCCATCAAAGCGCCAGCACGCAACAAGACTTCACAGCCTGAGCGACCTCACTCTACTGACCAAGCAACGGAGATACCATCGTTCTCAGCACCTCCAACCCAATCGCCTGAGCAGCAGTCGACAGAAAAGGCTCGGCCTGGTGAGAAGAAGCTGTCTGCGGAAGCTAATGAGGCCCTTCGCACACAAGTCGATGAAGCGCTAAAAAACAGGACGAAAATCAATGTCTTACGCGGCAGTGTGGTCATTCCGGATTATGAAAACAGAACGAGTAGGGTGTATCATAATCTTTTTGGTGGAGATGAGTATGGTAATATCACAGGTGATATGTCACCTGATACCTTCTATGTGCAGGACCAACAAGGAAACTGGTCTACAGTTAATTTAAAGACCCCAGGCAGCTACAGAATAGACGAGCAAGGCAATAAAGCAGAGAAACTACCAGTCCAACAAGTAGGGTTTTACACTCAGGGGCAAAATGGATCAGATAGCAAGCTTAGCGATGTATATGAGGTTCGTAATGGTAAATTGACTGTTGTAAAGGGCAATTTTGATGAAGGTGTGTTTGAGCCAATGGCATCACCGTTTGATATTGATACTTTGTCTGAAGACCAGAAGACAATTAAAGCTATACATGATGCAACACACCAAAAAGTAGGGTAGAGAGGTTCTTTGTTATAATAAAAAACTTCTTCGTGGTGCTGAGCGGGGCTGTTGCTAGTTCGCGTTGAGCGATGTTTGGGGTATTGGTGCAAAAGCGCTCTCTCCCTCTTCTCCCTGCACGCAAAATATGGTACAATCAATAACTGAATTGTCATCTAATAATTAAATAGAGAGAAAGTCATGAGTTTTGCACTGATCCAAAAAGTCAATGACCAGCAGAAAAAACCTGCCGTTGTTGATGTGCGGAGCGGCGACACGGTCCGCGTCCACCAAAAAATCAAAGAAGGCAACAAAGAGCGCATCCAGATGTTTGAGGGTGTGGTAATCCGCACCGACAACAAAGGTCAGCACACCAGCCGCATTACCGTACGTAAGATCACCAGTGGCGTAGGGGTAGAGAAGTCATTCTTGCTGCACAGCCCACTCGTTGAGAAGGTCGAGGTGATGCGCCGCGCTAAGGTGCGCCGCAACTTCCTGAGCTACCTGCGTGGCCGCAGTGGTAAGTCGGCTCGCCTAACTGCCGTACAGTTTGACCGCGAGGCGGTGAACAACGTGCACGATGCTCATGCCGAGGCTGAGGCTGCCCACCTCAAAGAAGAAAAGGCCAAAGAAGCTGCCGAGAAAAAGGCGGCCGAAGATGCTAAGCAAGCTGAGCTTGACGCTAAGGCTGCCGAGGTTGCCGCTCGCCACGAAGCCGCGTAGAATAGCCACTATAAAAAAGCTTTTACATCCGCCTCTATGTCAGGGGCGGATTTGTATTAGGAGAGCTACGCTATTAGTCTGTTTTGCCTTGAGTGCTTGGCTCATGAGGTTTTGGTGGATAACCTCTCCTGAGCACCGAAAAGGGAGGGTGTGATATATGGATGAGGCGCGGAGATAATACGCACAACATATTTTCTGCAATAGCTATATCATGATACGCTACAGGTCTGTGGCAGCTAGATTGTCTCTGATGTTATACTAGAAGTATGAGTATCTTTACCATTGTCTCGATTGTTATACCAGTTGTCTTGGCGAGTAGTATACCGCCTATCTTGCAGCATTATGGCTATACGCATGAGCAGCGCTACCGTTGGCTACTGTACCTAGCGTGTGGGTTGTTCTTTATCTCATGGTATGTGCCATCACCGTTGATCGATGGGCAAGACACGGCGTTTATGACGCACTTCATCGGTGGTGGGGTATTTACTGGCTGCCTGTGGCTCTATCTCAAACACGCGCTGGGGTGGCACCGCTACTGGCTAGTGGAGGCATTCTCGCTATTCGCGCTGGTGTCGGCGCTTGGCTGTATGAATGAGCTATTTGAGCTGCTGGTGGCGAAGACTAGTGTGGCTCGCTTGCCGCTGGATGACACCAACTGGGACATCGCGGCCAATACTGCTGGGGCGCTGCTTGTTTGGCTGGTGTCGCTGGCTGTAGCGGGGTGGCAGCGGATAGCTCGCCGCGATACGTAAATAACTGAACCTTAGCACGAGCATTAAGCCACCGCTTGAGGGTGGCTTTTATGCTTTCGTGTACTGATGCTATTATTTTGTCTTGCGAGATTCTGCTTGCTCGGCTAGGATGGCGCGAATCGCCTCGAGATTTTCGTCGATCGCGGCCACATGCCGCCTGATCTGCTTGGTGCGTCGGCCTTGCCGGATAACCCAACAGATGCCACAGATCAACAAGATAAAATACACGACGTTAAGTGCGACTGCTAGTATGAGGAGTGGTGCTGACCCGGTGATTTCCATGGTGGGTATGAATGATCCTTTCGTGTTATTACTATGACGCTATACAGTTTATTTGTTCTATCTTTTGTGTGGTGAATGCTATGGCACGCATTGCCAGGTTGGTTGAGCTTGCTGACGGTAGACGATGGCACGTGTGTCGTGATGGCGGGCTGTACAATACGCCTGCATATTGAGGCTGCCCTTGGGTGTGAATGTGAAGCCCGAGAAGAGCGATATCGAGTAGGCGAGATTGTAGCAGGACCACCCATAGGGATTGCTCTTATCAAGCGTATACGCACCCGTATGATGCTGATGCGTGCACACCTCGTGTGGCTCTATGGTGTGCACTGGCACTGCTGCAACTGGCTTAGTAGGGACACCAGCGCATCCAGCAATAGCACAGGCAAACACTCCGGTAGCGAGAAGTGTATACCAAAGTGTCCTCGTCATATTCCTCCTTGCGGTAATGTGATATTTGCTAAGCCGAGGGTACGCCTTGATTGTAATAGATTAGCGATGCTCTCGCAACAGAAAATAGGCGAATCAGCAAGCAATACGAATAAAAACAGAGATAAAGGTTGTATATTATACATCATAGACTGCAGCGCGTTACTCAATAGTTTGGCATGGTTGCTGGTATAGCGCGGCACTGAACTAGCCCGCAGCTCGGCAGTATACATAGTGCTATGAAATATGAGACAATCGTAGTATGATACTCGGGATTGACGAAGTCGGGCGTGGGCCATGGGCGGGGCCGCTGGTGGTTGGCGCAGTGGTGCTGGGTGGTGCGGCGATTGATGGGCTGGACGACAGCAAGAAATTGACGAAAAAGCGCCGTGAAGCCCTTGCTCAACTCATTCAAGAGCAGGCGGCGGCGTATGCGCTTAGCTGGGTAAGTGCGGCAGAGCTGGATGACGTAGGGATGAGCGAAGCCCTCCGCCTGGCAACGCGGCGAGCGGTGGAAGCGGTGCAGAAACAATGCCGTGAGAAAGCTATTGCGCTCACCGAGATTGTGATCGACGGTAGGGTGAACTTCTTGGCTGGGACGGCACTAGAGCAGTACGTCACGACGCTACCCAAGGCAGATGCATTGGTGCCGAGTGTTTCGGCAGCATCGATCATTGCCAAGGTAGCGCGCGACCAGTATATGGCTGCGCAAGATGCACTCTACCCTGGTTATGGCTTTGCGGCGCATGCTGGCTATGGCACAGCACAGCATCGAGCGGCAATTGCCACCCACGGAGTGACGCCACTGCATCGGCTTAGCTTCAAACCGCTCCAGCACTACCGCAACGATGATCCTCGCCCAGCAGACGAAGCGCATACTACTCAGCAGTCTGATACACCAACCACACGTGGCCATGCTGGCGAATCAGCTGCAGCAGCTGCTTTGCAGCAGCACGGCCATCAGATTGTGGCGCGCAACTGGCGAACGAAATATTGTGAGATCGATATTATCTCGAAGCGTGGCGATACGCTGTATTTTGCCGAGGTAAAGCATCGCACAGATGACTATGCGGGTGATGGCCTCGCGGCGATTACGCGCAAGAAGCGCAACCAAATGCACTATGCCGCGCGGTTCTACGCGCACCAGGAGAATATCACCAATACAAACCTCCAGCTTATTGCGATTGCTACCAGTGGTAGCCCACCGCGGGTGGTGCGGATTGAAGTTGTTGAGTAGTGATGGTTTTGTGACCTAAGGTGTATAGATCTATATTTTTCTGCGCGATCACACCTTCTTACTGCTTCGTTCGATAGAGTGCAAGAGCGCATTGTTTTTCTGACAGGTTATAGCTTGCATTGGCAGAAAGCGAATAGTATCGGAAAATGCAAGTGCGCGGTTCACGCCTCGCTACACCTTCGTGAGTGCTGCCACAACCGCCGGGCCATCGCGCTCAATAAGCTCGACGCGGGCGGTGATGTCTGTGATGCCCATATCTATCACGCGGGTAAGGGCTGGCTCCTTGCGCAGTGGTGCAAAGAAACGCTGGTATTCACTCAGTTGTTGGCGCGAAGCAAGGATATTGCCGGCATAGCGTGGGAAGTAGTCGAAGCTCTTGTCGCTGCCGAAGTGCTCTTCGACCCATGGCCAATTATCTTGCAGCCATTGCCACGTAGCGTCGCGTGCATCACGGTTGCGCAGCAAGTAAACAAACCAAAAGACGGTATCCTGGGTGCGAACTGTCTCGGTATCCATCATGAGAGCAAGGAGCTTGCGAATACTTGCGGCGTCGCGCGTACTCGTCACGGCACTGGCGATGTCTTGGCGCAAGTCGCTACTGGCAGTTGCCCGATAGTGTGCCAGAAGCTCATCAATCAGCTGCTGGGGCTGCTGGCTGTGGCGGACAACGCTACTGGCAATCAAGCTACGTAGCTCGCTATCGAGAGCCAATAGGCCGCCCGCTGCATAGCGCTGCTGCGCCTCGGCAATCACCGCGGGTTGCTCGCTATAGAGCATGTGCGCGATGATCGTCGATCGCAGCTTGGTGTCATTCTCAGGCTCACCAGGGCGTGCACTCCAGCCAAGGCGATCATAACTCTGCTGGGCAAGCTGGCCCACAAACTGCCGCAGTGCCTGCTCGGCAGTGCTATGCGGTTCAACGAAGAGCTTGAGGTGGGCAACCACTGACGACATTACGCTCCAGACATGCTCGTCTGTCTCATTGCGGTAAGCGTCGAGGAGGGTGAGCAAGCTGGCGCTCGATACGCGACCACTCCGAGCAAGTAACAGCTGTTGGGTGAGTAAGAGTGAGCGATCGACGACAGATAGCTCGCCGCGCCGCACTTTGCCAAGCAGGCGCTCTAACAATACCTCATCATACTGCGTGATGAAGTGCGAGACGTTGCCATGATTGAGAAGGACTGGCTCATCCAGACTGTGCTCTACTACTGTGCGCTGCGTGGTGAGCAGTGCTGGAATAGCTGGTGATGAGCTATGGAGGGGGATCTGCCAGGTAGCATCATCGGCCGCGTGTGGGCCAATAAAGAAGCGTTGCTGCTTGAGTACTAGCTGCGACCCGCTGAACGAAGCTGTGACAACTGGGTAGCCAGGAGTGCGGATCCAGTGGTTCATAAGTGCAGCAACATCACGCCCGCTGGCTTGACTCAGCGCGTGCCATAGGTCATCGCCCTCGGCATTGCTATAGGCATGGGTAGCAAAGTACGCCTGCAGACCAGCGCGAAAGGCGTCTTCGCCCAGCCAATGCATGAGCATATAGAGGAGGCGCCCACCCTTAGCATAGACGATCGCCCCGTCAAAGAGCGTGCTAATCTCATCTGGATGATGAACAGCTGTTTGGACGGGCTGCACGCCATCAATCGCATCACGGCCAAAGGCCAGCGCACCCTCGTGGTTGCAAAAGTCTGTCCATACATGCCACTCAGGGTGGATGGCATCGACCGCCAGATATTCCATCATGTTGGCGAAGCTCTCGTTGAGCCAGAGGTTATCCCACCACTTCATCGTCACCAGGTTGCCAAACCACTGGTGGCTGAGCTCGTGGCTAATGACGGTGGCAATGTATTGCTTATCGGCGATGGTCGTCGTGGTTGGATCGGCTAGCAGGGCAGACTCACGGTAGGTGATGAGCCCCCAGTTCTCCATTGCACCGCTGCTAAAATCTGGTACTGCAACATGATCGGATTTCGGTAAGGGGTAGGGCGTGTCGAAGTATTCATTAAAGAACTCAATTGAGCGGATGGCATGCTCAAGAGCGAAATCAAGGCTCGCAGGAGCTTGCGCTGGCGTAGCCCAGACGGACACTTCCACGCCATCTTTTGTCTGGCCAGTGATGTGTTGCAGCTCACCCATCACGAGAGCCACGAGGTAGGTACTCATGCGCGGCGTTTGGGTAAAGGTAGTGATGAGCCGACCATCTGCTTCCTGCTGTGACTGGACGGGCATATTGCCAAGCACCGTGATGCCCGGCTCAGTTGTGACGGTTATATTGAAGGTCGCTTTGGCAGCAGGCTCATCAATACACGGGAATACCTCGCGCGCATGATGACTCTCGAACTGCGTCATAAGCAATTCCTTCTTCGCACCGTCATGCTGATAATAACAGGGGTAGATGCCGTGAAGAGAGTCAGTAATCGCCGCTTCGTACACGAGAGTGATGGTGTGAGTGCTAGCACTCAGCGTTGGCAGGTGTAGCGAGATCTCGTCCCCATTGTGCTCCACAGAGGCTGGCTGGCCGTCGATCATTGCGCTGGTGATCGTGAGGTCTTTGGTGTGGAGCTTGATCGGCATATCGACCTGCGTTGTCTCGCCAGTGATTGTCACTTGCCCTGTGAAGTGCCGCTGCTGGCGATCAATATCCAGCGCCAGCTGATAGTGAGTTGGTATAAAAAAGTCGATGAGATGAGTAACCTGTTGCATAAAACTAGTATACCGGAATTAGGCACTGCTCGCTATATTGCTGCTGGAGATATCTGGTGGTGGATCTCAATTTTCAACCTAGTTTCTCAGTGTAACCCCTCTTGCTGCTTCATTGATAGAGTGTACAAGCCTATAAGTAACCCTATGCTATGATATAACTATGGAATATCGCCGTCGCCGCGTCATAACGATGTTTTTGCTCGCTGGTATTGTCATTGTTGCGCTCGCGATATATGCAGCGTGGCAGTTGGCGCAGTCAAGTCATTCACCACAGGGCAATGGCGAGGCATTGGCAGCACTGGAGGCATTGCCCGTTAAGGGCCGTACACCCAAGACTGGGTATGCGCGTAGCCAATTTGGTGCGGGCTGGGCAACGACGAATGGCTGCGATACGCGCAATATCATCCTCGCACGCGACCTCAAGCAGGCGGTGGTGAGCGGCAATTGCAAAGTAGCGAGTGGCCAGCTCGACGACCCATACACAGGCAAGCGCATCACCTTCCAGCGAGGGAGCGGCACGAGTACTGCAGTGCAGATCGACCACGTTGTGGCTCTCAGTAATGCCTGGCAAACCGGTGCACAGCAGCTCAGTAGCGAGCAGCGGCAGCAGCTTGCCAATGACCCGCTCGAGCTCCTAGCAGTCGATGGCCCGGCCAACCAGCAAAAGGGTGATGGTGATGCTGCTACGTGGCTGCCCAGCCATAAGCCGTTTCGTTGCCAATATGTTGCCCGGCAAATTGCCGTCAAGCGTAAATATGACCTCTGGGTCACCACGGGCGAAAAAGCTGCCATGCAGCGCGTCCTCGCCACGTGCCCTGGGCAGGGAATACCTGGCTAATGCAGCCGAAGCTTATTGTATTTGACCTCAATCACACCTTGATTCGCGACAACTCTTGGCGCAATCTCAATCTCGCCATGGGTATTACCCCAGAAGAGGATGCTGCCTTGATGACACGTGCCGCTCGGGGTGAGATAACCGATGCTGAGGGCCAAGCCTGGCTATTGCAGCGCTACCAGCAGCGGGGCGACTGCCACAGAGAGGCGGTGCAGTGTGTCCTCAGTCAGTACACCTATATGCCATATGCTCAAATGGTCGTTGCGGCGCTCCAAGCGCGGGGCTACCGCGTGGCTATTAACTCTGGTGCGATGGATATCTTGGTGGGTATGGTGGCAGAGCAGCTTGGCGTGGTGCTTTGGCGGGCGAGCAATCATTTTATCTTTGATGACCAGGACATGCTGTGCCAGATTGATGCACCAGATGACGATGCGGTGGCCAAGGTGGAGCAGCTCCACCAACTGGCTGCCGAGCAGCAGGTCTCGCTGGGTGACTGCTTGGTCGTGGGCGATGGAGCGAACGACGTACCGCTCTTTACAGTGACAGGCAATGGAGTAACCTTTGCTGGCTCACCTGCCGCCAGGCATGCACGATGGGGTATCGCCGACCTCCGTGATGTGTTGACGATTGTTGAATAAGAACTTCCGCTATTCCATTTGACATCCTTTGCGCTATCCGCTACACTGATGGGTAGATATCCGGCCGGCAGGTCGGAGTTTTTCATAGAAAGGAGTAACACAATATGGAAGACCTTAATATTAAGCAGCTTACGTTAGCCTTGCGCACGATCGCTGACGAAAAGAATTTGCCTGAGGAAACTATCCTCGGTGTGATCGAGCAAGCAATTGCTGCCGCGTGGCGCCGCGACAATGGTGAGCGCGACCAAAACGTCCGGGCAGAGCTCAACCTCAACGACGGTACAGCCAAGGTGTTCGTCATTCGTGAGATTGTTGAAGAAGTTAACTTCCCATCGACAGAGATCAGCCTAGAAGAAGCACGGGCGACAAACCCCGATGCCGAGCTGGGCGGTACCGTTGAGGAGGTACATAATGTGACGAGCTTTGGCCGTGTGGCAGCCCAGACTGCCAAGCAGGTGGTGTTACAGCGCTTGCGCGAAGCTGAGCGCGAGGTGGTGCTTGCAGAGTTCGAAGACAAGATTGGTACCGTTGTGACGGGTATTGTTCAGCGGGTTGAGCCACGCGTCGTGCGGGTTGAACTGGGCAAGGCAACTGGCATCTTGCCGCAGAGCGAGCAAATCCAAGGCGAGCGCTACGTGCCAGGCAGCCGCATCAAGGTATTCATCAAGGATATCGAGCGCGACAATCGTGGTCCGCAGCTTATCCTTAGCCGTGGCAACGAAGCCTTCATCGAGTATCTCTTCCGCCAAGAGGTGCCAGAGCTCGAGACAGGGGCAGTTGAGATTAAGGGGATCGCCCGCGAAGCAGGTCGCCGCACCAAGCTGGCCGTTCTGAGTACGGTGCCGGGGATTGACCCGGTTGGTACATTCGTTGGTGGGCATGGCACGCGGGTCAATGCCGTTGTGAATGAGATTGGCGACCAAGAAAAGATCGACATCATCATGTACGACGAAAACACCGATACGTACATTCGCAACGCCCTCAGCCCTGCCGAGGTAGTGCGAGTCGAGATTGACCGCGAGCACAAGCACGCCAAAGTGTATGTGACGGAAGACCAGCAGTCGATCGCGATTGGCCGCAGCGGGCAAAATGTTCGCCTGGCAAGCCGTCTCACGGGCTTTGAGCTTGATATCGAGACAGCAGCAAGCCAGCCAGCTGAGCGCAAGCCACGCAAGAATATCGAGGATGATCTCTTTAGCGCCATTGAAAACCAAGCGTAAAATTGCAAAGCACTGCGACACGCCAACCCTGCTCATAATAGAGCAGGGTTTTGCGTATTATTAGCACTCCACCTTGACGAGTGCTAATAAGCAGCGTATACTGAGTAGGATGGCTTTTTTGGCCACAGATTTTGGAGGACGACATGGAAGATGATTTTGCAGATTTTATTAGCCATTTGAGTGATGATGCTCGTCTGAGCGTTCAGTATGCTGATGCAATTGCCCGTGGGTATGGCAACCCCTATATCGGTACCGAACACTTATTGCTTGGTATTCTGAGCCAAAGTGCCAGCCTCGGTACCAAGGTACTCGCCGATGCTGGTATTACGCTGCGCCGGGCGGAAGATTCACTTCACCTGCAGCCGCTCAAGAGTATTACGGTGCGGACTGGTGGGGCAACTGGCCTGTCCGAGACGGCTCTATTGACACTTCGGATGGGGTGGGAAATCGCGAAGGAATATGAGCATGATGAGCTCGGCACAGAGCATATTCTCTATAGCTTGCTCAAGCAAAACAACGCCCGCGCAACTGTATTGCTACGCGAAATGGGGGCAGATACCGAGGCGATCGTCCGCAACCTCGAAGCCCACTTTGATGATATGCGCGAAGAGAGCCGCGGCGGCACGAGCACTCGCACGGACACGAAGCGTCGGCCAATGCCGCGCGGTGGCAGTGCCCTGAGCAAATACAGCATTGATCTCACGGCTAAGGCGGCCGATGGCGAGCTCGATACTGTGTTAGGGCGAGCACGCGAGACCGAACGCCTTATAACAATTCTCAGCCGTCGTACCAAGAATAACCCCGTCTTGCTGGGTGAGCCAGGGGTGGGTAAGACGGCCATCGTTGAAGGTCTCGCGCAGCGGATTGTCCGCGAGGATGTGCCAGATAATCTGCTCGACAAGCGAGTGGTTATGCTCGATATGACGGCAATTGTGGCTGGTACTAAGTACCGTGGGCAGTTCGAGGAGCGGCTGACGGCACTGATCCGCGAGATTACCAAGCAGGGCAACATTATTGCCTTTATCGATGAATTGCACATGCTTGTGGGGGCAGGCTCGGCAGAAGGTGGCGCGATGGACGCAGCTAATATCCTCAAGCCAGCGCTAGCTAGAGGTGAGTTGCACCTCATCGGTGCGACGACGCTGGAGGAATATCGCAAGCATATCGAGAAGGACAGCGCGCTCGAGCGCCGCTTTCAGACAGTACTCGTTAAGGAGCCAAGTGTGAAGGATACGGTGGCAATCCTCAAGGGGCTGCGCAGCTACTACGAGAAGCACCACGGGGTGAAGATTAGCGATGAGGTGATCGAGTCGGCGGTATATATGAGTGACCGCTATGTGGCCGATCGTTTTATGCCCGACAAGGCGATTGATGTGATTGATGAAGCAGCAGCTCTGGTACGCGTGAAGAAGGGACATAAGCCAAGCAAGCAGCGTGAGTATGTCCGCGAGCTCAAGGCGCTCAACGAGAAGATGGAAGACGCCGTGGCAGCAGAAGACTACGAGCGTGCTGCCTTGTATAAGCAGCGTATTAGCCAATTGACTGACCAACTCGAGCAGGCCCGCCGCGAGCAAGGTCGCAAAACTCCACTGGTGCTCACCGAGGATCATATTGCTCGTGCTATTGCCGTGATGACACACATCCCGGTTGAGAAAGTCCGCACAAGTGAGGCGAAGCTGCTGCGTAATCTCGAGAAACACCTTGGGAAATATCTGATTGGCCAGGAAGAAGCGGTTGGCAAAGTTGCTCGTGCTATTCGGCGAAGTCGTAGTGGGGTGGCGAGCAGCCAGCGGCCGATCGGTAGCTTTGTCTTTATGGGGCCAACCGGTGTTGGTAAGACCGAGCTGGCGCGCGTGCTTGCTCGTGAGGTGTTTGGCTCGGATGACGCACTGATTAAGATCGATATGAGTGAGTTTGGTGAGAAGCATACCGCGAGCCGACTTGTTGGTGCGCCTGCTGGCTATGTAGGCTACGACGATGGCGGCAAATTGACAGATAAGGTGCGGCGTCAACCCTATAGTGTGGTGTTGTTTGATGAAATCGAAAAGGCTCATCCCGATATCTTCCAGATGTTGCTGCAGCTACTTGAAGATGGCACATTGACCGACTCGACTGGCCGCGTCGTGAGTTTCCGCAACACAATCATCATCCTCACCAGCAATCTTGGTGCAGATAAAATGCAACACAATCGCAGCCTTGGCTTCCAGGCCAAACTGGCCGACGAGGACGATACAGCACAGCAGCAGCGACGCAATGAGTCGTATACTCGTGAAGCACTGGAACGATTCATGCGGCCGGAGCTAATCAATCGGTTTGATGCAATCATCACCTTCCGCCCACTTACTAAGCCAGAGGTTGGGAAGATATTCGACTTGCAGATTGCCGAGCTCAATCGGCGTCTGGCCCGCCAGAGCCTTGCCGTTAAGGTGTTGCCAGCGGCAAAGCGACGGTTGATTGCTCAGGGCTATAGCCGCACCTTTGGGGCGCGGCCGCTGCGGCGTACGATTGAGGACGAGCTGGAACATCGCCTTGCAGAGGGAATTTTGGCCCGTCACTACGCCAAAGGGTCGGTCTTGACAGTTGGAGTACGAAAAGGGGAGCTGACGATTGACGCACGTAGCGAAAAGGCCTAAGCGCCTCCTCTCAACACTGGTCGGTCTGGTGATGATCGGTGGCATGGCCTGGGCTGGGCTGACCTATGGCCCGGAGCTCTACGATGCTGCAGTGGCGAGCCGGTATCAGCCCGATAGTGCAATGCAAGCGGTGATTGATCAGCTTGAGCTGACTGACAAAGGTTGGCAGCTGCTCTATGCGAGCCAGCCACAATTGCAGGACAAGGCTGAGTTTAACAAAAGCTGCAAATCGACAGAGCGCACAGCCGCTATCCTTGGTTGCTACCACTTGCGCCGGATTTACGTCTACAATGTGCAGAATCAAGAACTCACTAACGCCGAACCCGTCACGACAGCACACGAGTTATTACATGCCGCATATGAGCGGCTTGGTTCGGGCGAGCGACAGCGGATCGACAAGCTTATCGAAGCAGAGTACGCCAAGATCAAGACCAATCCGGTCATTGCCTCAATGGTGAAGTATTATGACCAGGCCGAACCAGGCGAGCGTAATAATGAGCTTCATTCTATTATTGGCACGCAGATTGGTACAATCAGCAGCGAGTTAGAGCAGCACTATGGTCGGTATTTTCGTAACCGTGCGGCGATCGTCGCACGTAGCGATGCTTACCAAGCCGTCTTTGACAAAGTCGATGAAGAAGCCAAAGCGCTCAGCAAGGCAATCAACCAAGAAGCTACCCAGCTCCCCACTGATCAAGCACAGTACAAAGAGATGGCTGAGCAGCTGTCGGCTGATATTAAGGTGTTTAATGCGAGAGCTCAAAATGGCGGCTTTCGCGATGATGCATCATTCCAGGCAGCACGTAAGAAGCTCTTGGCACGTCAGCGAGCGCTTGAGGCACAGCGGCTAGCGATTAATCAGCGCGTTAAGATATATAATGCGAAGATCACTCGGCTTAATGCCTTGTCGGTACGCGCCAATGAGCTGAACCAAAGCATTAATGGCATTGAGCAACCCAAGGAGCAGGTGTAATGGCACGAGCTCGCACGATATTTGTCTGCCAGCAGTGTGGTGCGCGCTCACCAAAGTGGACGGGCAAGTGTGAGCAATGTGGCCAGTGGAATAGCCTCGTCGAGCAAGCGCCAGCCCCGGTGGGGAAATCGGCCGTGGCACGCAGCGCCGGCCAAGGTACGTTGCTACAGCCGCGGCCAATCACTGCTGCAAGCCAGGATGAGCCAGCAGCCCGGCTTGCAACGGGCATTGCCGATCTTGATGCAGTGCTGGGTGGTGGTATTTTGCCTGGTGGTGTGCTTCTTCTGGCGGGGCAGCCAGGCATGGGCAAGAGCACTCTCTTGCTCCAGGTGGCGCATGCAGTTGCTCGGCAGCAATCGGTGCTCTATATCAGTGGTGAGGAGTCGGCTGGGCAGGTAGCGCTGCGAGCGACGCGACTGGGTGCCGACCAGCACGAGGCATTGTCTTTTGCCGCAAGTACGAGCGCTGATGATATTGCGGCTACCATCCGTACTGGCCAATACCAGCTGGTAATTGTCGATTCGATTCAGACGCTGAGCCTGGCTGAGATCACCAGTGCACCAGGCACTGTAAGCCAGATTACTAACGCCAGCAACGTTATCATTCAAGCGGCCAAGCAATCAGGGACGGCGGTAGTGCTGGTGGGCCATGTGACGAAGGAAGGGTCGATTGCGGGGCCCAAGGTGCTTGAGCATCTCGTGGATGTGGTACTGCAGTTTGAGGGCGATCGCTACGGCGGCTTTAAGGTGGTGCGAGCCATCAAGAATCGCTATGGTAGCACGAATGAAGCGGCAATTTTTGCTATGGGTGAGCGTGGCCTGACAGTAGTAGAGAACCCTTCAGCTGCGCTGCTTGCCGAACGCCAAAATGCTGATGGTTCAGTAGTGCTGGCTACCCTCGAGGGTAACCGCCCTATCCTTGTCGAGATCCAAGCACTTGTCAATCCAACCCATTTCGGGTATCCTAAGAGGACAGCCAGCGGATTTGATCTCAACCGACTCAACCTTTTGATCGCTGTCCTCGAGCGGCGCACCAAATTGCAATTATCCGATAAAGATATCTACATCAACGTTGTCGGTGGACTCAAGTTGGCTGATCGGGCGGCCGACTTAGCCGTCGTTATGGCAATTGCTAGTGCTGCTGCTGGCCGACGCCTTGATGATGGCGTAGTAGTGTTTGGCGAGGTGGGCCTTGGCGGTGAAGTGCGCAGTGCCCAAGCGGCCGAGCGGCGCATTGCTGAGGCGCAAAAACTCGGCTTCACCAAAGCAATTGCTCCGCATTCTGGTCTTAAGACGCCCTTTGTCCATGATGTGCGCGATATCCGCAGCGCGCTCATTACCTATCTAAAAACATAACAAAAGGAACAATATGCAATTATCTACTATTGTGTTGCTTATCATCACACTTATTATCCTTGGCGAAGTTAGTTATCTTCTGGCTAGGCTACCGCGTAACACACTCAAAACGAAAGGGCGAGCGCTGTTAGTCGATACGTCGGTGCTAATGGATGGCCGCATTACGGCCGTTGCCAAAACAGGATTTATTGGTGACACGCTGGTGATCCCCCGTAGTGTGGTGGGTGAGCTGCAATTTTTGGCAGATCACGCAGACAGCGACAAGCGAGCTCGTGCTCGTTATGGCCTTGACGTCGTGACAGAGCTGCAGGCGATGGACGAAGTTGAGGTAGAGCTCTTGCAGGATGGCAGCAAAGCACGCGAGGGAGTTGATGAGCGATTGCTGAGCCTAGCCAAGCAGCATGGTGCATGGCTGCTCACGATCGATTATAACCTTAACAAAGTCGCCGCCGTGGAAGGGATTGGCGTGCTCAACATGAATGAGCTGGCGCAAAGCATCCGGATGGCACATTTACCTGGTGAGCACCTGACACTGGCGCTCCT
Organism: uncultured Candidatus Saccharibacteria bacterium; assembly: GCA_963526965.1. Taxonomy (GTDB): domain Bacteria; phylum Patescibacteriota; class Saccharimonadia; order Saccharimonadales; family Saccharimonadaceae; genus Saccharimonas. The sequence goes on along the minus strand of CAURPS010000005.1, from coordinate 13,355 downwards.
TCAGAAGGGGCAGGACGCTCATCAGGCGGTTGGGCATTTGCCAGATGGCACAATGGTTGTTGTGGAGCAAGCCAGCAGCCAGCTGGGCCGCACCTGTGAAGTGGAGATTATTCGCAACCTTCAGACCGCTGCAGGTAAGATGATCTTTGCCAAGCTCGTCAAAAAGCCAGTAGTTCAGCCAGCCAAAGCGCGCTCAGCTGAAGCATCATCAGGAAAAGCAGTAGCGCAAGAAGAGTCAGCTACTCAACCATCTACTCAGCCCAAACCAGCAAAGACTTCGCGCTCTCGCCAACCAGCGCGGACCCGTGCTACCACAGCTCCAGCAGAAAAAGCAGATAAGAAAAATGACCAGCCAGCCTCAAGCCAGCCCCAGCGAACGGCGCGTGTGGCTCATGAGAAAACAAAGCCAGCAGAGCAACCACAATCAAAGCAGCTAGCCAAGCGTACCTCTCGCGCGCGAGCCGCTACAACTCCGAAGTCTCCGCAGGCTGCTTCATCCTCTCAATCCAGGCATACCAAGCAATCGACAACGAGCCGCACCTCACAGGCAGCCATGCAAGCTGCCTCCAAGAAACGAACTACTCGCTCGTCATCACGTCGCCGTGTTGACCACGAAGCAGCGCTGCTTGATTTGGTGCAGAAGCAGACGGATTAAGGCGTGTTATCTAGTATTGCTGTGTCGCAGGGTTTTAATAGCTGCTAACGTTAGCTTGGTGTGTAGTATGATTTGTTGCAGTAAAACAGTATTAGCGTGATTTGGTTACATAGAGTGATGCTTGCTCGAACAGAGAAAAGAAAAGTCGAAGTATGTAGTAGATCTGACCGTGAAGCTAGGACATAGAGTACTGCAGACGGGTGAATATAGTGACGAAGCTACTCGTCTATTTGAAAGATTTGGCAAAGAGCCGATTCATCCAGATAGCGACCCAGAGCTGAAGGCGTATATCGATAAGCGTATCATGACGAGGCCAGAAGCCGTCCCAATTCATGCGCGGGCACCATGGCTTGAAGATTAGCTTGGTCGAAAGAGAGATATTGCGAAGCTAGCGGATAGCAAAGAGATATTGTTTGATCTTTGATACATGATTCTCAGGGTGCTATACTGATGGTAGTAATACCATGAAAGGGAAGCGACTATACATACCTATCGAGACTTTCTTACCACCACCCTCACCGCTGCCGCGAAGATTGCAGTTGCGAACTTTGGCAATCTCTCTCACTCGGTCAAGGCGGGAGATCGCAATCAAGTCCTGACAGAGACCGACCTGGAGATCGGCTATTTCCTGACGGACGCAATCCGCACAACATATCCTGATCATAATATTATCGACGAGGAACTGGGCTGCGCCGATAACGGGTCGCGCTACACCTGGGTGGTTGACCCAATCGATGGGACGAGCAACTTTGCGGCGGGGCTACCACAGTATGGCGTTATGCTTGGGCTGCTTGATCACGACACTCCAGTGGCTGGTGGCATTGCTCTGCCTGCCTTTGGCGAGCTCTACGTTGCGACCAAGGGTGCAGGTGCCTGGTGTAATGATCAGAAAATCCATGTCTCGCGTGAAACCGTCCTTGCCAATAGTCTTGTCGCGTATGGTATTGACGGCCACCCTGAGGATCCAGCCCGGACGAAGCGCGAGGCTGAGCTACTCGGCGTCATCGTCCTCTCGATCCGTAATCTCCGCTCGTCTAATAGTGTCGTCGACCAAACAATGGTTGCGAGGGGTGCCTATGGCGCCTGCGCCAACCAAACAAGCAAGATCTGGGACAATGTCGCGCAGCAGATCATTATTGAGGAAGCGGGTGGCATCTATACTGATATTGCTGGCAACCCCATGGATTATCACAACGCCCTGAACCGCTCCCACGAGAACTTCACCTGGCTAGCGGGAGCGCCGGAGCTGCATCGGCAGTTGGTGGGGGTGGTGGAACCTTTATTGCTTTCCTTGTGATCATAATGTCTCTGTATGATCGTGAGTCCCAATTATGTCCGGTGAAGCTGGAGAAAATGTAATGAAGTGCGGAGTGTAAGCTGATTGCGCGAAGGCATGCTGTAAGAGATAATAGGCTAAGGATGTATCTTGGATGAGCTAGAATCGCGATGATCGACTCCAAAGCAGATGTATTCTATTTTTAATCGTAAGCCCTAAATTTCTTGATATTCCCATTATGGAGATGCCTATCCCCCGATATCTTATTCGAAGGGTGTAGGCTACTTCTAGGGGATAAATAACAAGCTTGGAGTAGATATATAATCCTATATTTAAACTCCACTATAAAAAATCCTGCACATACAGTCGCAGGGTATTTCATTGTTCTCTACAAACGCACTAGCTTGTTCGCTGGCCATGAGCGGTATTTTTGTCGCTGTAGTATACACTGTCTGTCAATGTGGCAGTCACGGTGAAGTTTTTGCCAGCAGAGGAGGGTATAGAGACGTTGGTGTCGCCATCGCTGTTGACCTGGCGCGTGCCAACGAGTTGGTCACCCACCTTCACCTCCAGCTGCTGGAGTGGGTGACTACCCTGCCGGTAGTATACCGTCGCCGATTGCCCACTCGAGCTTACGGCGACGGAAACACTTGGCTTGGAGTCGGTACAGCGATGAGTGTCGTCATTACTGGTTGCATCATAGCCATCTTGAGCTGAAACAGTCTCTTTGCCTGAGGAGTCCTTTGACCGAGTGACGGGGATGTCAACGCGGGCCGACTCTGGCGTACAGTTTGTGGCCTTTTTCTTAGATACTCGGTCGAAAGACATTGTGTTGCTGCTGCGGTTAGAGTTTTTGTTGTAATACGATGGATAGATCTCGTTGTTAATCCGCTGAATGCCGCTTGGTGCAGAGAACCAGTCGCTGTATGATGCTTTGTGTTGACTAACGTAATATTGCGTCGCATCGGCCATGGTGTAGTCGAGCAGCATAGCGGGGATGAGCGAGTTACCGTTGCGGAGCGGTGACGTATCAGAGTTGCCCAGCCAAACCGCCATCGACAATGCTGGTGTATAGCCGACTGTCCAAATATCCTTTGCTACCACCTTGCCATTAATCTCGGAGTTTGACGTACCGGTCTTGACGGCAGTCTTTGCCTTGAGGCGGTTCATTTGTGGCATGTAGTCTTGCCCACCACCAAGGTTGGCTCGCGCACTGGAGTCGCCAAGAATGTCGTTGACGATGTAGGCAGCTTGCTGATCGATCACCTGCTTCGTAGAGGCTGTGTATTGCTTAAGGACTTGGCCAGTACTGTTGGTTACTTTGAGAACAGTTGATTGTGGGGTGTAGGTGCCCATCCGCGCCAAAGATGCGATGGCATTGACATGGTCGACGAGGCGTGTACCGCAGCTCCCGATGGCACTCGATAGGCCAGCTTGGGCATCTGCACCCTGGGTACAGTAAGCACTGTCGCCCATCTCGCGAATGGTCTGCCAGGTGCTGCCACGCTTATTACGCTCGTTCTCTTGCATAGCCTTGATGGCGGGGATGTTGCGCGAGCGAGCGAGAGCTTGGCGGAGATTAATGTTGTTTTGGAACTTGCCATCGGCGTTTTGCGGCGTCCAGCTACCAAAGCTAATCTTTGAGTCGGAGAGGACAGAGCCACTCCCGTAGTTGGTTCTACCATTACCCTTGTTTTGAAAGAGTTGAGCATAGACCAGTGGCTTGATGGATGAACCAGGCTGGATAAAGGCAGTAGCGGCATTGTTTTGACCAAAGACGGCATAGTTAAAGTCTCGACTCCCAACCAGCGCTACCACTTGACCTGTTTTATTATCCTCGATAGCAGCTGCACCATTAGTAAAGCCGGCATAGGTCGCACAGTTAGTATTACCACAGTGAGAGTTAGTAAGCTTGCCATTAAACATACTTTGCATACGAGTCTCAAGCTTACCTTGAAGCGTTGAATCAAGTGTAGTTGTAACGGTGAGGCCGCCTTTGCCGACGGTCGATTTGCCCAATTCTTTTTCGAGCTGGTCGCGCACCATCAGGACGAAGTGCGGCGCTTTTATGTCGGCATATTGCTCAGCCTTTGGTTTTACAGTGTCAAGAATGGGAACTTGCTTTGCTTCGTTAGCCTGCTCTTTGGTAATGTAATTCATCTCAACCATACTATCAAGCACCTTGTGCTGGCGTGCAATGAGGGCACTATTACCTGGTACGTAATATGGGTCGTAGAGCCCAGGGCTGTTAGGGATGCCGGCGAGCAGCGCCGCTTCGGCTAGGGTGAGATCCTTGGCTGATTTCTGGAAGTAGGTGCGTGCGGCCGATTCAACACCATTACGACGGCCACCATATGATGCTTCGTTGAGGTAGAGATTCAGGATTTGATCTTTGTTGTACATACGCTCGACCTCAATCGAGAGAATCACCTCCTTGATCTTGCGTGGTATACCATCGAGGCCGCGTTTTTCGATCTCACTTTTCTCAAAGAAGGCTTGCTTAACGAGCTGTTGTGTCAGTGTTGAGCCACCCTGTACGGCATTACCCTGCGAGTTGCTCAGGAACGCGCGAGAAATACCAGCTAGGCTAATACCATGGTGATTATAAAAGTCGCGATCTTCTACGGCAATTGTCGCTTTCTTCACATAATCACTGATCTGGTTGCCGTCGACCACCAGTTTGTAGTCGCCACTACCTTTATCCTCCCAGAGGAGCTGGCCACTGCGGTCGAGATATTTTGTAACAGTGGTCTGGACGCGCTTGTCTATCTCACCAGGGCGAATTGCATCGAGGTCTTTGCGGTAGTAGGTGAAGAGCCCAGCAATGATGAGGGCGAGCACAAGGAAAAACCCACCAACTACCTTGAGGATGGCATAAGCCCCACGCTTGCTAAATAAAAATTGTGCCACTCGGCGTGGATGCATCCGATAGAGTAGCCGCTTGAGAGGTTGCTTAGGCAGGCTTGCCAAGTACTCCGCTCTGCGGCGGGCTTCGGCGTCTTTTTTGGTGCGGCGCTTGGCTGCAAGGTTGGAGTAGACGCTAACTCGATGTGATAAATTATTTTTGACCACGATCTCTTATTTCCTCTAACACGCAATATTCCTCTGTATTATAGCATTATGTGGGTGGGTACGGCTAGTCTTTTCCTGCGGCGCGGCCCCACTACCTCACGCTATTTCGTGCTAAAATAATAGCAATACATGAGCATAAGAAAGAGCAAGAGTGGAGGATATATGACCTTAGCAGAAGAATTAACCTGGCGCGGATTCATTAACCAAACGACGTTTGCCAATGTTAATGACATCAATGAACCGCGTACTTTTTACATCGGCGTTGACCCGAGTGCACCAAGCATGACAATTGGCAACTTGGCTGTCATGATGCTATGCCGGCACTTCATCGACCATGGGCACACACCACTGTTGCTTGTAGGGGGCGCAACTGGGATGATTGGCGACCCAGACGGTAAAAAGCAAGAGCGTGATCTCCGCAATGCTGAAACGGTAGCACGTAGTGTTGAAGGCTTGACGGCGCAATTTCGACAGATATTTCGCGGCCAGGATTTTGCAGTAGTCAATAATGCCGATTGGTTCGCTCACGTTAATTATGTCGATTTTTTGCACCAGATTGGTAAGCACGTGAGCATGACGCAGCTACTCGACCGCGATTTTGTACAACAACGGATCGGCGAAGGCGGGGCAGGCATTAGCTATGGTGAATTTAGTTATGCATTGATTCAAGGCTATGACTTCTTGCATCTATACCGCGAGAAGGGTGCGACGCTGCAATTGGCTGGTGCCGACCAATGGGGTAATAGCGTGACAGGCGTGTCGCTCATTCGTAAGCTCGAGGGCAGTGAAGCTCATGTCTTGACGGCACCGCTCGTGATTAATAAGCAGACAGGAGTGAAATTCGGCAAATCGGAAGGTGGTGCAGTTTGGCTTGACCCAGCACTGACGAGCCCATACAAATTCTATCAATTTTGGCTCAACTGCGATGACGAGACGAGCGAAGACTTGATCAAGATCTACACATTGCTTGATCAAGCAACTATCGAAACATTAATCGACACCCACCGCGCTAACCCTGGTGCGCGCACCCTGCAAAAGGCGCTAGCACGAGAAGTAACCGACATCGTCCACGGCCATGAGCGCCGCGAGAGTGTGGAGCGAGTAACCAGTGTGCTCTTTGGTGGCAATGACCTATCGACGCTGCGCGAGGAAGATTTTGACGCGCTGGCTGACGAGATCCCAACCGTCTCACCTCAATCAGTGGTGACCGCTCTGGTGGAGGCTGAGGTCTGCGCCAGTAATGGCGAAGCACGCCGCCTCATCAAAAACAATGCCATTAGCCTTGATGGTGCAAAAATCACCAGTGATCAACCAGCGACGAGTCCAAGCTTGATCAAAAAGGGCAAGAACAGCTTTGTGCTCGTGCGATAGACGGGTGTTCTCGATGGCTACGCTCGGCAGAATGGTAGCAACCGATCATTCGATTATGTATTTGCCATATTTTATGGTATGATAATGGCACATTAATTAGCTACAAGAGGAGAATTTGTCATGAAAAAATTGATCGCATTTGATCTAGACGATACGTTGGCAGTAACAAAGTCACCCGTGAGCGACCGGATGGCGGCTCTGCTGGGGCGCTTACTGGAGAAGTATGACGTATGTGTCATCACTGGTGGAGACTTCAAGCAGATCCAAAAGCAGGTGACCAGCCGCCTTGATGTATCGCCCGAATTACTGGCTAAGTTTCACGCTATGCCGACGTGTGGCACGCGCTATTATCGTTTCGACCCGCACGCAGACGAGTGGCAGTTGCAGTATGCTGAGGATCTGACGGATGAGCAGAAGGCGCAAATCGTGAGTGTGCTTGAGTCAACTGCACGGGAGATGGGGATCTGGTGTGAGCACCCAGCAGGTGAGATTATCGAGGATCGTCAGAGCCAGATTACTATATCTGCCTTGGGACAGCAGGCCACTCCAGAGGAAAAATATGCATGGGCAGAGAAATACAAGGATATCCGGCCAATTTACCGCGACAAAGTAGCGGCACAGTTGCCTGGTCTCGAAGTGCGTATTGGCGGCACTACCAGCACCGACATTACCCGCCCTGGCATCGACAAAGCCTATGGCATGAAGAAGCTGCTTGAAGCTAATGGGCTAGAAAAAAGCGAAGTCCTCTTCTTTGGTGATAAGATCGAAGAAGGCGGCAACGACTACCCAGTCCGCGCGATGGGTATCGACAGCATTGCCGTCAATGGCTGGGAAACAACCGCCTATGCTCTAGATGGGGTTTTGGGCGTAACGGAGTAAAAACCTTTGCTCTCATACGCCGACCAATAGGGCAAGGGTTTGCGGCATACAAAATACTCACCCAGTAGGGGTGAGTATTTTGTATAGTGAATAATAATAATGAATAAACTAACTAGAGATACTCTTTACTAAGCTTTTTATAGCAAAACCGCGCAAGCTCTGGCGCAATGGCGTCGTATGTCTTGCCGGCGAGTAGGCCTCCAGCAATGAAGTCCTCCTGTGTAACGTCGGCAAGGGCAACGCTTGGTGGAGAGAAATTATCCTTCTCGGCTTCTGTACTAAACTCAAAATCTATCAACACAAGCCCAGCCAGATCCTCGATGAACACGTCAATTTCGGCGAGTGTGTCATTGATCACGACGCGGTAGCGGTCCTTTGCGACGCGCTTTTCACTGCAACGCGAGAGCGCTGCAAACTCTTCTTCTGTCAAAGGGATGGTTTGCTCAATGTGCTTGGACGCATCACCTACTGCAACGGAGGTCTTCTTGGTGATTTCATATGTTTTGCCGTTTTGTCTGAGCCGAAGGTGAGAATGCGCTGGCGTGTCTGGGATATAAATATCAACAATGCGAGTTGGCTTGGTTGTTTTGATTTCTTGCGGCAGCTCTTTTGCGAGGAATGTGCGCTCTCGTTCTAACTGTTGGCTCATTTGTTGCTCCTTCTGTACTCTATATATTATAATTTCTACTTTGCAATACCAGTGTTTGTTTTGTCTATGTTATCTGATGGGGTTATCAAGCATTTATCGCGCCCAACGGATTTTACTCTTGAAGTGGGATTATATTTGGGAAACGAACACTTCTATAGAATTCTTGAGGAAGGATGCAAAAAAGCTCCATGCCGCAAATTATAAAAAAGTGCCGCAAAACGGCATTAAATTCACAAATAGCTGGTGCACCTGGGCAGCATCAATCCGAACAACTGGAAGCCCCTGCTCGCCTTCCGCAAGCGTCTCATCGCGGGTGAGGTTGCTCCGGCGCCGAGCACAGCTAGCGTAGCGCCTACGTCAGAAGCAAGTGAGACCACGACGGCTCGCGGTATCCGCAAGACGGCCTGCCGTCCGATCAGCGCGGCGAAAAAGCAGCAGATACTCGATCTGGAGCCCACCGGCATGTCTGCCCGCGAGATCGCTGCCGAGGTCGGTGTCACTGAGTCAACCGTCCGTGCCACGTGCCGCCAGGCCAAACGACCACCCCGCCGCAAGCGACACTTCACCAGTGATGACCTCCAACGCGCTCTGCAGCTCCACGCCCAGGGGCGCACCTACATCGAGATCGGGCTGGAGCTTGGCTTCGGCCGGGATACGGTGAGCAAGCATCTGGTAGCGGCACAGGCTTGACTGATGGCTGGGGGAGTGGAGACAGACAGAGTCAGTACGCTACTACCTGCCAGCGGTGATCAGTATTCGACGTGATTCCGGAAATTACTATTGACATTGCCGACAAAAAGCATATAATCGTAACTAGACACAGGCCAACACCGTGTCACCAGAATCTCCGGCGAGTGGTTTTCAGGTCACACTGCGGGAGATTTTTGTTTGATTTGAATTATTGCGGCTTTCGTGCAAATACCGACATGAAGTCTCTTCGGCTACTTCGCTTGTCTTCCTTGACTTGGACGCAGAAGTGCTCACCGTCTTTTGTCATTCCATAGAAGCGATAGAGCACGATAGTTCTATCGTCTGCACTGAAGGAAACTTCTGGTACTTCTCGCGAGCTACGCAGCAGTTCGATAGCCGCTTTGTAGAAGCGCAGCCGCTTCCGCCGCTCCTTTGGGTGCTTCTGCATCAGGTGAGTCCAAAATACGTCGAGAAAAATCTTGCTGCTATTGAAATACTTCGACCTCACATATGGTTGTCGTTTGCTTGATTGTGCGACGACATGATACTCGGCTCGAGCTCGCTTTAATACTTCATCATAGGATGATCCAGATAAACGCGGATATTTTGATGTATAGACTTGCATTACTCCAATCAGTATACAATGATTGTGAAACTATGGGAAGTCGTTGAGTCTTGCATACACCGAGCAGCGCCGATACTTCCAAATGAAACCGGAACAATATTCGTGACCAAACTGAGATAAATAGCGGAGTAGATAGTGGTAAGTAAGCGTATAATATGTGCAGCAGGTGCTTTGGCTGTCTGATGTACTCAAAAGTAGTTCAGACGCTGTATTGTGCCTGATTGCTAAATGAGGAGAAACATGAAGAATCCAGAACTCATCACCGCCGATGATCTCAATTCTTGGCCAGACAATAATGCTCGTGATGCTCAACAGAGCTTTCCATGGCTTATACGCCGTCTCTTGTTAGATACTCCAGGAGTTTCGGCGGTATCGGTGCGCGCCGGTAACGGTGTGAACGTGTCTGGCTACGACGGAGTCGCTCAGTCGGACGAAACGGTCTCTGTTTTGCCGTCAGGGTCGCTAATATTTGAGTTTGGCACCGATAAGAAGATCGCTAGCAAAGCATCGGAGGACTTTCATAAGCGAGCTAAGCAGAATGATGCCGCTAGCCATGTCTTCGTATTTGCCACACCCCGGCGATGGAGTGGTAAAGACAAGTGGCTAGAAGAGCGACGAAGTGAGGGAAAATTCGCTAATGTATGGGCACTTGACGCTGATGATCTAGAAGCGTGGCTGGAGACGTCGCCATCTTCGCACTACTGGATTTCTGAACACCTTGGCAAGCAGCCTGATGAGGCGCAAACGCTCGAGCAGTGGTGGGACAGTTTTCATCAGGCGACTCATCCGGAGTTGCCACTCAGCATGTTTACGGCTGGGCGAGAATCGACTCGAGACAAACTCCGAGAGCTGCTTGCCAAAGCACCGCGAACCACCACGATTCAGGCGGACTGGCGTGACGATTGCCTCGCCTTCATATACGCAAGTTTTGCGGCTGGCGCCGAGGATGAACTTAGTGCTCTTGATCAATCGGTAGTCATCGTTAAGTCTGTAGGTGCATGGAATCGGATCGCTCGGCAGGCCGGGAAGTCAATACTGATTCCGGTATTTGATGGTGCTGAAACGAAACCAGCGATTGACAATGGTCATCACGTGATCAAAATTGTTGACCGTGAGCAAGTTGTGTATGGGAAGGTGGACGTAGAGCTGCCGCGTGTATCGCGACCCGACGTGCAGTCATTGCTGAATGACTGTGGTGTCAACTTCCAAAATGCGGGATATCTTGCTGGGCTTGCCCGGCGGAATATGCCGTCGTTTGTCCGAGCATTAACGCGTGACGCAGCGATCCAGACGCCTACGTGGGCCACCGATGCCTCAGCGCCAATGCTGGCGGCGCTGACACTCGTTGGTGCGTGGGATGCTAATAATGACAAGGATACGCAGGCGATAGCGGCGCTGGCCGGTAGTGACTACGATACGGTGACGTCGCTCTGCCAGCAGCGCGCTGGCGGAAACGACCCTGTGATGAGCCAATCTGGCTCGGCCTGGCGATTTGCTTCCCTTGAAGAAGCATTTCGTTGCCTGTCGTCGAAGATCACAGATGGCGTCATAGAGCGGTGGAAGCAGATGACGCTTGATGTCTTGAGTGAGGTCAATCCGTCATACGGCTTGAATCCACTAGAAAAGGTCGAGCAGCAGCTCAATCAGCCCACGTCGCAGGTGCAGTACTCGGAGGAGCTGAAGAGCGGCATTGCGCGGAGCCTTGCGATGGTTGGCTCTATGGATGGAGACGGCGCACTGTCCGGCAAATTGAGAGAAAGCGTTGTTGACATTACCAACCAACTACTTAATCAGGCAGTAGGAGATGGCTCCGGTCGTGTCTGGAATCTAATAGCGCCACGGTTGCCGTCTCTTGCAGAGGCTGCGCCGCAGCAATTTGTTGATATCGTCATAAACAATCTGGAGCAAGATTCCTCCTCGTTACTGCGAGCATATTATGCAGATAGTAACGACATACTGTTTAGTGATCCTTGGTTCCGCCCTCACTTGCTGTGGGCACTCGAGGTACTCGCGTGGTCTGAAGAATACTTCGATGATGCTGTCGAGTGTCTCGCTTTGCTTGCCGCCAATCCGGCGGATGACAAGCAGCGTGGTAATCGGCCTGATGAGAGCCTCGCAGCCATACTATGCGGTTGGGCTAATTTCACGACGGTGCCGTCTGGTGAGAGGCTTGCCGCGCTTGATTCTGTCAAACGGATTTCGGCAACTGTCGGGTGGGATCTTCTGTTTGCGCTATGGCCCGACTATTCGGCGGTAATTACGCCACCAGCCACGCCTCACTTTCGCGCAGATTGGTGTCCACTCACCGACAAGCCGGTAAAGTGGGAAGAACGGAGCTCCTTCTTCCATGGTCTCGTCCAGCGTGCACTCACCTGGAGTGATGTCACACCATCAAACCTTAAGCGATTGATCAATCACATCAATCGTGGCATATTGTCGGAAGACAGGACGAAGATTATTGATCACCTCAGCAAGCTTTCGTCGTCCGAAGAGTTTGATGACGACGATCGCTACTTAGTGTGGCACACATTGCGTCAGCTAGCTACCAGCCATTATCACCACAGGGCTGCGGAGTGGTCGCTGCCGGAAGAGGAAGTCGGTCGCCTTTTGGAGTTGTCTGACAGGTGGAAGCCCACTTCACCTGTTCTGCGGCACCTCTACTTGTTCAATCACAATCCTGGTCTGCTCGATTGTGCACTGCACCGCGACATTGATGACTACGATCAAAAGGTGGAGGCACGTCGGCAAGAGGCGCTTAGTGAGATACTCGCGGGGCCGCAGAAGCTCGACGACCTCGAGATACTTGCGTCGCGAGCCGTCGCGTCGTGGGTGCTGGGGCAGATGTTGGCGGATCGACAGCAACTCAATTTCTGGGGTATCGCGCACTGGGTGGACAGCTCCGATAGCAAGCTGACTGCCGTTGTGGATGGCTACCTGTACCGAGCGCTACGCCAACGTGGTGCTTCCTGGCTGCAGGACGTGCTCGATGATCCGCGACTCACTGCATCGCAGCGCGCTGCTGTCCTGCGCTGCGTGCCGGCTGAGTGGGACTACTGGGAGGTTGTTGCGCGCAATCAAGACGATGACAACGCTTATTGGCAAACTGCTGAAATGCGTGTGTTGCCACCAGATCACATGCGGTATGCGATTGAGCGGCTGGTTGCGTGCGGGCGCGCCTGGGATGCGATCGACAGCGTGTCGTTGTCGATTCGCTCCGCCAAACAAGAGGGCATTACGGCTGACTTGACGACAGATGTATTAATCGGCCTGCTTCACATCGCATGCACTCAAGAGTCGGCCAAGATCTCCTCGCTGTCATATGAGGTCAGTCAGGTGCTCGATCATATTGTTGAGCTAAAAGCTGATCAGGTAGATGTTGCAAGGCTAGAGATTTTGTTTTATCCGCTCATTGGCGATTATCGAGAGCCGATAGTTCTCCATCGCACTCTTGCGACTGAACCCCACTTGTTTATTAGGCTTATGGAGGTGGTGCGTCGCGACAAAACCATGCTCGGGATGGATCGCAGTGCTTCATTTCGCATGGCTACGAGCGTGCTCAACGGCTGGCGTGGCTGCCCAGGCATGACGGCAGACGGGGAACTTGACGCGGCGGTGATGCAGCAATGGGTCAAAACTGCGCGGCAAGGATTGGCTGCTGCGGAGCTTTCTGATAAGGGCGACCACCAAATCGGTAGACTTCTCGCCAACAGTCCGGAAGATGAGAATGGAATGTGGCCGTTGCCAGCTGTTTGCGAATTGATCGACGAAGTGGGAAGCGACAATCTTGACGAAGGCTTTATTGCTGGAATGTGTCGTGGCCTCATGTCGAGTGTGCGAGGAGTCTACGACGGTGGACAACAAGAACATGAGAGCGCACAGCGCTACCGCGCGTTGAGCAAGCAGATCCGATCGACATCGTGGCACACAGCTCGACTACTGAAGAAGGCGGCTGACCGGTACGAGGAGAGAGCAGTAGAGGAAGACGACCAAGCTGAGGCACGGCAGGACGAACTGTAGAAACTCGCTGGTTGTCGTTCGTCGGGATCGGCGCAGTGCTGTAGGAGCGCTGCGCCGATCTTTCTTCTACACCTCCAGCCCACTCACCAACCCACCGGCGTCGGTGTCGAGGGCGTGGGCG
>CAURPS010000004.1:0-128799 GCA_963526965.1 uncultured Candidatus Saccharibacteria bacterium | reverse complement strand
AACCCAGGACGCCCTGGCACTGCGCGCCGCCAGCCAGGCGCGCTACGGCCAGGACACCGCGCAGACTGAGGCCGCCCTGCTGGCGCGGCTCGGGCAGCACGGCGAGATGACCGGTGATGACGTGGCTCAGATAGCAACGGACGACACGACGGGTGAGCGCGGGGGAGAAGCCACGAACGACGGCACTGGGCCAGCGAACGGCGTACCTGACTCGACGGCTGGTGTGATGTTCGGCCGCAGGCCAGATAGGCGGAGCGGAGGAACAACATGACGGGCGGAGGGATTGAACGTGTCCTCCGCAGCGCGTCGTCAGCGCTGCCGTCAAGAACAGCGCCAGCCCTCTCCCTCTGGAACTCTTGCGGGCTGCGACGTATCGCCCCTATCTGGCCCCTGCGCTTGTCTCCACCACTGGCGTATCGAGACGCGTCGGGGGACGAATCGCCAGACGCATCGCTGCAGCGAGCAGGCGCGGCTATCGGCGCAGTAGCGCGGCACCGGCGCGGTTACGGGAGGCGACTGATGGCCCCTTCTGGCCATCCCATCCACCACTGACAACAGCCCCGGCCTCACAGCACAGCCCCTGGCTCGCAGCAGCGACGCGATCAACCACATGACGATCACGAAGGAGGAAACAGCGATGAACACATCGATATCGACATCGGAATACGCGAGCGTCGGGACAGACACCGGTCTGACAGTGCCGACGTCCGCGACGACACCAACGACGATGAAGGGAGCAGCGACGACAGAGGCAGCGAAGTCTCAGCGCCAGGTTCCGGCCCGGATTGGCCGTGCCCAGCTGCAGGCGATCGCCGAGCGGCTCGATGCCACCGATCGCGAGCTGCTGGAGCTGCTGGCGGCCCATCGCTATGCCACGACGCGTCAGCTGGCGCAGATCACCGAGCTGTCTGGGCAGTATGGTTCGGCCCGTTCGGCGCTGCGCCAGACCAGCCGGCGACTGCGAAGGCAGTGCGAGTTGGGGCTGGTTGCTCACCTGGCGCGGCGGATTGGTGGCACGCGGGCCGGCTCAGCCGGGTACGTCTGGTACCTGACAGCAGCGGGGCAGCGCCTGACGAGCGAGGGGCAAGGGCGTGGATCGCGGCGGCGTTTTCAGGAGCCGTCGCCACTGTTCCTTGCTCATACGCTGGCGATCACGCAGGCGAGGGTGGTCATCGAGCAGGCCATTCACGCCGTCGGTGGGCATCTAGCCCGGCTGCGTACCGAGCCGGCCTGCTGGCGCTCCTGGCTGCGGCTCGGTGGAGCGCTGGGCTGGCTCAAGCCGGATCTGGAAGCAATCACGGCGACGGATACGGGCGTAGAAGATCACTGGCTGCTCGAGGTCGACCTGGACACTGAGCATCCAGCGCGGCTGCTGGCCAAGTGCCACGACTACCAGGCCCACCTGGCCAGCGGCACCTTCCAGGCCCAGCATGGCTACTACCCGCAGGTGGTCTGGCTGCTGACCAACCAGGCACGGGCAGGCCGCCTGGCCGAGCAGATCGCCGCCGACCAGACGCTGACCCCGGGGCTGTTCAAGATCACCGCCGCACCCGAGCAGCTCGCCGCCCTGATCCAGCGCGGGCCATGACGCAGCGAAAACACTCCACCCGCCCTGGCATTCTCAGTGCGCTTTTCTTCGCAAAGAGAACATCACCGCAGAAAAATGATGCACCATCGACAGAAAACGGCGCAATAGCGCGGCATGGCCGCTAGCGCGAGGTCAGTGGAATCGTTTCTCGGGGGAACATAAAACCGGACTGGACTTTTCCGTCCATCTGAGCGTCAATAGAAAGAGAAGAAACACAAAACAGTGAAATAGCAACATATGACGAGAGGAGGAGACAGATGACAACACAAGCCACAACGAATACGCCAGATGAGCCATATGAGCCGGCGGCGGTACTGGAGGCGGTACCAACCACTGCACGAGGTGACAGTGGTGCGGGCACTGGGCCGATCGCCATCTTCTACGGCGCCGCCCGCTACCCGTTCGAGCTGGCCCGGCAACGGGAGCTGGTCGAGGACTACGCCGATGCGATGGGCCTCAACCTGGTCACCGAGTTCCACGACCGAGAGGGGCGCCAGCATGGGCTGGGCATGCTGCTCGATGCCTGCCAGCGCGGTGGGGTGGAGTACGTCATCACGGCAGGCTGGCCCACCCCCAACCTCACCACCACCGAAGCAGACGCGGTAACCGAGCAGCTCGCAGCCAGCGGCACCCACCTGGTCTGCCTTAACGCCTGGCAGCCCGGCGACGGTGAGCCGCCTGCCTGGTGGAACGACGAAGAGGGCGCATGGATCCGCCAGCTCGATGAGCTGAGAAGCCACGAACGCAGAGAGTGTGAGCAGACCAGTGAAACCAGCAAGGAGGTGCACCATGCCTGACGCGCTTGCTCCCGATCCCTTCACCGCCATGGCGGCGCAATTGACACCGAAGCGGGCCGTCTCCTACATCCGCGTCTCCACCCGCGAGCAGGCCCAACGCGGCGGCAGTGAGGAGGGCTTCTCCTTGCCGGCTCAGCGTGAAGCCAACAAGCGCAAGGCCCAGTCGATGGGCGCACTGGTGGTCAAGGAGTTCGCCGACCGTGGTGAGTCCGCCCGCTCCGCCAACCGCCCTGAGCTGCAGAAGATGCTGGCGTACCTCAAAGAAGACGGAGGCATCGACTATGTCATCGTCCATAAGCTGGATCGCCTGGCTCGTAACCGGGCGGACGATGTGGAGATTAACCGGGCCTTCGAGGAGGCGGGTGTGCGCCTGGTGTCGACGTCGGAGAACATCGACCAGACGCCTGGTGGGATGCTCCTGCACGGCATCATGAGCAGTATCGCCGAGTTCTACTCCCGCAACCTGGCTAATGAGGTCATCAAGGGGATGGGCGAGAAAGCCAGGAACGGCGGGACGCTGGGCAAGGCACCACTCGGTTACCTCAACGTGCGTGCAAGGGACGAGAACGGGCGAGAAGTCCGCACCATCGCCCTGGATGAGGAGCGGGCACCACTCATCCGGCTAGCGTTTACGGAGTATGCGACAGGGCAGTGGACGACGAAGAGGCTCGCCGCGCACCTGCACGATCGGGGGCTGACGACCGTGCCGACGGCCCGTAAACCAGCCAAGGCAGTGACAGGTGCCCAGCTGCACCGCATGCTGCGCCACCCCTACTACAAGGGCGTCATCTCCTTCCAAGGGGTGGAGTACGTCGGGTCGCATGAGCCCTTGGTGGACGAAGAAACCTGGAGCCAGGTGCAGGCCGTGCTGGACTCTCATCGCTTCGGAGAACGCGAACGCCAACACAACCACCACCTCAAAACGACGGTGTACTGCGGCCTCTGTGGTGCCCGCTTGCTGGTACAGAACACACGCAACAGCAAAGGCGACCTCTACCCCTACTTCATCTGCGCCAAGCGGCAGCGAACCCACGACTGCGCCTTCCGCGCCGTCCTGATCGACGTCGTCGAAGAGCGGATGAGCGACCTCTACCAAACCATCCAACTCAGCAGCCAGGATCGCCAGCTCGTAGAGCAGTACGTCCGGGAGGAGCTACGGCGCCTTGAGCGCGACAAAGACCGGACAATCCGCTCTCTGACGACCAGGCGGACGAACATCGAGGACAAGCGCCGCCGCCTGATGCACGCCCACTACGAAGGAGCCGTCCCCCTTGACCTCCTCAAGGAAGAGCAAGCCAAGCTGTCCACGGAGCTCAGCCAGATTGAGCGCCAGCTGGCCGCCTACCAGGCCGACATAACCGAGGTGCGGCAGCGCCTTGCCCAGGCCCTTGACCTCCTCGAAGACTGCCACCGCCTCTACCAAGCCGCCCCACCGCACCTGAAGAAGCTGCTCAACCAAGTCTTCTTCCAGCGAGTACTGGTCAACCCAGCGGTGGATGAGGACGGCCGAGTCATCCTGCCGGAGGATGGAACGAATGATGACGGAGGCAGGAACGCGGCTGATGCAGCAGCTGGCGACTGCCCGATAGGGGAGAGCGACGGGCCATTGCAGCGAGCCACAGCACCGCGCTTACTGGCCGACGCCAGCAGCGACGCCAGCCTGGCAGCCGACCTACGGCTGCCCTTCGCCTGCCTGACTAGCCGCCGGATGTACAACGTCGCACGGCAGCACCGTGCGACCTTGTTGCAAGACAACCCGCGAGAAAACCGGGACAACCGAGTGGACTGCCCAGTCACCAATACCGTCTGCAACGACGAAGCGCTCACCAGTGGTGGTGAGCGCTTCGCATCTTCATCAACCAACCCAGACCGTGTTACTTATGACCTAGGTTTGGGTAAGGCTATCGTGGTACACTCGGCGCGATTCGAACGCACGACCTTTGGCTCCGCAAGCCAACGCTCTATCCAGCTGAGCTACGAGTGCATACCTGGGAAACAAATGTTGCCCAGACCAAACTATAAGGTGCACTGGATGATACCAGATCGCTTATTATTGTAGCACAGAGGTGCGCTGAGGGCAAGACGCCGCGGCTAAAACCGCTACTGCAGCCGCAAATAAATAATCAGCCGCTCGAGTAAGTCGGGATTGCGTTCGCTCATTGGGAGGTGAGAGGCGATGAGATCAACGAGTTGCTCGCCTACATCCTCGGGGAAGTACATGACGATGGGCATGGCGAAGCGCTTGCGTGGGATGAGTGTGATCCAATTCTGTGTGGGCTTAGCGGTGACGCTAAAGGAGCGGAAGGTGTCGTACGAGTAAGCCCGCTGGCCAACCACCACCTCGGCATGGCTAGCACTGTAGTTTAGCAAGGCAGCTGGCCGCTGCAGCGAGACGATCAATGCTACAGCCATAATGGGAATAAGCAGCGCAAAGGTGTAGGACTTAAACAAAAAGATCGAAATCGCGAAGAGTACCACCACAACCACGCCAAAGATCACATACCAGCCACGAGGGCGAGTGGTGTCATTGACCTCGCGCTCTTGCCAGATGAGGAGCGGCTCGGTGGGGTCGGGGAAGGGCGAAACCTGCGACGAATTGCTATCTGCCTGGCTCGGCCCACGACGAATCTCGAGCGGTGGATTGGGCTCATCAGTGGCCTGTGTATCGACGCGAGCGGTGCGCGATGGGTCGGCTGCATCTGAAGCTGATGGCTGATCGAATTGCGATGGCTGCATATGTTTAGTATAGCATAGAGTAGAACTCAGGGCATACTCCATCGGATAAGAATAGTAGAAAAGTAAGATAAAAAAGATGAAGATAAGCCTGTGAGTCTGGGCTATGTAGTGGCTTGATTAAATAGAAAAATAAAAGCACCCCTCAGCAACACACCTGCTACCGAGGGTTCGAGTAAGCCCAATATGGCGGAGAGAGTGGGATTCGAACCCACGGTAGGGGATGCCTACGCCGGTTTTCAAGACCGGTACCTTCAACCACTCGGTCATCTCTCCAGTCTCGCTTATTATAGCATGAGACGGAGCAGGGCAAAAGATGAGGGTTGTTTTCATCGATATACCACAGAGATCACCACCAAAATGACTAATTATCCAAACGGCTGATGAGCCACCACCACTGCAATAACCTGCCGTGCACCAGCAGTGCGGAGGCAACGCGCGGCATAGCGAATCGTTGCTCCCGTTGTAGAAATATCATCAATAAGGCAATAGGTGACCTCTGATAGCAATGTACGCGAGCAGGTAAATGCTTGGCGAGCTTGCCGCTGGCGCTGAGCACGACTACTCCCCAGTTGCACACTGTGCTGAGCGCGCGTGAGAACTGGCTGGCAGGGCAGGCCACGCAGCCGCGCAAATGCTTGAGCCAGCAACCGGCAGTGGTCATAGCCTCGCTGGCGCTGGTGAGCCGGAATGGTTGGGATAGGCACAATGATGGTATCGGCTGGTAGTGGCGGCGTGACAGCGTCGAGTAAGTCTGCTAGAGTGTGCTGAGCCGCCTGGGCACGCTCAAACTTGTAGCGGTCGATCAAGCGCTCTAGCGCGCCCTCACGCTGCAGGGCACACCACACCGCCGCATAGGGCAGCGAGCAGGTTTGGCACTGGCCAGACAGGGTAGGTTGGCCACATTCGAGGCAACGGTAGAGTGGATTGCGAATGATGTCGTTTTTACAATTATCACAGAGTAGTGTCCCAACGATGTTGCAACCACAACAGGTATGCGGGGCAAGGAGGGTGGCAAGGTAGGTCGGTATTGTGATTTTTACACTCATGAGGCCTCTCCAGTTGATTATACGCCATCGATTAGCTATAATAAATCCAGACTGTTGTCGAAATGGTAATTGTGAATTAGCAAAAGAAAGTATGTGGAGGAAACTATGGCCCGGAGTCAAGATGATGATCTTTTGATCGGTGATGAGCTTGCGGCAGCATTTTTGGAGGGTGATGACTCGCTCGCGCCAGCTGCGCCAACTCACCAGCCAATGAATCACGCCCAAGCAAACCCAATGCCTGCCCAGAGTCAGCAGAGCCAAACTTCGCCGTGGGGCGAAGAGCCTGCCCAGAGCGAGGAAGACTACACTGGCCAACTGGCAGTCGATGTGTACGAGACCGAGACGCAGCTCGTGGTGAAGGCCCGCACCGCTGGAGTGAACCGCGAGGAGCTGGATGTGAAGATTAATGATGGGCTCTTGACAATCGTTGGTACGCTAAGCAGCGGCGACGACACCGTGGCCACCAAATGGCACAACCAAGAGTGCTACTGGGGTGAATTTAGCCGCACGCTGGAGCTGCCCGTAACGGTGCGCGAGGACGAGACAACCGCTGTGCTAAAGGATGGTGTGCTGACCATCACCTTCGAGAAGGTTAAGCAAGAGCAGGCCAAGAAAATCCCGATCCTGTAGGGAAGGGAAAACGAGCTTTGAGATGATGACCCCGCTGGTGCGGGGTTGTTTTGTGCTACGGGAAGTGGGTAATGCGAGCCTTGAGACCTTTTATGTTCTCTAGGTATATGTTCTCTATCTCATTTAGCAGAGCGTGAATATTGGTAGCAGAAGGTTGTCATTTAGTATTAGCACTGAGAGACTGGTGTTCTAGAGAAAGCTTTTGCAATAACTTAGGAGAAATGGTAGTGAGGAGAAGGGTTGAGAGCTGTTGAGATTACCGATCTTAATCAGGGGGTTGTAGCTCATACAAGAGGTGGTGAAAGTAGTGGGGTGTAATGATTTTGTAAAACGGCTCTATTAGAGTATATAGTTGAACAAGCTAAAGAATACTAGAAACTTCCCAAAACACCTCCTGAATGGTGCGATGGCTTATTATGAGGTCTCTAGAGTGTAAAGTATAATAATGAGATGAGCGCAGTGTGATGATGATTCTCCAGCCAGAGTGAAATGGAATAGCATGGCTAGTGCTACGCAAAAACAGTCAGTGTCAGACGCCATCAGCAATAGACAGACTTTCTTGCTATATCCTCAACAAAAGATACCACCCTGCGAGAGGGTGGTATAAGAGAGCCAATGAAGAAAGGTGGTTGTGTTATTGCCCTTGGTTGGCACCGATATTGACGACAACGAAGTTGACGAGCGCGTAGGCGATGATCGCAACGACAAGACCAACGATGGCGTACATGATGGTGTTCTTAGCGCCAGTAACGGCATTTGAGTCACCATTTGATACGGTATAGCGCACACCGCCGATGACGATCATGATAACAGCGACTGCACCAACGATGAAGAGGATCACGTTGACGACAGTTTGAAAGATACCAGTGCCTTCAGTACAGCCTTCTTTTTCGCTACCAAAGAGACAACTTACTTGGTCGTTCCCCTTAGCAGAGCCAACTCCCTTCCTGAGGCCAAGACCGTTGTCGGATGCAGCTGCTGCGCCAACGTGTGGAGCTACCAGCCCAGCAACACCTGCAGCCAGCACTGGCACGGCGAGGAGTGTAAGCATAGCTTTTTTGATATTGATTTTCATTGTCATATCCTTTCTATTGGCGTTAGTACTCTACTGTACTACCTGTACTATCTATATATACCAAAAATTTGCCAAAATGTTAAGAGCTAACGGAGAAAATTACCGAAAAAGAGCCTATTTTATTGCAGAATGCAAGCGAGGTAGGTAATAGTGGTGGTTAAACGTAATTATATTGAGCGGTTGGAGTGGATTGGCTGCCGCCACTCACGAGATTATCAACGACGAAATTGACCATGGCATAGGCGAGAATAGCCACAACAAGGCCGACAATAGCGTACAGAATGGTGTTCTTGGCGCCTTGGATACCATTGGAGTCACCATTCGATGTAGTGTAGCGAATACCGCCGACGACGATCATGATGACGGAGATGGCGCCGAGGGCAAAGAGCATAATGTCGATAATGCTTTTGATAGCTGAGCCGATAGTGATTTGGTTGCTGTCTCCACCAGCACCCTTGATGCCTTCCTTAACCTTTTCCTTTGCCGTAGTGCTTGCTGCAAAGGTGTTAATGGGCGATGGCGCTGCAGCGCTGATCGATGGAGCAACAGCACCAGCTACAACAGTAGAGCAGATGCTTGCGCTGAGAAGTATTTTTGTAAAGGTATTCATGATGGTTGTATCTCCCTTATGTTATCGATATTCTATCAGTAATCCAACTCACTATACCATAGGCAAGTATAGCGATGACAAGACCTGCAACTGCATAGAGGATGGTGTTGCGAGCGGCCTTGACCGCCTGTGGGTCGCCGCCAGCTAGTGTAAAACGAAAGCCCGCATAGACAATCATAAGAGCGGAGACGCCACCAAGGACAACGAGAGCAATATTGATGCCACGTGTAACGATTACCATTGGGGTGAGCGCACCACCTTGCGAACTTGAGGTGACGGCGTGACAGGCATCATTGCCATCGCTATCAGTAGCTTTGTCGCAAGCATCGTTCGTCTTGAGCTCTCCCGTGACGTCAACACGTGCGAAGGCTGGGGGTGAATAAACAAGAGCAATGCTGAGCAGTAGGGCTGCACCAGCAAAACAGCATATATACCGGAGAGATAACTTCATTAAAAAACTCCATTTAGAACAGTATTGGTAATGACAAAAGCGAGAAGAACAACAGCAAGACCAACGATGGCACCAAGCAGGGTGTTCTTGGCGCGACTTACTTGGCTTGGGTCGTCTTGTGATACGGTATACATAAAACCCGCTACAATAATGACGATAACTGCAACCACCCCGGCCCAAATATAAGCAGTGTTAAGGACATTTTGAAGAATGCTTGAGTTATCCGCGGAGCTTTGGTACTTGATATCTTGTGCACTAACACCTTTGAGGGCTGAGAATATAGGCCACATACTAAATAACTCCCGCTACCATATCAACAATTGCTGCTGCTGAGATTGCAATAACGAGACCAATAAGAGCATCGCGGATCGTGTTCTTTGCCTTGGCCATTGCATCAGGGCTGCCTGTACTGACCATATACATGTAGCCACCTTTGATAATAAAACCAACAGCGACATAGGCAACGATAACCATTGCGGCCTGGAGGATGTTGAGGGCAATTGTGAGGATCATCGTCTGTATATCTGTTTCTTTGATAGAGCTACAGTCACTCTTGTCTTGGAGGCCACGATACCAAGCGGGCATACCAAGGAAATTTGGCGGGGAACAGGGTGCATCGGCATGAACAGGTGTAGCTGGCGCCAGGACAGAAAGAATAGCGATGACGCTCATGCCATATCCTAGCAAACGGCGAATCATCGGATGATTCCTCCTGGCACAAGGAAATTGAGAGCAATACCCATCACTGCATATGCCAAAATGCCGATGACAACATTGGTAATGACTGTCTTAGCTTGGGCTGTTTTGTTGGCGTCACCACTGGCGGTTGAGTAGAGAATACCGGCATAAATAAGCGCGCCAACGGCTGCAATGCCAACGCCGACATTCATAATCCTGAGAACGCCAATGAGCAGACTAGAGATGTTGTCATCTCCCTTATCTTTTAGGTTAGCCTCTTGGGAACAACTTACCCCGGTAAAGTCAATAATCCCGCAGCCACTACCTGCCGCCATCACCTGCACTGGCGCAGCAATACTACCGGCAAACATCGCCAGCATTGCACCAAGGCCCAAGATCAACTGCTTATATTTCATGATACTATTCCTACGCTGTAGTGTATACGATATGAGCGGTGTTGTAAAGACTGGGGCGGGGCACGAACAGAGTAGGAGCGAATGGCTGGGTGGTGGTATTGGCATCGTGGCGCATAAAACTTGGGTTGCAAGGTCGATATTTTCTGAGTTGGTTCGCTTTTGCTGCTGGGCTGCTTTGTGAGAGATGAAATAAATAGTGAAGTTTTTAGCTCTGCACAGGGGTATGACTATCCGCCAATAGTAGCCCGTATAACGCCAGAGGGGGTGCGGAGTAGATACGATTTGACATGCAGGCAGCAAAAACTTGACCACTGTGCGATATTATGCTAATGTCGAACAAGACATGAACAGAGCGTGGCGAGTGGTTGCGCGGGCGAGGGGTTGTCTGCGGCAATATACGGGGTGGCTGGCACTATTAGTGACGGCACTCTTAGGGCTCACGCTCGCTACCCCCGTGCCGGTGTATGCTGCTGAGACGGCGCAGCGCCAGGGCGAGAACCTTATCTTTCGTCATAATACCTTCAAACCATACCGAGGGAGCGACAAAGGGGTGGCAGATCGCGGCCTACCCGCTGGTGTGCACCTCTACGAATATACACCAACGACCAATCGGCGCCAAACCATCATCTTCCCGGCTGGTAGCGACCCACTACGTGCCAAGGAGGCGACGTACGTGGAATATATCTTTGTTGAGCCAGATACGTACAACAAGATGGATGATGCCATCGCTATCTCCGTCTCGGGGCAGCAGGAGGCCGCGCCGCAAAATAACGGTGGCCAGAACAACCAAAATAATCAAAATAACGGCGGTCAAGCTGGGCAAAACGCTCAAAACAACGGTAATAATCAAAACGGCCAAGCGGCGGGAAACAACCAAAATAATAATCAAAATAACGACCAACAAGCCCAAGACAAACCCGCCGAGCAAGCAGACAAAGACGATGGCGCCACGACCAGCTGTAGTGGCACAGCGCTGGGTAGTATTGGCTGGATTGTCTGCCCGGTGAGCAACTTTATGGCGTGGATTACTGACCAGCTGTACCAGCAGGTGGCGCAGTACTTGGCGGTGCAGCCACTCCAATCTGGTGGTGATGGCACACTCTTTCGCTTTTGGGCGATCATGCGCGACTTGGCCAACATCGCCTTTATTATCGTCTCGCTCATCGTCATTTATTCGCAAGTTACCAGTGTTGGTATTAGCAATTATGGCATCAAGAAGATGTTTCCGCGCCTCGTCGTGTCGATTATCGTCGTCAATATGTCGTTTTGGCTGTGTGCGGCGGCGATTGATATTTCGAACATACTGGGCTTTCAGCTGCAGCAGCTGTTTGTCAATATTGCCTCGACGGTTAACGGGGCGGATTATAACACGCTTAACAAAATTACGTGGCCTAATGTCATGAGTGCTCTACTGACGGGTAGCGCTAGCGCGGTGGGTGCGGTGGTGGGAGTGAGTGCACTGGTGGGCGCGACCGATGGAGCGCTGGCGATGGCCATCCCGCTGCTGGTCGGTGTGCTGCTGGCAGTCATCATCGCTGCAGTGATTATTGCAGCGCGCCAGGCACTCATTACTATTCTTGTTATTGTTTCGCCCTTTGCCTTCTTGTTACATGTGCTGCCTAGTACAGAGAAGTATTTTGATAAGTGGAAGGATCTCTTTATGACGATGATGCTGATGTTTCCACTGATGTCGATATTGTTTGGTGGGTCGCGCCTGGCGGGGGTAGCGATCTTGACCAATGGTAAGGATGCAAATAATCTCAACCTCATCATCCTTGGCCTGGCAGTGCAGGTGGTGCCACTGGTGCTAACGCCCTTTGTGGTGCGGATGAGCGGCTCGCTGCTGGGGCGGCTGGGCGCGATTATGAATGATCCACGGCGTGGCATTGTCGACCGGACGCGAACCTGGGCGCAGCAGCGGGCAGACCTGCGCAAGTCGCGCGTACTGGCTGGTGATGCGCAGCGCAACTGGCTGGGTAATGCGGCGCGGCGGAGGGCCCTGAAGAAGCGCGCTCTTCAGCAGCGAACCGATGCTTACACCAAGCGCTTTGAAACAATGGCCGACTTATCAGCGGTGGGGCGGAGCAATGATGAGTACAACCGCTACACCGACTTGCGCGGCAAGGAGGGAGCAGCGCGGCGCGACCGAGCCTGGAATACTCGCCTCTTGCAAGATGATGAGCTTAAGCAGCGGGCGCTTAACACCCAGCTCACTACTGATGAAGCCAAGAATGCTGCCCATAAGCTGGATGCACTCTATGATGAACTGAAGCTTGGCGGCGAGGTGCCGGCTGGCCTGAGTCATGGCCTGGGACGGCGCGCCTATGCGGCAGCTGAGGTGGGTGCACTAACGGAGATCCGCAGTGCGATGGCGCAGCGCGAAGTGCGGGCGAAGATCGACCGTGAGCTCCTCGCCGATGGGGCAGTGGCCAATGCCGATGGTGTGGTGCTGCGCGATGGCGATGGCATTGCCTTGCGTCGCCGGATGGTCGATGGCCAGACGCTGCAAGACTACGCCACAGGGGTAGGGCACAAGAACTTGATGGTAGCCGGCCAGACGGCGCGGCTGCGCAAGGAGTTTGGTGAGCATGTTGCGGCCGAAGACCAGCTGATGCGCCACTTTAAGCTCAATAGCAACCAATGGCAAGCTATGGCTGCCACTGGCGATACTGCCATCACCCTCACCGATGCTAGTGGCAACCAACACACCTTCCGAGCGGATAATGAATATGTGAAGGAAGCGGCCATCGAGCACCAATTCCGCGCCGGCTCGGCTGGCCAAAAGCGCGAGATCATCCGCGAGACCGGCCGCGAGATTGAATATGTGGCAGACGATGGCACGGTGCAGGTGCGTCAGGGGTACAACTACGATGCTCGCGCGACTGTCTCGGCTGAGGCGGTGGCCTCTGGGGTGGCAAGTGCGGTGCCATTTGTGAATGACGCGACGTACGATGCGATCTTGCGCGGCGAATACAACGGTGCAGCTGCCGAGAAGATGCACTCACTGCGTCAGGTCTTTGAGGGGCGGCTCAAGGCAGAGAACTTCGCAGGGGCAAATGATGGCGCACTAGAGCTGATCTATAGCATCCCCGACTTGCCCGACTACCAGCAGATCAAAGACTCGTATCTTCGCACTCTCTCGCCCGAGAAGCGGGCTGCTATTGAGCCGACCTTTGATCAAGCGTATGCTGAGCGTCACCAAGCTCTTCGCCACGATGCTTACCGCATTCTCAACACTCCAGAGCTTCGCCGCAATACCAACGCTGCTAACCGCGCTGTGTATGAGCGGTATGCAGAGCGGCCACAGGGGTAGAGTACACAAAAAATACTCCGCGCGGTATGCGGAGTATGAGTGGCTACCAGGATATCTAAAAAGGCAAAGAATGTGGCTCACGCCTCATTTGTTTTGGCTTCTACTGCCTCAGCTTCTTCAAAGTAAGTGGATGACTTCTTACGAGCACACCTTGCGGTATATGTGAGAGCAGTGCCTATCGCTCCAACAGCGAATCCTTTTGATGCCTGGACAAATGCCTCTTGCCCTCTTTGTCTATTGAGGTTGGTAATATCTGCAGGATCAGCTACATCTGCAGTATCTAGTGACTCGATAGTAAGAGTTGGAAAATTTGACGACTCATCAGGCTCCCATTTAATGCCGTAGCCAGTAAATAATTTTATCGCTGCCAAGGCAGATATACCAATAGCAGCACAAGATAGTCCAACACCAACACGTTCCCCAAGCCGCCCGAGCAGTGACAGTTCCTCGCCTCTCGTAGAGAGAGAGTTGATATATTCCTGATTGATTGCTGCCTGGACTGATGGGTCTAATTCATCATACCCATCATCCGCAGCCTCTGGGCTCGCTGGTGTCTCGAAGTGGGCGGTTGGTGGGGTGTGTGGGTAGCTTGTCGTCCGGGCGGTCGGGAAGATGGCGGTTGGGCTGTCGTCACCTCTGGTATGTTTGGTATCGGCGAGGATTGACGTGGGCAGCTCGGTTGCAAGGTCAGTTGGACTAGCCTCATGGGGGTTTCTACTAGGCATTGTTTTCTCCTTGTGATTACGAGAAGTTATTGTGTGCTATGCTCATATATTACGAATTGATGGGGATTTTGTCAAGGGGCAAAATTTGAACTCATAACCCACCGACCAAGCGGTGGGTTATGAGGCACGAAACAGAGGTAATGTGCCAGTTTTTTGCTGTAATAGACTAGCACGCTGTGCTGCTATTTGCGGGTAAAGATCTCGCGCAGGCTGAGTTTGCGGCTGTACTCGAGTGCACCAAAGCGGAAGAGGCGCACGCCCATCATGATGGCGATGGCGGCACAGACAGTCAGGATACTAATGCTAATGGCGGCATCCATGGCGCTGAGGTTGCCAATTGCATTGCGCAGCATGAGTGGGATGGGCGAGGTGAGTGGGAAGTAGGTGATGATCTTGCTTGGCAGCGCGTCTGGTGTGGAGACGAGCATAGCGGCGGCATAGAGCGGCGCAAAGAGCAGGATCATGATGGTGGCAAAGAAGCTACCAGCTTCCTTAGCAGTGGGCACAGCAGCGCCGATTGCCACCAACATGCCGGTGAAGAAGAGGAAGCTTGCAGCAAAGGCAAGGAAGCCTATCCCAATCCGCACGGGGTCAACCGCAATGTGCGAGAGGTCGACATCGGGCAACTGCAGCTGGTCTTTGAAGAAGAGATAAGCAACAAGCACTGGCAAAATAACGAGCAACCCCTGAATAAACGCCAGGACGATGAGCGAAATGATCTTGCCGATGATGAGCGTGCGAGCGTGCACTGTGGTGAGGATCATCTCGATGACACGGTTTTCTTTTTCCTCTGTTGTGCTGGTGAGCATTTGGTTGCCAAAGAAGCTAATGAGGAAGTAGAACAGCACCAAGAAAACCCCCGGTAGGATCATCTCATTGATGGCGTTGTATTCTTTGCCATTTTTGTAGACGGTATTCTTGGTATTGACTTTATCTTGGATGACCATGCGCACTGCTGGGCTGACCTCTGATTGGACAGAGTTAGAGAGCAAGCTCGTGGCAATGCTGCCATAGCGGCCGTTGTCGAAGAGCCCCACGTCTTTGCCATAGACTTCCACTCGTTCTTTGGCGATGTCTTTGGGGTAGTAGATGTAGGCGTCGAGCTTACCTTCTTGGACCCGCTTGATGGTAGCATCTTTGTCTGCAGCAGCGACGGGCTGGGCCTTGGTGGCGGCAAGCAGCTCTGGCTTGATGAGCTTGGACTCATCCGTCACGGCAAAGCTAAAGGACTGCTTCTCGAGGTTCTTGGCAGCATCCTCCGAGGCTTTGTTGGAGAGGAAGATGACGGCAAAGACCATGGCAAACACCAGTGGGAAGCTGATTGCCGCAAGCCAAAATGACTTCTTCTTGAGCGAGCGGGTAATCTCGAAGCGGATGACGGTAGATAAATTATGCATATTAGTTGTCCTCCTTGCTGGGCTGGCTATAGATCTGGATGAAGATATCGTCGAGCGACTTGCCGCCAAACTGCGTGCGTACTTCGGCTACTGTGCCATAGGCATGAGCCACGCCGTCCTTGAGCAGCAAGATGCGGTCGCACAAGCGCTCGACTTCGTCCATCTGGTGGGTGATCATCACGACTGTGGCACCCTTGGCTTGGTGCTCCTCAATAATCTCCATGAGCAAGCGCCGGTTGACCGGGTCGAAACCTTTGGTGGGTTCGTCGAGAATGATAAGCTCTGGGTCGTTGATGATGGTGATACCGAGCTGAACCTTTTGCTGCTGGCCACCACTAAGCTTGTCGAGGCGGGTCTTGGCTTTGTCGGCCAGGCCAACCCGCTCGAGGAAGGCAAGTGACTTGCTGCGTGCCTCACTGCGGCTGAGGCCTTTGAGCTGGCCAAAGTAGACCATCGTGTCGATGACGCTCTCCTTCTTGTACAGGCCGCGCTCTTCGGGCAGGTAGCCAAGCTTGACGTCGCCCGAGACAGAGTATGGCGCGCCATTGACAAGCAACTCGCCACCAGTTGGTTGATAGATGCCGAGGAGTGAGCGGATCGTGGTGGTCTTGCCCGAGCCGTTGCTCCCCAAAAACCCAAACGTCTCGCCGCGTTTCACCTCAAAGCTGAGGTCGTCGATGACGCTGGTCTTGCCAAATTTCATCGAAAAATGGCTGACGGTGATGATAGAATCTGTTACTTCCATAATATTATCATATCATATCGAGGTGCGATGTAAAGAGGAGCGATATAACATCAAAAAACATAGCCCACCAACCATGCTACAATACTCCTATGAAACTGAAACGACTGATGATGCCGCTGCCGTATCGGCGTTTGGTGATTGCATTTGTGGCAGGGTTTTGTGTGATGGTGTTTGAGTTGGTGGCAGCACGAGTGATGTCGCCAGTGGTAGGGGCGTCGACCTATGTGTGGGCGAGCATTATTGGTGTCATTATTGCAGCGATGAGCCTGGGCTATTGGCTGGGTGGGGTGCTAGCCGATACGCGCTCGCGCGATAGTGATGTGGCGTGGCTGCTGCTTGGTGCGGCGCTGCTGGTACTGACAATGCTGTGCCAATACCACGATATACTGCGGTGGGTGGCGCAATTGCCGATCGATATTCGCCTGCAAGCTACAGTAGCGGCAAGCCTACTTTTTGCTCCGACCAGCCTGGTGCTGGGAGCAGTGAGTCCCTACCTGGTGGAGCGGCAGACAGAGACGCTGGCGCGAACGGGGCGGTCGGTGGCGTCACTCAGTGCGGTGAACTCGGTTGGTGGGATTGTCGGCACCTTTGCGGCGGGGTTTTTCTTGTTTGGCTGGCTGGGGATTCATGACGTAGTAGTGGTACTCATTAGCCTGCTCGTGCTAGCCAGCTGGCTCATGGTGCCGGGCCAGCACTGGCGGTGGCGCGTGGTGGTGAGTGTGCTGTGTGTGGGCTTGGCGCTGGGCTATCACGTGGCACCAGTGGTGCAAGCCCAGGCCGCGCAGACGATTGATACCGCCGCGGCGCACTACACACTCCAGCAATGGCGTCGGCAGGATGGCGCGATTATCCGTGGGATTGCCAGTGGCCCGGCCGGTGTGCAGTCTGGTGTGGTGGTAGGGCAGCCGCAGCAGCTGCCATTTTGGTATACGCGTCAGATGATGCAGGCGGTGGAGCAAGCCCCGCAGCGCCAGCGCATTTTGGTGCTGGGCGGTGGGACCTTCACGGTGCCGCGCCTCCTTGCCCAGCGCTATCCGCAGAGTCAGATCGATGTGGTAGAGATCGACCCAGGGCTCTTGCCGATTGCTCGCCAGTATTTTTATTATCGCGACCCAGTCAATGTGCGGCCGATCTTCCAAGATGCGCGCGTCTTCCTTGAGCGCAGCACCGAGCAGTACGATATCGTCCTTGTTGATGTGTATAACGACGGTGATGTACCTGCCTCACTGGCAACACACGAGTATGCTACCGCACTCAAGCGGCATCTCCGCCCCCAGGCTCGCGTGGTAGTTAATATGATTGCCAGTCGCCAGCCAGCCTGCCAGCCACTGTTTGCTGCTCAGGATGCGCCGTATGCTGCTCTATTGGGGCAGGGGAGTTTTCGTTATGAGCGGGCAGATGGCTGGGATTACACTAATGTCGTGGCGACGTATGGTGGCGACACCACTCACCAGCCAGCTCCCTTCGCCAGCCAGCCGCCGTACCATGATGATTATGCTCCTCTCGAGCGATTGCGGCAGGAGTGCCGGGAGGTATCTGAGCGTCAGGGATAGTTAGCTCTCTCCGATGATAATGGGAAGGGCTGTACATAATGTTTTGTTGTTATGTATAAATATAATGAAGCTAGATATTCTCTGCGCTCGCTCCACCTCCCCATCACTTCATCCGATGGAGTGTGAAAACAGATTGCAATAATCTGTTTTCAGCCCAGCGCAAGAGGTCGATATCCAGTGAATATCGACCCTTATAGTGTTCCGGAGGGGGAAGTGTGGGGAGGTGGAGCGTGAGATAATGCCAAAGTGTTGAGTTTTTGTGTGCTATCACCCACAGAGGTCACCCACAAAATCGGTTGTAGTTTTCACAAAACCCCTTGCCAAGCACCACATCTGGCGTCTATAGTAGGAGCTAGACGCTACATATATAGCGAGCACACATAAACACGGGAGAGACAAACAATACAGCTTGGCTCCAGGCGTGCCCTGGTGGCTGGTTTTGTGCACCGTATAGTAAGGAGCCCAAGGGGAGGGATGATGACAATTCATATTACCAAGCGCGATGGCACGACCGAGCCATTCGACACAACCAAGATAAATGCCACGTTGCTGACGGCAAGCCAGGGGGTGGCCGACCCGCTGCAGAAGATCGTGCAGATTGCTCGCGAGTTGCAGCTGACGCTCTTTGATGGGATGACGACCAAGCAGCTGGAGGAGACGCTCATCCAGACGGTGGTGCAGAATATTAAGGATGACCCAGACTACGATACGATTGCGGCACGCCTGCTGCTGGGCACGATCTACCGCGATTTGCTGGGCGTATATACCACTGATGAAGAGCTGCGCCAGCGTCATAGGGAGGCCTTCCCGCGCTATATTCGCCAGGCGGTGGCCGATGGTTTGCTCGACCCGCGCATGCAAGATGAGACGATCTTTGACCTCGAGCGCCTGGCTGCCGCACTCGACCCCAGCAAAGATACGCTGAGCAAATATCTTGGCGTGGTAACCAACCGCAACCGCTACGCCCTGCGCAAGCAAAACGGTGAGCCGCTCGAAGTGCCGCAGTTTACTACTATGCGCATTGCCATGGGCCTGAGCTATAATGAGGAGCACCCCACCGAGGCAGCCATTGAGTTTTACCAGCACATGGCTAATCTCGAATACAGCCCGGGCGGTAGCACCCGCGTTAATGCTGGTGGATTGTTCCCGCAGCTGAGCAACTGCTTCGTCATGGAAGTGCAGGACGATATGGAGTCCATTGCCAAGAGTGTGCGCGATACAATGTGGATTGCCAAAGGAACGGGCGGCATTGGTATTAGCTTTACCAAGCTGCGGGCGGCGGGTAGCCCCGTCAAGACAACCAACACAACAAGCACCGGGCCAATCCCCTTTATGAAGATGGTCGATACAGCGCTGTTTGCGGTGTCGCGCAAGGGTAAAAAGATGGGCGCAGCGGCTGTGTATATGGAGAACTGGCACATCGATTTTAGAGAATTCATCGACCTACGCTCGAACTCCGGCGACCCGTATTTGCGGACACGCTACCTCGACACAGCGGTGTTTATTAGTGATGAATTTATGCGCCGGGTACAGGCTGATGAAGACTGGTATCTCTTTGACCCGGCCGAGGTCAGTGACTTGAGCGAGCTGTATGGCGCGGCTTTTGCTAAGCGGTATGCGTATTACATCACCCAGGCTGAAGCGGGTAAGCTACGCGCTTATGACAAGCTGCCTGCGCGCCAGCAATTCCACAGAATTCTGAGTAGTTTGCAGGCGACCGGCCACCCATGGCTCACCTGGAAGGACGCTATTAACCTCCGGGCGCTTAACAATAACACTGGGACTATTCACCTCAGCAACCTCTGTACAGAGATTACTTTGCCGCAAGATGAGCACAATATTGCGGTATGTAATCTGGTGAGTATTAACCTCAGCGCCTTCCTGGATGACGCGACCAAAACGTGGGATTGGCCACGGCTCGAGCAAGCGACACGCTCAGCCACGCGCCAGCTCGATAACCTTGTAGACATTACCACAACACCCATCCCAGAGGCGATGAATAGCAATTTGCAAAACCGCGCGATTGGCCTGGGCTTTATGGGCCTGGCCGATGTGCTGGAGAAGCTGGAGCTGAGCTATGAATCTGAAGCGGCGTACGAGCTGATCGATCAGCTGGCGGAGTTTATTAGCTACTACGCTATCGATGAGTCGGCCGAGCTAGCGGTGACGCGCGGTAGCTATCCTAACTTTGCTGGCAGTGGCTGGAGTAAGGGGGAACTGCCCATCGACACGATCGACCGGCTTGGCGCGCAGCGGGGTGAGGCAGTAGCAATTAACACCACGCGCCGCCTCGACTGGGAGGCGCTGCGCCCCAAGGTGAAACGCGGCATGCGCAATGCCACGCTGATGGCTATTGCGCCCACCGCCAATATCTCGCACGTGACGGGCACCACTCCAGGGATCGACCCGCAATTTAGCCAGATCTTTAGCCGGAGCACGCTCAATGGCAAATTCCTTGAGGTTAATGCCAACCTTGTGCGCAAGCTCAAAGCACTCGGCCTGTGGGAGGAGCTCAAGGATGAGCTGCTTACTAACCAAGGCGACATCCAGCACATAGAGCAGATCCCTCAGGCGGTGCGCGATGTGTATAAGACGAGCTTTCAGCTGAGCCCGTATGCTTTTATCGAGGTGGCGGCCCGCGCGCAGAAGTGGGTCGATCAAGCGATTAGCCGCAATATGTACTTAGAATCGCGTAATATCGAGGAGTATATTACGATCTACAGTGAAGCCTGGCGTCGCGGCCTGAAAACGACGTATTATTTGCACGTGAAGCCACGCCACCAGTCTGAGCAGGTCTCCATCCGCGCTAACAAAACCGAACAAAAACTTCACCAAGACGCCAAGCGCGTGGGCTTTGGTGGCTTCTACCGCGCACGCAAGAAGTAGGAGGAAGGGAAGGAGAAGGAATAGTATGACGCATGAAGGAAAAACCTCAGTAGCAGGGATGAAGGGTGAGCAGGATATGATAGACTTTGCTGAGTTGCCACTCGCAGAGAATGTGAGCTATGGTGTTGGTGTTGCAGCAATTACAGGGGCAGACCACACAGAACCAACGTGTTGTATACAATATACCCTTGATGCCGGCCTGAACCCACCACTCTTCCCAGTACCGCAAACAGAGAAAAAATCGAGCCAGCCAGATAACAGCTCTGTAGTACAGCATCACCCAGCAGATATGCGGCGAGAAATATAAGCCTGAATAATATAATTAACTAGTTTTTGACAAAACAAAAGGAGGTAACATATGGGCATTTTAGGATCAGGCGTACGCGATGGCTTGCAGCTCAAGCCGGTGCGCTACGACTGGGCGTACCGTTTGTACAACCAAGCGGTGGCCAACACGTGGTTCCCGAATGAAGTGCAACTGAGCCAGGATTTGGCGGATTTTGAAAAACTGAGCGAGGACGAAAAGCACGCCCTGAAGACGGTGATTAGCTACCTTAATCCCAACGAGCTGCTGATTAATAAATCGCTGGCCTTTGGCATTTACCCTTGCGTGAACGCCGCCGAGTGCCACCTGTATCTTTCGAAGCAGATGTGGGAAGAGGCCAACCACTTTATGACCTTCGAATATATTATTGAAACCTTCCCGTTTGACCGTGAGGAAATTTACGCGGCCGGCTGGGGCAAAAAATCCCTAGCCGATAAAGCTGCCTTCCAGACCAAATACGTCACGCGCATGATGGAGGAGCGCCCGGATGTGACGACGCTGGAGGGGAAGAAGGATTTTGTGCGCAACCTGGTGGCCTATAACATCGTGCTGGAGGGGATTTGGTTCTACAGCGGCTTTATGGTGGGGATGAGCTTCCGCCGGCGCAACCTGCTGCGCAATGTTGGCACGCTGCTCGACTGGGTGACGAAAGACGAAAATCTACACCTGGAGTTTGGTATTAACCTGCTGCTGACTATTTTGCACGAAAACCCGGACTTGCAAACCGAGGAATTTGCTGAGGAAATCCGCAGCTTGATTCTCGAAGCTGTTGAGCTCGAGAAAGCGTATAACAAAGATATGCTGCCGCGCGGCATTCTTGGCCTGAACGCCGATTATGTCAACCAATACGTCATGTATATGACCGACCGGCGGCTGGAAGAGCTCGGTTTTGAGCCAGAGTACAACGTGACCAACCCGGCCAAGTGGATGGCCGCTGCCAACGACACGCTGGAGCTGGTGAACTTCTTCGAGAGCACGAATACGAGTTATGAGGTGAATACGACGAAGTAGTAGATATTGGCAAGAACAGAACAATCTTACTAGTCTACCAGTCTTATGGGAGCTCTCGCTCCATCACCAGACCGAAAATGTTCCGGCCAGATTATACTACAGCAATCTTCCGCTTGCTAAGTAGCTGGCCTCCAGATATTTTCTTGTCTGGCAACGGAGCGAGAGCGGCCCGCTGATGCAATAAACAATATTCGCAAATTAGATACGAAAGGAATATAGCCACCATGAATACCCTCACGCAAACCATCCTCGACACCGTGCCGGTTGGCGCGCTAGCTACCGTTAATCGCGATCGCACGCCGCTGGTGACGCCGCTGCACTTTGCTCGGGTGGGGGATGCGATTGCCTGGCTGTCTGATCGTGAGGCGCGCCACTCGCACAACGCTTTTCGCACTGGGCGGGCAGAGTTTGTGGTGTGGAATGACGCGAAGCAGGCTGTCTATCTCCACACTACGGTGCGCGAAGCCCGCGAGGACGAGGTCGCGGCTATGACCGAGGCATATACGGCTAAACTGGGGAATTTTCGCCCGCAGTGTGCCCAGCCGCAGTGGTATGTTGCACCAATTGGCCAGCTGGATGATAATTCCACAACAGAAAATTGGGTGCATTACCTTGCATAAAACGCTATATATAGCGTAGAATAGACATTATAACCACAACGGGTCGGGAGAAATTATTATGACACAAACTACAGCACCAATAGCACCAATCACAGATACAACAACGACAACCACCACGCAGGCGCAGACCACCAAGCCCCAGCTGACGGACGACATGACGCTCGAGGAAAAACTTGACGCTATCGAGCAAGCACTGCTGGCTGCTCAGCAGGTTGCCGTCGACCAAGCAGCAGCGAATGGCACCCCGGTTATCATGCCAGATCCAGCGGAGCTAACCATGTGCGAGGGCTGCCAATAGGTGGCGCGTATCAATAACCAGCAGAAGCCAGCTACCAGGCTGGTTTTTTGCTGGTATACTGCTTATGGATACATGCTACAATAGAACGCGAGAGGGAGATTGTATGACACAGACACACCAACCAAAGTATATTTTTGTCACCGGTGGGGTACTCTCTGGGGTGGGTAAGGGCATCACGGCGGCCAGTATTGGTGCGGTGCTACAGGCTAAGGGCTTATCTGTCTCGGTGCAAAAGTGCGACCCATACCTTAACGTCGATGCTGGGCTGCTTAACCCCAAGGAGCATGGCGAGTGCTTCGTGACCAAAGATGGGGCGGAGACCGATCTCGACCTTGGCCACTACGAGCGCTTTTTAGATCTTGAGCTCACCCAGCGTAATGCTACACTAGCGGGGCGGCTGCTGCGTGACTTGATCGCCGATGAGCGGGCCGGGAAATTTGGTGGTCAGACGGTGCAGTTGGTGCCGCACCTCACCCAAGCGATCAAGCGAGCCATCCACCAGGCAGCAGCGGGGCAGGTGCATATTGTGGAGATTGGTGGCACGGTGGGAGATTATGAGGGGCTAAGCTTCGTCGAGGCGATCCGCGAATTCTCATTAGAGGTGGGGCGCGAGCACTGTCTCTTCGTCCATGTGGTGTATGTGCCGTTTCTTGCGACGAGCCAGGAGTACAAGACGAAGCCAGCCCAGAATGCTATGGCTGACCTGCGTGGTTTTGGTATTATGCCCGATGTGGTGGCAGTCCGCACAGAGGGTAGCATTGCGCCGCCGCGTGGCGTGGCGGATAAGATTGCCATTGCCAGCGGGGTACGGCCAGAGGGGATCATTATGATGCCAAATGTCGATACGGTCTACAAGGTACCCCTGATGGTGGCACGTGAATTGGGCCCGGTGCTGGCGAGTTTTACTGGCAATATGACGGCACCAGATATGACGCGTTGGCAGCAGCTCGTCCGGCATGATAGCCAGACCTACCGTCAGCGGCTGACGATTGGCCTCGTGGCGAAATACGTTGATAATGCCGATACCTATCTCTCTATCACTGAGGCACTCAAAGCAGCCGCTTGGGCGCACCGCAGTGAGGTGACGATCCAATGGATTAATGCCGAGACAGTGACCGATGCAGCGCTCAGCGCTGTGGATGCGGTGGTGGTGCCTGGTGGCTTTGGCAAGCGTGGGGTAGAAGGGAAGATTGCGGCGGCGAGTTACTGTTTGCAGCACAATGTGCCATATCTTGGCATCTGCCTGGGAATGCAGGTCGCGGTGATTGCCGCTGCCCGCCGTGGTGGCCTGGCGCAGGCTGGCAGCGCGGAGTGTGGCGCCGCGCTGGATGATGCCGTTATCTACCTCATGCCTGACCAGCAGGGCAAGCAATCGACTGGTGGGACGATGCGTCTGGGCAACTACCCAGCGGTGCTGCAAGCTGGCTCGCGCACCGCTAAGGTATATGGGACAACAGAGGTTGTGGAGCGCCACCGCCACCGCTATGAGGTGAATCAAGCGCATCTTGCTGCCATTAACGCGGGCGGGGTTGTGGTGTCGGGCACGTCACCCGATGGCAGGCTGGTGGAGTTTGTCGAGGCACCGACCTGCGACTACTTTGTTGCGACTCAGGCTCACCCAGAGTTTACCTCGCGGCCATTTCGGGCTCACCCACTCTTTGCTGGCCTAGTGCAAGCGGCACTCAAGCGGCAGAAACGGATGCAGAAGGGTAAGGCGTAAACCTTCTCGCTACGCTTACGCTATTCTTGCGCTGCATCTGTTGTATACTATAATCATGGAACAGACGATTCGTGATGCAGTATACACTCTTTATCAACAAACACCGCCGGTGGAATTAACGCGGCCAGAGCCGAAGTTTGGTGATTTTGCGACCAACGTCGCACTCAAGCTTGCCAAGCCACTGGGCAAGAACCCCCGCGAGATTGCCGAGGAGGTTGCGGCGGTGCTGCGCCAGACTGGCCAGTTTTCTGACGTGAGCGTGGCTGGCCCGGGTTTTATTAATCTCCGCCTGAGTGATGAAGCGCTGTGGCAGGCGGCCAATACCGCACCGCAGCAGATCTATGGCGGCATGCGCTACACGCTGGAATATAGCTGCCCCAACGCCTTTAAGGAGTTGCACACTGGCCACTTGTACCAGACGGTGTATGGCGATATATTAGCGCGGATCATTGAGTCGGTTGGCGCGGCGGTAGACCGAGCCAGCTTTGGTGGTGATGTTGGCCTGCACGTTGCTAAGTGTTTGTGGGGGATGCGCCACACGCTAGGCGGCGAGCTACCAGAGAAGTTACCAGAGGTAGAGAGCGATGTCTTTGCTCGGGCGCGGTGGATTAGCCAGGCCTATGTGATTGGTGCGAAAGCGTACGAAGAGAACGAGACGGCTAAGCAAGAGATTATTGAGTTTAACAAGTTAGTCTACAGCTACCATGAGCATGATGAGCACAATACGCCGCTCGCTCAGATCTATTGGACGACGCGCCAGTGGAGTTTGGATTACTTCGATGCTTTCTATGCGATGATTCAGGTCGATCATCTCGATTATATTCCCGAGAGTAGCACCGCACCGATTGGCCTCGCCGTGGTGCACGAGCAACTCGAGCGGGGGAATTTGCAGCGTTCTGAGGGGGCAGTGGTCTTCGTCGGTGACCCAGCTAAGCATCTGCACACCCGCGTTTTCGTTACATCAAACGGCTTGCCAACGTACGAGACAAAGGACATTGGCGTTATCTGGAAGGAGGTGGAAGACTACCACTTCGACCACCGGATTCTCATCACTGGCAACGACCAAAAGGAGTATATGCGCGTGGTGTATGCTGCGGCTGAACTATTCCGGCCTGAGCTAGCTGGGCGGATGACCCACCTGACCAATGGCACAGTGCGCTTTGGTGATGGTAGCAAGATGAGTTCGCGCCTGGGTAATGTAGCCCGCGCGGCCGACGTACTCACCATCGTCCAGGAGCGTGTGGCAAACCTCACCACAGACCCAGTGGTGCAGCGCCAGGTGGCCTTGGGGGCGATCAAATATGCCTTTGCGAAGTATCGCATGGGCAACGATATCGCCTTTGATATGGATGAGACGGTGAGCCTGCAGGGTAATTCTGGCCCCTACATTCAATATGCTCATGCTCGGGCCTGCAGCATCCTGGCCAAGGCGAGTGCCGAGCCTGCCGAGCCAACCGATTGCACTGATGATGAGCGCCTGCTCCTGCGTAAGCTGAGCGAATACCCAGAGGTCGTTGAGAAGGCCGCTCGCGAGTATCTTGTGCATGGCATCTGCCACTACCTCTATGAGCTTGCCCAAGAATTTAACCGCTTCTACGAGAAGAACCGCGTCGTTGGCAGCCCGCGCCAGGCTGAGCGCCTCAGCCTGGTGCAGCGCTACCGCGACACCCTGGCTGCTGGCCTTGCTCTGCTCGGTATCGAAGCACCGGAGCGGCTGTAGTGGGTGAGCGTACGTGGGTGGGTGGCGCGCAAGCCAGTGCTATCACGTGGGTTTAGGAATACGCGTGAGGATAGGATCGTAGCTGCCGAGTGAGACAAAAAGAAGATTAAGGAGAGGTTAGCAAAGTCCTCGCACCATAGAACACCACCAACACAAGACCGCTAGCAATTAATGCAGAATATGCTATAATTTGAATAAACAATGGTTAATAAGGAGAACCTATGGCAGAACGAACAACAACCAAAACCAAAGCAGCTGCTACAAAGAAGCCTGCTGCACGCCGCACCCCACGCAAGGCTGCACAAGAGGCTGCAGCTGCTGCCCAAGCTCTAGAGCAGAAAATGAAGAACAGCCACATTGGCGGCTTTGCTGAGTTTATTCGCGAGCAGGGCGTGGTTGGCCTGGCTGTTGGTTTGGCGATTGGTACCGCTGCCGGTGACACGGTCAAAAAATTAGTTCAGGGGTTCATTAGCCCAGTGGTGCAGTTCATCGTGGGGTCGCAGAAGGGCCTCGAGGCTGCCAGCACACATATTGAGATTGCTGGGCGCAGCGCCGACTTTGCGTGGGGGGCCTTCGTGAGCTCACTCATCACCTTGATCGCCACAGCATTCGTCATCTACCTGATCATCCACTTTCTCAAGCTCGACCGCTTGGACAAGAAAAAAGACTAAGTAGGCAAGAGCCTGCGTAGCGATCAACCACACCCACCGCGGTGTGGTTTTTCTATGGTGAATAATAAATTTGCGCACTACTCAAGCACCTAATCAGCTTGAACATAATAGTGAACAATTCGGAAATAACAGGGGTAGGAGAGACGACTTACCTCATAATTAGATCCTAGAATAAGCAGGCGGGAAGGGAAGCAAAAACACCTGAACAAAAAAGTAGTACACCAATTTGCATATCAGTAAAGCTTATGCTTATAACAGTAATAGCTAAGGATGAGCGCTATGTGGTGGACATGTAGTATACTAGAAGCATGAAACCAAGCTTCAAACCAAAACGGATTTTGTGGGTAGACCTAGAGATGACCGGACTCGACCCTACTACGGATGAGATACTAGAG
This sequence comes from uncultured Candidatus Saccharibacteria bacterium, assembly GCA_963526965.1. GTDB lineage: Bacteria > Patescibacteriota > Saccharimonadia > Saccharimonadales > Saccharimonadaceae > Saccharimonas. The sequence goes on along the minus strand of CAURPS010000004.1, from coordinate 101,393 downwards.
GTGGCGGCGATTGTGACGGATTGGGACTTCGCTGAGATTGCAACGTACGAAGGGGTAGTGCGTCATGATGCGGCTAAGCTTAAGCGCCTCCTCGACGGCAACGCCAGCTTTTGGGATCAGCACCCGGCGGCGCGGCACGGGCTGGAGGAGCAGAATGCACAGGGCAAGCCACTGGCAGAGGTCGAGCAAGAGCTGCTGGCGTTTTGCGATGAGCAGTGTGCTGGTGAGGGGCGGATATTGCTGGCGGGAAACTCCATCCACCAAGATCGCCGCTTTATTGATCACTGGTGGCCGCAGCTGGCCCAGCGTTTGCACTACCGCATGCTTGATGTGAGCGCCTGGAAGGTGGTGATGGAGGGTAAATACGGCAAGAAATTTGCCAAGCCAGAAGATCACCGCGCGCTGGAGGATATCCGCGGTAGTATTATGGAGCTGCGCTATTATCTGCAAAAGGTCGCCGTGTAATGCCCGAGCTGTGGCGCGATATTACGATTGACACAATTGAGCAGCGACGGGCGCTGCTAAGAGAACTGCACCTGCCTGAGCTGCAGGCCCGCATGGTGCGCGAGCATCGCTGGCTGCCACAGGCGATAGAAGGGGAGGCGTGGTTGCTGCTCACGCTGGATATACCATACGTCAGTCGGCACAATGTGAAGTACCACACCATCACCATTTTGCTCGGCAAGACGGAGATCATCACACTCCACCAGGGTGAGCTAGATGATGAGCTCGTTCAGCGCATTACCGCGCTGCGACCTAGTAGCAAGACGCCATCGCTTATTCTGGCGACTATTGCCCAGTTTTCTATTGAGCAATTTATGCCGCTGCTCAATCATATCGACGATGTGACCGACCAGCTGGAGGATACGATGATTCGCACCCCAGATAATCGGCAGCTCCAGCAGCTCTTTGTCTACAAGCGCCAGCTGGCCGACCTGCGCAAGGTGGTGCTCCCTTTGATGAATGTGCTCAATGGCCTGAGTAACGGCCGCTATGCCTTGTTTGATAAAAAATGCGCGGTGTATGTGCGCGATAGTTACGACTACGCCTGGCGCGTTCACGAGCTTATTGATACAATGCGCGACCTTCTCACCAGCGCACTCGATATGTATCTCTCGGTCGTCTCCAACCGCATGAACGATGTGATGAAGCGCCTCACCTTGGTTGCCACTGTCTTTATGCCAGTCTCGTTCTTGACGGGCCTGGGCGGGATGAACTTCGTGCAGTTGCCATTTCGCAGTGATATTGCCTTCTGGCTGATGATTGGCCTGATTGTCCTCATACCGCTAGCGATGGTGGGGTATTTTGTGCGGCACAAGTGGGTGTAGTATTATAGTGCTATGACACACAAGCAGCTCGAAGAATTTTTGCTCAGCCTGCCCGGAGCGTGGCTCGACTATCCCTTTGGGGACGATATCGCGGTGTACAAGGTAGGGCACAAGGATGTGCCTGGCCAGCAGGAGAAGATGTTTGCGCTTATTGCCGAAGGGTCGCAGCCACTGCGCGTCAGCCTCAAATGCGACCCGCAGCTGGCCCGCACTTTGCGCGAGCGATATGAGTCGGTTCAGCCAGGCTACCACCTCAACAAAAAGCATTGGATCACCGTTATTTGCAGCGGCCAGTTGAGTGATGATGAGGTGATTGACCTGGCGCGGCTCAGCTACCGGCTGGTGACGGAGTAGGACGTACGTTTCGATAAAACACTGTAAGATGCGGCTACTGGCTACTCCCAAACTTCGATCTCCTGATACCTAAAATACACCCTACTAAATGGAATAACAGAAGAGAATTAGCGCTGCGGGGCTTCTCGTATTTAAATTTATAATAGCCCAAAGAAGAGCGGCTAGAGAAACGTGACAATCGGCACATATAAAATACCAGCATCATCCAGTGCCCTGCGGAGAAAAAACCACCCTACAACTATATACAAACAGAACACACTCTAATAGAGCAAAAGCCCGCCAGAGAGGCGAGCTTTGTTGATAGGGTAGAAGTATTCTCACTACTTCGTTGAGGTGAAGTTGCTAAACGACTTGGTGGCGGCGTCGAGCGTCTTGCTGTTGGTGGCAACGTAGTCGGCGATGGCTTTGCGGTTGCCGCTGGCGGTTTTGAGCTTTTGGAGGTAACTCTTGAGGATGGACAGCTGGTAGCTCATTTCGCGTGCATAGACGCGGTCGAGCGAGCCAGTCAGGTAAGCGTCTTCGAGCGTTTTGGAGAGTTTGTCGGAGTAGGCTTTTTCGGTCTTTTTGGCATCGCCTAGGAGCTCGGTCTTGATCTTCGCATCTTTGAGCGACGACTTGAGCTCCGTGCCCATACTACCAAGCGAGGTGGTGAGTGTGGTGTTCATGCTTGAGAGCTCATTCTCCGTCAGGCGCGATTGCTGCTCCTTGGTGGCTGCTTGCAAGGTCTCGATGCGCGCCAGGGTGGTCTGGGCTTGCTTGGTGTAGTTGGGTTGGCTGTTGACCATCATCATGACAATGGCGAAGGCAAGCAAGAGCACACCGCCAATCAGCCCAAACACTGCAAAGCGGTTCATCTGCACTGGTTGCTGCTTGGGTGCAATCTCGTTGAGGTAATCTACCGGGAAGGAGGTGTCTGGCTCGCTTGCTGCACCAAGGTCTGCGCCGGTAGCAGCCATGGCAGTCGCGCCAAGCGGCTGCTGCGGGTTGGCATAGGCCTGGCCATTGTAGCCGCCCGATTGTGGCTGGTAGGGTTGGCCGGGGCCTGGGTAGGTGCTCGCATAATTTTGTGATGGGTCTGCGCTAGTGTGTGAACTGGGTTGGTTAGTTGGTTGGGGTGCCGTAGCTAGTGGCTGCTGAGAGGGTTGGCCGGACTGTTGCTCGGGCTGCGGCACGTAGTGGTATGACTGGCCTGCGCCATAGCTCGCGGCTGGTTGGCTAACTGGTTGGTCGTGTGGTGGCTGATACGGCTGGTAGGAAGCAGCTTGGGGCTGCGGTGATGAAGGAGTGGGCTGCTCTTGATACTGTGGCTGAGCTGGTTGGCTCTGTGTTGCCGGATTATATGCACCATAGCCATAATCCTGCGCACCCGACGCCGCTTGGGTAGCATAGTAGGGGACATACGGAGCAGCCGCCGGCGCATTAGGCTGCGGGGGCTGTTGCTCGGGCTGCGGTGCCGAACCATTCGGTTGGGGAGTGTATGGTTGCTGTGGATTCATAGTTACTATAATACCATTTAAACACAACCACTAACAGGGGTAAAGAGGATAATATTTAACAGAGGTCAGATGGATAAATAGTACATAGTATATACCCCTCTACCCTATATACTCTATACCCCTATATACTATATAAAAATTAGTTATGTTTTGACTCGTTGCTGTATATGATCGGTCGTGTGAGTGGAGTAGCTTTCGTGGTAGGTAAGAATGGTCAGATAGGCGATTGGTGCGGTTCGATTGGTCTATGCTTGATGCGGTATACTATACCTATGGATGCCAAAGAAGAGGTGCGAGCGCGCTTAAACATAGAGGATGTGGTGGGCGAGTATGTGCAGCTCAAGCGGGCGGGGCGGAGTTACAAAGGCTTGAGCCCCTTTACCAGTGAGCGGACACCGAGTTTTTTTGTGAGCCCCGAGAAGAATATTTGGCATGATTTTAGTAGCGGGCGGGGCGGTGATGTCTTTAGCTTCGTTATGGAAGTAGAGGGGTTGGATTTTCGGCAGGCGCTGGAGTTACTCGCGCGCAAGGCAGGGGTGGATCTTTCGCGCTATGAGCAGAAGGGTAATCGCGACCTAGCGCGGCGCAAGCAGCGGCTGCTTGAGGCACATCGGCTAGCGGCGAATTTTTATCAGCATTGCTTGGTGCGGAGCCAGGATGCGCTGGCGTATGTGTTTCGGACGCGGCGGCTGAGCAAGGCGATTGTCCAGCAGTTTCAGATTGGCTATGCGCCGCGCGATGGTCAGGCTCTAGTAACGTATCTTAAGAAAAAAGGCTTTTCGCTGGCGGAACTGCGTGAGGCGGGTCTGGTGAACCGCTATGATGGTGACCTCTTTCGCGGGCGGATGATGGTGCCGTTGATGGATGCGAGTGGGCAGGTGATTGGTTTTACGGCGCGCTTAATTGCTGATGTGCCTAATGCACCAAAATACCTCAATACACCCCAGACATTACTTTATGATAAAGGCCGGCATGTCTTTGGCTTGATGCAGGCCAAGCAGGCGATTCGGGCCCAGGGCTATGCGGTGATTGTCGAGGGCAATATGGATGTGATCAGCAGCCATCAGGCGGGCGAAGCAGCGGTGGTGGCGACAGCGGGCACTGCTATGACGGAGCAGCATATTCGGGCGCTCAAGCGGCTGGCGGGCGATATTCGGCTGAGTTTTGATGGTGATAACGCTGGGCGGGCCGCCACAGAGCGAGCGATTGGCTTGGCTGCCCAAGCGGGGGTGGAGCTAAAGGTGGTGTCGCTGCCGGCAGGGGCAAAAGATCCTGATGAACTTATTCAGCAGCAGGGGGTGGCAGCGTGGCAGCAGGCGATAGCGGCGGCTCAGCCAGCGGTGGATTGGCTCCTGGCGCAGTATCGGCAGCAGCTTGATCTTACCACAGCGGCGGGTAAGCGGCAGTTTACGACGGTTGGGCTGGCGCTTGTCAATCGCTTGGGCGACCCAGTGGAGCGCGAGCACTACCAGCGGCAGATTGCTCAGGCAGTGGGCTCGAGTGTGCAGGCCGTGCAGGCCAAGGCGCAGCAAACGGCACCAGCCGCTCCCATCCGCAAGGCCGTTAAGGCGGCAGCGGCTGCGCCACGCAATCGCTACCTCGTACAAGACGACGTGCTTGCACTGGCGATGCTTGATGGGCCGAGCCAGGAATTATTTGGGCGGATTGACCCACAGCTCTTTGCGGGGGAGGCGCGCCAGGCTTTGGCTCAGTACTATGCGGCGCACCATGGGCAGCCGCTGAGGAGTACGCCGCCAACATTGCAAAATTTTGACGAGTATATTACAATGGTTCGGGTACGTGCCGACGCTCGGTATGGTGCGTGGAGCGAGACCGATCGCTACTACGAGACCGCCCGGCTTTTGCGGCAAATCGAAACCGAACACAAGCAGCAATACAAACATCATCTCACCACCCACCTGCGCCAAGCAGAAGAGAGCGGCGATACGACTGCCGCCGCCGCTTTGCGCCAGCAACTGAACCAATTAATCAAGGAGATAGCGCGTGGCAACCGACGATAAGGATACCAAGCAAAAAAAACCAGCAACCACAGCTCAGGCAGCACCGCCCGATGCCCAGCCACCGATCATGGATCTAGCCGTCGACGATATGGAGCCCGACCTCGCGGCACTTGAGGAAGAAGATACGCCAGAGGAGATTCTTAACAGCAACCAATACTTTGATGATATTAGCGACGACTCAGTCCGGCTGCACCTGCGCGAGATCGGCAAGATCCCGCTGCTCAGTGCTGACGAAGAGGTAGACCTAGCCTACCGGATTAAGCAGGGCGATAAGCGCGCCAAAGACAAAATGGCCGAGGCCAATATGCGACTGGTGGTAAGCATTGCCAAGCGGTATAGTGGTCGTGGCCTCGATTTTCTCGATCTGATCCAAGAAGGGCACACCGGGCTATTGCGGGCGGTGGAGAAGTTCGACCCAGACAAGGGCTTTAAGTTTAGTACCTATGCCACCTGGTGGATTCGCCAGGCGATTACCCGTGCGATTGCCGACCAAGCGCGCACCATTCGCATCCCCGTCCACATGGTGGAGACGATCAACAAGCTGCTGCGCACCCAGCGCCGCCTCACGCAAGACCTCAACCGCGAGCCAACCATTACCGAGCTTGCCAAAGAGCTCGATATGGAGCCGGATAAGGTCGAATATGTGATGAAGATTAAGCAAGACATCAGCAGTCTCGACGCTGGTGTGGGGCGTGATGGCGACGACTCGGAGGAGTCGGTGCTGGGGGATTTTATTGAGGATGAAGATACGGTCAGCCCTGAAGAATCAGCTTCTAACCAACTTCTCAAGGAGCAGGTGCAAGACATCCTCTCCACCTTGAGTGACCGCGAGCAGAAGATCATTAAAATGCGCTTTGGCCTGGAGAATGGCAAGAGCCACACGCTGGAGGAAGTTGGGCAGGAGTTTGCCGTGACGCGCGAGCGCATCCGTCAGATTGAGGCCAAGGCCCTGGCCAAGCTGCGCAAGCATAAGGATGCCAAGAAGCTGTACGAGTATTTGCAGCAGTAGGGGATAGTGCACGAGAATAATCGGCATACAGTATGTATGTCGATTTTTTGGATAAATTGCTTGAAAAGTCGTTACTGTATGGTTTTTAGTGAAGCTTCTGTATAATAATGGCTATTTACTTTGCTGTGAGGGCACAAACCTCTCGAATACCCACTCCTAACTATCGCTACCGAGAAATAGAGATCATGATTGTAGAGGGGTGAATACGAAAGCCCTAAAAATGCAGAAGGTACTCCCAAAATACTTTACATAAAAATACCCAGTAGTATGCTGGGTATTTTTATATCGAAGCAAGTGGCTTAGTAGTAATAATAGTACCACCAAGATGGCTTGGACAATACACCAACAAACACAAGTATCCAGAAAAGCCAGATAAGACACCAGCAGACTGACCCAAAGATGCCCCAGCCCAGACTAACGTTACCCCACGTTGTAGACATACCGGCTTCCTTAGACTTATTGCGCGAAATAATGCCAAGGAGAATACCACCGATAGAGATACCAAAGAAGCTCAAGACGCATCCAATAACACCCAGTGTCTCACCAGGGTTGTCATAATGAACGGGATAGGCATATGGTGTTGGCTGTGGCTGAATAGCCGGCTGTGGCACTGGCGCAACTGGCTGCTGGTAGGGTTGTTGATATTGATATGTCTGTTGCGGCTGCGGCTGCGGCTGGGCCACCGGTTGTGGTTGCGGTGCTGGCTGCGGCTGCGGTGCTGGTGCAGCAGGTTGCTGGGGTGTTGGCTGGTTGTTCATATATTCCTCGTGTTGATTGTTATCGTATTGTGCATATATGTAACGCACAAATAATCTGTGGGAGAATTATAGCAGAGGAAGGGTGCTGTGTCAATTATCTGATGATTTATATACCCCACTGGGGTATTTTACATCCAACCAATCTCGCGGCAGAGGGCGTCGACCTGCTGGTGAAGCTCGGTGAGGTTGTGGCTGTTGGAGATGAAGTGGTCGGCAATGGCGATGGGGCCACCCTTCTCAATATCCTCAATCTCCGACCAGTCGCGGGCGATTGCTTCTTGCGCGGTAAAGGGTCGCTCGGGCCGCTGAGCGAGGCGACGGTGACGGAGCTGCTTGGGTGCCACGATGGCCGCCACAACGAGCTCACCCGGGAAGTGGTGGGTGAGATACTTGTACTCCGTCCAGGAGTAGAGCCCGTCAAAGAGGATGTGGCGCTGCCCGGCGGCGGCGAGGCGCTGCATTTGCTCGGCAGCAGTGCGGATGATGATGTCTTTGCCAGCCTCTTCGCGCCAGGCTTTGCGAAACTCGGCTTGCGACTGCGGGGTGATGGCGATGCCGCGGCGGCGCATTTCGTCGTAGAGGATGCCACCAGCGTAGACCTTGGGGATGCCAAGGCGTGCCACGTGGTTGACCGCCTCGCTCTTGCCTGCGCCTGAGAGGCCAACAAAGGCAAGGATTGTCGTCGGGTGAGATGGATGATTCATATTTCTAGTATAGCAGATAATAGCGCTTATGGTTGGCAGCGTGGGGAATGGTACAATAAAGATAGTATGGAAGAGCAGCCAGCTGCACAGCCATCACGACCAGAGCAACCACGACGCTATGTGCCAAGCGATCCTGTATCGCGGTTGTTTTGGCTTGGTATATTGACGCGGCAACGGGGAGACGCACCGCTGCCAAAGGACTGGATGCGCGATGCTGCTTGTAGTCCAGCTACGAGCGAAGAATATTTTAGTGGCAAACCGGAAGACACGGCACTGGCGCTGCGGCGCTGCATTGGTTGTGCGGTGATTGATATCTGCGCGGCATATGCGGTGAGAGAAGGAGTGTCGGGGATCTGTGCTGGTTTAACGGCACAGCAGCGCAAGCAACTGATGGATAGTCCAACGCCAACCGACCTCCCTAGCCAATCCACCGTCCTTACTACTGCGATGCATCACGCTATCCAGGCAAACGACACACCGAAAGCACGCATTGCCTGGGCGGAGCAGTGTATGGCCGAGCGGCGGCACGTTGGGCACATTCCCGCGCCGCAGGCTTTTGCTCGCTTGGCACTGTGTATCGATGCCGAGACAGGGCAACGGCTAGAACCCGAGCGGCGCGAAGACTGTGCTGAGTGCCCAGTGGCAGCTGAGTGTTTGCTCTTTGCGCTGCGGGGGTATCAGCGCATCATTCCTACTGGCAATATACGGGGTGGTACAGCCAAGGCCGATCGCCAACAGTGGGGTGCACCCAAACCCAAGCGGCGGCACGTCCGGCGGCGCTGAGCAATGGGGGGGTAAGGTGATAAGCAGCGCACTACTCTGCTTATGCTTGGCAAAATAACAGTGGTGTGGAATAATGCAGAAGCCAACGTTTTGTATAGCAAAAGAGAAAAAACTTATGACGCGTGAACAACCAAGAAAGCCGACCCCTGCCACGCTGGCAATGCGAGAACAGATAAAGAATGGCGTAAGCCCTGCGGTATATACTGAGCGGCTGATTCGCGGCGGATATAAGCCAGCCCCTCGATCAGTATGGATTGGACAAGCTGCTTGTAGCCTCGAGGATGAACAGTACTTTATTGGCCTCGATGGGAGAAAGCGGGAGCATTGGGGAAATATTGAAAAAGGGAAAAGAAAATGCCACCACTGCCCAGTACAGGCTGAATGCCTTGCGGCGCATATGGCGGACATCACAAAACATCAGCCAGATACAAAGGTTGTTGTTGGTGGAACAGACAATGTTGAGCGAGCGCGTGCCCGGCGGCAGGTTGCGCAAGAGTTAGCACGAAGGGCGCAGAGCAGCCAAGGCGGTGGAGAGGTGTTAGCGTAGCGTTTCAGTGTAGTAATACTTATGCTATAATAATTGAAAAATCCGACAAAACGTGTACACTTATACATAACGTATGAGTATATAAGCACACATGTGTGCAGACTGAGGAGAATAATAGTGCAGCGACAAGGTGGGCTGATGTATGGAGTAGTGAGTATCCTTGTTGCGGGTGCTGTGTCGGTGATCTTTGGTGGGGTTGCCCAGGCGCAGCAGTGGCAGATGGTGTATAACGAGGAGTTTAATACATCGCTATCGAATTGGAAGGTTCTTCAGCAAAATAAAGATAATTATGGCAAGGAGCATTTGGCATATAGCACCAATAACGTTGCGGTGACTAATGGCGCTTTGCAGATTATGACCCGGCGTCACTGTGTGTCGAGTGTGGCTGAGCCACTGGGCGATAGCAACGCCAGCCAAGAGCCGTGCCCGTCTGGCAAGATGACACGCTACCAGAGTGGGCGAGTGGAGTCGGGTCGGGTGCTCGATGGGCATAAGCCATTCCGTGTGGAGGTACGGGCGAAGATTAACTGGAATGGCGAGAATGGGACGCGCCCAGCTATTTGGCTGCGCAATAGTGTGACACTTGCCAACTGTAGCAACAACAAGCAAGCGAATGACCCCTATGGTGAGCTCGACATGCTAGAGTGGTATTCATGGACGCCGACCTATACATGGTCGACGACGCATATTCGCTGCTACCACAGCCCATCATCGCAAATATGGAAGACGAAGGGGTTAGGGCATAGCCGAGAGAACCTCATACCATCCCCAGTGACATTGGCGAACAACTGGCATGTCTGGGCGACGGAATACGATGGTGAGACGGTCAGATTCTTCGTGGATAACCAGCCGGTGCTGGTGTATAACTATCGAGCGGGCGATGAGAAAAGTCATCCAACCACTCGAGTTCCGGCAGAAAAACCAGCAAAAATGGGCATGGATGCGAGTCAATTCAAACAAGTCTTTGACGATACATGGTACGTCATCCTCAACGATTATGTGGAGTGGAAGAGTGAGGAGCACCCGCCCGACTCATCGAAGAAGTTTGCCAACCAGACCTTCCTTATCGACTATGTCAAGATATACCAAAGCGGCACTCCAGCTACTGGCGAAAAACCACCGGCTACTCCACCAGAGAAAAAGGACGACAAGAAAGATAAAAAGCCAGGTACCAAACGGATGACGGTGAAGAAGAAAAAGGGTGCGTTTACTGCGCAGGGTCCACTGGCTGAGCTGATGAGCAACTTTGTGCCGGCACTACTGATAAGCCTGTGTTTGCTACTCATCGCACTGGCTGGCTGGCTGGTGTGGTGGTGGCGTCGCTGGCGACAGCGCACTCAACCTACGCTATAACTGGAGGGCGGGGAGCAGGGTAGAGGTGCCGCGCGAGGATGTTTCCGCACCGCACCAATGCTATACTAGAACTATGATGAAGCGCCTAGTGATTATCGATGGCAAAAGTGTGTTCTACCGTGGGTACTATGCCATGCCCAACCTCTCGACGGCCGATGGGACGCCAACTGGTGGAGTGTATGGCTTTGCGGCGCTGAGCCTGGAGCTGATCAAGCGCCTCCAGCCAGACTATGTGTGCGTGGCGTGGGATAAGCCCAAGACGAATATCCGCCGCCGTCTTGCCATTTACGACCAATACAAGGCTGGTCGCAAGCCCGCTCCGCCAGATTTTTACGCCCAGATACCACTGCTCCACGAGCTTTTGCAGGCGTTTGGTTGGCCGCTGTATGAGTTTGATGATTATGAGGCAGACGATATTATGGCGACGCTCGACGCCCAGGCCGAGCAGGAGGGGGATATCGAGACGTATCTCATAACGAGCGATCTTGATGCTTTGCAAATACTCGACCAAAATACCTACCTCTATGCCCTCAAAAAAGGTTTGACTAATATCGACAAATTCGACGTTCCTGCTTTTGAGCAGCGCTATGGTATTCGGATTGGCCAGTTCCTCGACTTCAAGAGCCTCAAGGGCGATGCGTCGGATAATATCCCGGGCGTGCCAGGCGTGGGGGAGAAGACGGCGGTGAAGCTGCTGCAGCAATTCGACACGCTTGACAACCTCTATGATAACCTCTGGCAGGTCAAAGATACCTTGCGGCGCAAGCTGGAGCAGGGCAAAGAGTCGGCCTATATGAGCCGCGAGCTGGCCCGGCTGTATACCGACGCGCCAGTGACGCTCGACCGAACAGCGATGGCGATGGACAACTGCGACCCAGCGGCGGTGCGGGCGATGTTGCAGCGGCTGGAGTTTCGTAGTTTGCTGCGCCAATTGCCGCCGCAGATGCAGGCGGCAGAGAACACTCAGCCATCTGATGCACCAATAGTGCAGCATGCGGCCGAGCTGCCTGCTCACCAGGCTAAGGCACTCTTCCTGATGGCCAAGGAGCTGCTGGTCTGGCCGGTCGAGGGCGGCGTCTGGGTGAGCCACGAGCGAGGTAAGGCAGCCCGCCTGAACTGGCGTGATGCGATTGATGTTATCCCGCATGTGCCGATTGTTGGGCACCGCACGAAGGAATTATTACGCCGCTTACTGGCTCGTGGCGTGCGGCAGCTGCCAGTCGTGAAGCACGATACTGCCCAGGGGTCGTTTTTGCTTAATCCCCTGCGCACGTCGCGGGCGCTGGCTGATCTTGCGGGGCTGGAGTCGCTTGATGACCCACGCCTTGCTATTAGTGCGCTGTGGACAGTGTACGACGAGCAAGCTCAGGCGCTTGATGCGCTGCCCGAGCTCGCCCGGGTGGCTCGGACGATGGACTTTCCGCTCATCCCTGTGCTGGCGCGGATGGAGTGGCGCGGTATCCGGCTTGATAGCCGCACGCTTGCGGCGATGCAGCGCACCTTGAGCAGCGAGATCGCCGAGTTGCAGCAGCAGATTTATGGCATGGTGGGGTATGAGCTTAATATTGGCAGCCCGGCCCAGCTAGCCGAGGCGCTCTTTGTGAAACTCCAGTTGCCAACAGCGGGGATTAAGAAGGGCAAGACGGGTTACTCGACGAGCCAGAAGGAGCTGGATAAGCTCCGGCCACATCACCCGATTATTGGGCTGGTAGAGCGCTACCGCGAACTGACGAAGCTGCAAAATACGTATGTCGAGGCGCTGCCACAGCTGACCGACGACGCGGGTTATATCCACACTACTTTCAACCAAGATGTGGTGGCGACGGGCCGGCTCAGTAGTACTGACCCAAATTTGCAAAACATCCCAATTCGCAGTGAGCTGGGGCGGCACGTTCGCGATGCCTTTGTGCCAGCGCCGGGCAATGTGTTTGTCAATGCCGACTATTCGCAGTTTGAGCTGCGCCTGGCGGCGGTGCTGTCGGGAGAGGAGGCAATGATTCGCGATTTTAATACCGATATCGACATCCATGCGAACACCGCCGCCCAGGTCTATGGTGTGCCGCTAGACGTCGTGACGAAAGAGCAACGCCGCCGGGCCAAGGTGGTGAACTTTGGCGTGCTCTATGGGATGAGCCAGCATGGCTTGGCTGCTGCCGCGCAGATGAGCTACGCCGAGGCGCAGCACTTTATTGATGAATATTATCGCCTCCGGCCCAAGCTCAAGGCTTATATGGCGCAGACCATCCAGCAGGCGCATGATGCGGGCTTCGTCCAGACGCTGTTTGGCCGCCGCCGCTGGACACCGGATGTTGCATCGCGTAATTTTGCGGTGCGCAGTGCTGCCGAGCGCGCTGCCGCCAACATGCCCATCCAAGGCACCGAGGCCGACCTCATGAAGCTTGCCATGCTGGCGGTGGAAGACAAGCTGGCCCAGGCTGGAGAGCAGCTGGCCGATGGCGATGGCCAGCCGATCGGTTGGCAGGTGGTGCAGATTCACGATAGCATTATGGTCGAGTGCCCGCGCGCCCATGCTGAGCAGGTGAGCCATATCCTGCGCGAGACGATGGAAAATATCTACCCGCAGCTTGGTGTTAAGCTCAAGGTCGATGTCTCGATTGGTGATAATTGGGGACAGGTCTAAGAACACCAACCGAACAGAGGTCAGACTATAGACAAATCACTGGTAGTGGTGTATAATCTGGGCCATCACAAGCAAAACAGAATAGAGGTTGGGCATGGCACAAGGCAAAGCAGTATATCCATCATTTTCTAATGGTGAAGAGCGGGCTGGCGCTGATCTGCCTAGTCCACATCCGCATGGTCCAGAAGCGTATGTCGATAGCGTAGACCACTACACCCCCGAGCAACATCCCACCAGCTACCACGCCATGCGCAGTGCTATCATCGAAGCGGCTCAGGCGAGTGGTGAGCTGCAGCCCCTGACTGAGGCGGAGATGGAGCGGCGAGCGGCGATCGAAGGAGTGGCGCGTCAGCTATTTGCAGCGGAGGTGCAGCGGGAAAAGGAAACATGTGCGTACCAGTTGGCAAATTTACCCCCGATGGAAGACAAAGAGCGCAAGGAGATTAGTGCCCAACTTAATGCCCGACTGAGCATACTGCACGAGATAAAAAAGCCACAGGAGCCAACGTATGACTTTTTGTATGACCCAGCGGGTAATATGGTTGCCCTGAAGCATTATGCATTTGGCTCGATGGATCCAGCCGATTGGCGAGTGGTGAGCTGTGATGCGGCTGGCGAGCCGTTGATGAGGCAGGCAACCCATGTATGGCAATTGACTCGTGGTAAATTTGGCGCGATTGGTCTTGTGCCAGATGATGCAACGGCTCGGATAGTTGTGATAACAGCGAGTGAGCAGGGAACAATGCAATACCTTATTGACTGTTATGATGGGAAGTCACCTTTGGTTACGGCGGTTGAAACACCGAATGAGGGTGGCGATCGCACGGTGACGCCATATTTAGAAGACTGGAACCAGATTAGTGCTGCACCAGACAGAGTAGATGTAGATAGTAGCGACCTGCCGCAGGGTGATAATACGCTTGTTCCTGCAGCGTAGGTGCGGCGCGCGGGCAAAGTCACTAATCTTCTACATCTATATACTTCTTTTTGTCGATTATATACAAATATAAAGAGGAGAAACGGATCTATATAGGCAGCTAGCTTGACTTTTCTTGCTGGAGGTTCTATTGTGTAACAAACCAATAACAACACACTCACGGAGATACCCCTTATGACCTTAATGCCACCAAACGGTAGAGATTTGAGCCCAGATCAGTTACGGGCGCTCGAGATGGGGCCGCGCCGCAAAGGATATGATAAGACAGCCACGCAGCAACAAGCCGAAAATGAAGCTGCCGTTAATAGTCTCTACGCCAGCCTTGGTGGTAACAGCGCGCCCAGCAGCAGTACCTTCGAAAAAATAGACGAGAATAGCGACCCGCGGATGGATGACCTTGCCGCGCAGGTGGGTGCGCTGTATGGCACTCCCCAAGCCCATAAGCGAGAGAACCCTGATAAGATGGCGACAAATCGCTTCTACTGGGACGTGAGTAAGACTGGCGAACCTAATGAGGCAGAGAAGGATAGTGCTCTGCCAGCTAAGCAGTATGAGCCACTTACTCCTGAGGATGAAGGCGATCACATATTGAATGGCCGCCGGACGAGTGCACGCAAGGTGTATAGTCAGCTTGATGCATCGACAGCCGATCGTTTGGCTGGAGAGGGTGACTCGCGGCTTGCGGCGCTTGATGTGATCGATGGCTTGGGCGACTCGATCCATGTCAACCAGAAGGGGAAGTTTGATAAGCAAACACATAAGACCGAGACCAAGGTGCAGCAGCAGTTTGAAAAGCTTGGCATTGACGAGCATCTTGATATGCACGATGGTGATGTCCAACAGCGCATAAAAACCCGCGTCACTACAGAAGTGCTGGAAGCTGGCGTGGGTGACACTGGTGAGTATGTGATGGGCAAAGACCAAATGAATACTGGGGCACATGGTGATATTCTCAATACCGAAAAAGCGCGTGAAGCAGTGCGAGCTGTTGCAGCAGAGGAGTTCTTGCTGTGCGTCAAAAATGGCGATATTTCATATGATGCGCTTGCAGCAGTTGACCCATCACTCGCACGTTTTGTTAGTGGCTATGGGAGCTTTTTCTCTAATCGCAATATTGAGAGCGAGACGAATGAGAACCTTGCCGAGCTGGGTCGTCGTCTTGAGCAGTCGGAGCCTGCTATGCAGTTGATGCAGCAGATGCAAGAGCAAAAGCTCGCTGCAGCGCCATCTCCTGAGAACTCGCAAAACACCAAACAACAGCAATCTATCGCCGAGCACTTTGGCTTCGATCTCGCGGCGTAATCACAGGGATTTTCCACAGTTTACCCGTCAGGCTATTGAGTTTTTGTAGGCTTTGTGGTATTGTACTCTCATGTATAAAGGCGAGCGGCCAAAAGTTTTTCCGATTATTGTCACTATCTTGGTGATTTCGTTGGTGGTGGCAGCGGTGGCGTCAGTCATCCGTATGGTGGCGACTCGCCAGGAGTCGAATAACACTAATACGCAGCAATCGACCGAGAGCTTCTATGACCAAGTGGTGGCGCATAATGCAACCAACAGTGTGCGCTGGACGGTGCGCGGGCCGATTGTGGCAGATGAGACCTTCCGCTCGTACCAGATCGAGATTTCGCCCAATAAGCGGACATATACGGTGTATCAGGGCTATTTAGACAAGCAGCTCGACCGCAAGGAGTTTGAGAACAACCAGCAGGCCTACGAGCAGCTCGTGTATGCCCTGAGCAAGGCGCAGATCCAAGATACGCGCACGGTGGATGATGACGACGTGCGTGGGGTGTGTGCCACTGCTGGGCGGCTCTATACCTTCGAGACGATGGACAGCGGCACGACGAAGACGCGCATTTGGACGTCGAGCTGCCAAGGTTCGCCCGGTTCGATGAAAGCCGATGTACCTAAGATCCATGCACTCTTTGCTAACCAGATTCCTGGCTTTGCACCGATGTTTGATAAGACGCAATAAAAAGGCGCTGTGCGGCTGACGTCTAGGGTTCGAGTAGCCCTGGCAATCTTATGCTGCTTCGCTTTATGTTCCTATCGAGTGGAATACTATACAGGTCGGCATTTCCTTGTATGTCGGCTTTGTGTGCTAGGCTAAAAAGAGATTATGACAATCTGATTTCATACTCCATCGGGCGCAGTGATAGGGAAGAAGAGCTCATGCTAGCCACACTCTATTGCCAATGATATAATCGAGCGTATGATTTGTGCAGTAATTTTTGATTGTTTTGGTGTGCTCTATGGTGGGAGCATCGAGGTGCTGATGGCGCAGTGCCCGCCGGATCGCCGGGCCGAGCTAGAGGATATTAACAAGCAGTCGGACTATGGCTATATCTCGCGGCAGGAGTTTATTACAGAGGTGGCGCGGCTCTCGGACCAAACGCCAGCTCAGATAGCGACGTTGCTTGAGCAGGTGCATGTGCGCAATAGCGAGCTGATCGCCATGATCCACACGCTGCGCCAGCGTTACCCAGCCATCAAAATAGGACTGCTGAGCAATGTGGGGAGCGATACGATCGAGCGGCTGTTTGCTCCTGACGAGCTGCGCCACCTCTTTGATGCTGTAGTGCTCTCGTATGCCGAGCACGTTGCCAAGCCAAGCCGCGAAGCCTTCGAGCTGGCGGCAGATCGGCTCGGTGTGCCGCCTAGCCAGTGTGTGATGATCGACGACCGGCTGGACAACTGCTCTGGGGCTGAAGCTGCTGGCATGCGTGCTATCCTCCACACAGCCAATCGCCGCACAATGGCCGAGCTTGAGGAGCTGGTGGGGGAGTGATGACGACGGTGTGGCTTGGGCTGATGGCCGGTTGTTTGCTTGTGCTGCTTGTCTACACACTATGGATGGTGCCGCCGCAGCTTGGCAAGACGCTCAGTATGCATATTGAGCAGCGAACGAGGACGGTCATTGCGGGCAAGATTCTTTTGCCACTAACTGGCCTGAGCCTTGCGCTGTGGGCTGTGCAGTCGGCATTGCCATTTGCGATGCAGCTACTCCTTCTTGTCGTGAGCTTTAATTTTTGTGTGATGGGGTTAGTGCCATTTGGCGTGAGCCAGCGGCGCACGCTGATTCACAACATTGCAGCCTGGGGCTGCATACCAGTTATAACGATCATTGAGATTCTTGTCCTGCTGAGCGATGCTCACTCAGTGGTACGGGTGGTAACGAGTGGTGCTCTGGTGTGCCAGGCTATTGTCCTTGGTTGCTACTTCTTTGCCAAGCCGTGGCATCGCTATATTATGCTGGTGGGGCAGGCGGTGTATTTTTCGCTTTTTGTGGCGATCGTCTGGGCGATGGAGTATGCCCATGCCTGAGCTCCCCGAAGTTGAGACGATTCGTGCGAGCTTAGCTCGCTTGGTGGTGGGGAGGCAGGTTGTGGCAAGCACGGTGTATGACTCGCCCAAGAGCTTCCCCAACGACCCTACGGCAGTGGCGCACTTTCTCCATGGTGCAACGATCACGGCGGTAGAGCGCCGCGCTAAGGTATTGCTGATTCGCCTGAGCACCAACTACACGCTGGTGGTGCACCTCAAGATGACGGGCCAGCTGCTCTTTGTTGGAGAGGAGCGCTGGGGCGGCGGCCACCCAAACGATAGCTTTCTCCACGAGCTACCCGACCGCCTGACGCGGGTAGCGCTGACCTTTGCGGATGGCGCGCATTTGTACTTTAATGACCTGCGCAAATTTGGCTGGATGAAGCTCTACCCCACACCAGAGGTGGCGCAGCTGCCCTTTATGCAAAAAGTCGGGCCCGAGCCGCTCGATCCGCATACGACGGCAGCGCAGTTTATCACGCGCATTCGCCGGCGCAATGGCACGACCATCAAGGCGGCCATCCTCGACCAAACGACCATCGCTGGCGTGGGCAATATCTATGCCGATGAATCGCTATGGATGACGCAGCTCCACCCCGCCACGCGGGTACGTATGGTGGATGATGAGCAGCTTGCCGCGCTCTTTGCCCATATTCGGCAGGTGCTGCAGCTCAGTATTGACAAGGGTGGCAGCACCGACCGCAATTACGTCGATGCTGAAGGCAACAAGGGGAGCTACCTAGCCTTTGCGCAGGTGTTTCGGCGTGAGGGGCAGCCCTGCCCGCGCCACCCCGACGTAGAGATTATGAAGATTCGTGTGGCTGGCCGCGGGACGCATATTTGCCCAGTGTGCCAGGTGAAAGTGGGGGAGTAAGCTCATGCTCTATCTCATCGTGGGGAAGAATAGCTACGTAGCAGAGCAAGAGCTGGCGAAGATCACTCAGCACGCGCCAGTGCCAGCAGAACACATCGATACTCAGCAGCTTGATACCGCGGGTTTGGCTGAGTTGGTGCGCGGCGTGTCGCTCTTTGCGGCGCAGCGGCTCATTGTGCTGCGACGCCTGTCTGAGCGCCCAGACCTTTGGGAGCAGCTTGGCCAGTGGGCCCATGATATTCCTGACGAGACGACGCTTGTGCTGGTAGAGCCAGGGCTCGATAAGCGCACCAAAACGTACAAAGCACTGCACAAAGCCGCGACTATCATCGCTGCTGACCCACTGACCGACCGCCAGCGCCCTGCCGCCGAGCGGTGGCTGCGCCAGCTGGCCAGTAGACGCGGCGTGTCGCTGAGCCCAGCGCATGTGCGCAGCATGGTAGAGCGAGCTCTGGTGCCGGATGAAAAGGGATATGGTGGGTCGATCGACCAGCTGCAGTTGGCGCACGCTATCGACGCATTGGCTCAGCTCGACACCGTTACCGATGATACAATTGCCACCGTGTTGCCACCAGCCCGTGAGTTCTCAGTCTTTGATGTTGTAACCCTCGCAGTAGAGCGCCGAGGCCCAGCTTTGCGAGCTGCCTTAGATGAGCTGCGCCTGAGCCACGACCCATACCAAACTGCGGCGCTCATCTGGGCGCAGTGGGCTCAGCTGGCGGCAATTGCATGCTATGGCGAGGCAGGGGAGGCAGAGATTGCGCGCGAGCTCTCGCTCCACCCCTACGTCGTCAAAAAAACCAAGCCACTCACCAGGCAAGTCACGCCAGCTGATATTCGCACCCTCACCCAGCGCGCTGCCCAGCTTGATGCTGACATGAAGACGACAGGCATACCACCGTGGGATGCAGTGGAGAGCTTCTTATTTGCGGTGGCGGGGCGGTAGCTTTATGTCGCAAAAGAGCGAGCGCCAGTAGCCCCCGTGGCCCGGCTCTTTACAAATCCTGCGCCATGCCTTATAATGAGCGCTTGATTGTAGTACTAACCCATAATAACAAGCGATAGAGGAAATTAATGCCCATCATCAAATCAGCTGTCAAACGCATGAAGCAAACGGCTACTCGCCGCCAGCGCAACATTGCTACCAAGCGCGCTATCAAGGCTAGCACCAAGGCCTTTGTTGCTGAGCCAAGCGCTGCTGCCCTGAGCCAGGCCCAGAGCGAGCTTGACAAAGCCGTCAAGAAGGGCTTGCTTAAGAAAAACACCGCGAGCCGTCGCAAGGCATCGCTCGCCAAGGCTGCCAAGGCTGCTGGCGTCAAACTTGCGTAAAGCAATAGGCGCGAGAACATATACCAAAACACCTCGAGGGAGAGGTGTTTTTGCATGTAGGCTAGGGTAACTATTATGAAATAGTGTGAGATATAAGGGTCACACATTTTGAGGATTTTTGCACAAAGAAAGGTGCTATACTTCGCATGGCTACCTCTGTTAATTATGACTTGCCATTGACGAAACGAAATTACTTATGGTAGGATAGATAGAGTTTTGGGTAAGGCAAAAGTAGGAGCTATGGACGAGATAAAGGTGCGGCAACAAATCATCGACAAACTAGGTGAGAGTAATAATATTTTGGTGGCGGTTAACGCCCACCCCACGGTAGATGAGCTGAGTGCAGCACTAGGGTTGACGCTTTTGCTTAATAAACTCGACAAGCACGCCACAGCCGTCTTTAGTGGGGATGTACCAACGGCAGTGGGCTTTTTGGAGCCAGAGCGTACCTTTGAGAGCACGGTGGATAGTCTGCGAGATTTCATCATTGCCCTTGATAAGGAAAAGGCCGACCATTTGCGCTACAAGCTCGATGGCGACCTTGTTAAGATTTTCATCACGCCGTATCGCGCGACGATTAGCCAGAGTGATTTGGAATTTAGCCAGGGCGATTACAATGTGCAGTTCGTTGTGACGATCGGTGTGCGCAGCGAGGATGACCTCGACCCAGCGCTCAAAGGGCATGGCCGTATTCTGCGCGAGTCACCAGTGGCAGCGCTGCATATTGATGCGCCAGGTACGCTGGGCAATATCGTCTGGACGGATCCTCAGGCCAGCAGCTATAGTGAGCTCGCGGCAAGCCTTGCTCAGGGCTTTGATAATACCGATGATGAACAGCCGCTCCTCGACAAGCATATTGCTACGGCCTTTTTGACCGGCATTGTAGCGGCCACCGAGCGCTTTAGCAACGAAAAGACCACTTCGCGCGTTATGACCCTCGCCGCACAACTGATGAGTGCTGGCGGTGACCAGCAGCTGATTGCGGCCAAGCTCGCCGAGGCCAAGCAGCTGGCTGCAGGCCCAATGCCTGCTAAGCCTGCCAGCAAGAAGCCTGCTCAGGCAAATAACAAAGACAAGTCACTCGTTATCTCACACAACGCTGAGGCTGGAAAAAAAAAGTTAAGCCAGACCGACGCCGACGAAGCTGAGCTAGCCCAGCAACTAGCCAAGAATAATCCACAACCCGAGCCCGTGCCAGCCCCACGGCGCTCATCGGGGCGCAATAGTAGCGCCGAGCCATGGCGCCAGCCCATTGAGACGCCGCTGAGCGAGCCGAGCCTGGGTGGTACGCTTAATGCTACCACCAAGCAAGCAGCCGATGACAAGCGCCGCGAGCGCGAGAATGGCCGCAACAAGACCATCCTCTCGCATAAGGGTGGGCGCTACCTCGACAGTGACGACACACCAGGTAGCCAAGCGCCGCTCAATGCCGCGACGGCAGCGCTCGACCATGAGCCAACCGTCCCGAATGTGAATGACATGCCGCGTGTGCCGATGGCTCACAACGACGACATCCTTCCGCCGCCAACAGGCAAAGAAACCCTGGCCGACCTCGACGCCAGGCACCGAGCTGCACCAGCCGATGATGCCGAAGGGCCAGCCTTGCCACCGCTACCACCAATGCCAGATTTCTCCAGCTTGCCGCCGCTGCCACCAGGTGTGCCACCACTGCCTGGCCCTGATGCCGATAACCCCATGGCCCAGCTCGATGCTGCGCTCCAATCTGAGGCCAAGGCCAAGAAAGACCAAGCCAACCCATCGCAATTCCACGTACCGGAGAAGTAGGGGTTACCACCCTAGCAATATAAAAACACCCAGAGAACCAGCCACCACGGCTGGTTTTTTGCTCCGTCATGCTATACTAACCACATGACGCACCAAACACCTGATTCATCATACGATCGCATTCTCCATATCGACAAGCCAGCTGGTATGACGAGCTTTGGGGTGGTGGCGCGGGTGCGGCGGGTGCTGAGCCAGCAGGCTGGCAAGAAGGTGAAGGTGGGGCACTGTGGCACGCTCGACCCCTTTGCGACGGGCCTTTTGCTCCTGGTGACGGGCGCAGAGTGCCGCAATGCTATGCGCTACACCAAGCTCGACAAGACATACGAAGCGACGATCATCCTGGGCCAAACCAGCACCACGGGCGACCCAGAAGGGGAGATAGCGCCTTATCTGCCAGAAGATGCCAAGGTGTCTATCATGCCGCCATCACGCCAGCAGCTCGATATGGTATTGCAGCACTTCATTGGTGAGATTCGCCAGCGGCCACCAATCTTTAGTGCTATCAAGATTAATGGCCAGCGGGCCTACAAGCTCGCGCGCGATGGCAAGGAAGTGGAGCTGCCAGAGCGCACCATTACGATTCACTCGCTCGAGGTGCTGGAGTATCAGTATCCGCGGCTCGTCATTCGCACGCGGGTGAGCAGTGGCACATACATCCGCAGCCTGGCGGTGGATATTGGCACGCAGCTTGGGACAGGGGCGTACTGCGCGGCGCTGCGACGCACAGCGATTGCCGATTGGCCAGTAGCAGAGGCGCAGCGGCTGCAGGATTTTGGGATTGTTGATTAGCCATACACAATAAATAAAGAAGCGAGGAATACCGATGAACATCACGCTACACACTGGCACAACCGCCGCAACTATCACGACAGATGGCGCGTATATCACCAGCTTGGCCGATGAGCATGGGGATGTATTATACCCACTGCAGCAGCTCACCGCTCCTGATGGCGAGCGTAAAACGCGTGGTGGCTGCCATGTCTGCCTACCCAACTTTGGCCCGGGCGGAGCGAGTGGTTTGGTGCAGCATGGCTTTGGCCGCACCAGCCAGTGGCAGGTGGTGGAGCACACCAGCGACCGAGTGGAGCTCATGCTGAGGGGGAGTGGAGCTTATGCTGGGCTGGAGTCTCGCTTGGTGTATACAGTGGCGGAGCACCAGCTTGCAATGCAGCTCACGCTGGTGAATGTTGGCGAGGATGAACTGCTCGTGGCACCAGCCTTCCACCCATATTTTGCGTATGATGGTGTGCCAGTACTGGATGGCCAGCCATTAGCCGACCTTACGTCGCTCGCGGAGACGATCTTTGTTGATGGGGTCACGCGCCAACTAGCGACGGGCCTGCGCACTATCACGCTGCAGAGTGAGGGGTTACCTTGCTGGGCGGTTTGGACGGATGAGTTGGGCCCGTACCTCTGCGTCGAGCCAACGCACAGCGGCAACTCCTTCGCCGGTAGCCCGTCTCGTGCCACAGTACTAGTGCCGGGGCAGACGGCGCGGTATGGCGTGCGGGTGGGGTGGTGAGTCTGCTGAGAGAAGTAGTAGAGCTCTGAGATTTTAGTAGTCTCAAGTTGACACTACTGCCCAATAATGGTTATAGTGGAATTATGAACCATAACACACCACCATCATCCGAGCATCATACCAATGGGGAGTTCCAGGCTTCGCCAGAGAGTCTTAATAGGCTACTAGCAGAGGGGTGGGATACGCTTTATCACTATGGTGAGCCATACGAAGAGCCGCCAGTAGCTCCATCATATGGCGATACGTGGCACCAAGGATATCGTGTGGAGCTGCCAGATGATGTAGTCCGGAAGATATTTATTGGTCAAGGTAGTGATGAGATGATTGCCGCACCAGATGACTACGAGCAGAGCGATAAGGGACGACGCCTCCAATATCCACAGCAAATTGCCTTTCGCTCATCATGTATGCGTAATAATCAGCCGACTGGCGATGAGCTCTTTCTTGATATAAAAACCCAGGTTCCTATCCGGAACTCCGATGAGGCGCTCACTATTGCTCGCACATACGTCGTCCGTAAGGGTGATGGAGAGGGAGATGCAACTGGCACGCAAGAAGTAGAGTATTCGATTGGCCATAAGTTCATTAGCCCGACTAATCTTCAGCCACACACAGAAGGAACCTTGACGGTAGAGGATGTGCAGAAATTGCTTGATGACCGTCGAGCACTCGACACCCCAATGACAGACGACGATGTCCGCCGCCTTGAATATGTGCTTGATAAAATACCAAAGCTTGCCGAAAATAACGGTCCACGTGATAGGGTGCGCTACCCCTACGAGAATACCCCAAGCTTTATGGATATGGAGCGCTATGCAACGCAGCTCGAGCAGTGTTTGCGGAGGCCTGAGAATCAGCAGCTCCAAGCACTCATCGACAAAGGTGAACCGCTCATCGATCTACCTGTTGCACGTGCAGATGCTGCGCCCGATCTTGTTTGGCCAACAGCAGAGAATACCCAAGGAGTCGATTACCGGTCGCCATTTCCCGACGCAGAGACATTCTTCGCCGCGCTCGATATCAGCGAATTTATCGATAGTGACATTGGCAATATGCGCCTCTTACTCACCGAGCCATTCTATGAACCAGAGAGTGATACCGATTATTATGCCGTTGCTTATCGGGGTAAGCCGGCACGCCGCCGTGCGCATTGTGCTGCGCCCGAGCTTGTGGAGACATTGCAGCAATTTTATACCGCACTCGATGCCCGCTACCCCGCACGGACGGGTAACAAGGTGGGCAAGCGGCGTGAGCTCATCGCGATGAGTCAGAACCACCGTGCCATTGCGCAGGCAACCTTCCAGTATTACAACCTGATGCGGTTGCTAGTGACCAAAGATGACATCAAGCAGCAAGCAGCGCTGCTCGGCCAGGAGAATAATAGCACCATCATCACCCAGGCCCACCGGGCACTCCTTCAGTAGCAAGTATCTGTTAGTAAGGGGGTGCGAGAGCTGATGGAGCTTCGAAACTAAGTGCTCTGACATTGACACCGCGCCGCCCTCCTGCTACAATACACCAGTATGATTACTAAGGATAACAAAGCGAAAGCGATTGCTTTGACTCAGGTCAGCAAGAACGACGTCGGTAGCCCACAGGCGCAGGTGTCTATCTTGACGGCTCGTATCAAAGAGGTGACCGAACACCTTAAGTCCAACAAGCACGACAACATGGCTCGTCGTGGCCTCAAGCAAATGGTCGGCCGGCGCAAGCGGCTGCTCCGCTACCTTGAGCGGACGAACTTTGATGCCTACAAAGCAACGCTCGAAACCCTCGGCCTGCGCAAATAAGCGCCCGCCACGAGAAATATACCTCCTCATCTATTGGGGAGGTTTTTAAGATTCATAGTGCCACGATTGACAAATATCGGCCTAAAATGTATCGTAATATAATATACCACACCATAAACGAAGAAGGATTTGTAGCATGTACGAAGCAGGACATGGGGCAGGCGGCGGTGGCGTTGCTACTCTCGAAGCTATGCTGGGCCGGACCGAGTATGAGAAGGCGGTGGCTAATTTTGACGCATTTGTCGATCGGCAGCTCGAAGACGTACCGCTGTCTAGTGAAGATCCGGGCCAGCTGCAACGATATGTGACGTATAGCGATCTCACGCTTGACGATCTAGTAGAGATTACCGACGTAGCAGATTCGCCACAGACGCGCGAGCTACTCAAGACGACAGAGGCCGAGCAGGTAAAATACCGCGAGCAGCACAAGGATAATCTCCAACCTCGCGATAGCTTCGATGGCTCGACGCATGTACTGGTGGAACTGTACGAGCATATAACAACACGGTATGGGCAGGTACAACGAAGAGAAAAAGGCGCGACCGTCCAGTGTGTTATGAACGGTGTTGGCTTCCGTGGCTATGGTGGTGAAGGATTTGTTCATCAGGTAGATCTTGGCGGGGCGCAGTACGTGATTGACCCAGATGGACTTGCTGTGCGATATACACACCAGACGCAAACAAAGCCAAGCAAGGACCTTGGTAAGTATGCCCAGGTAGAGGATATAGACGTCGTCAAGAGACTTGTCGAGCTCTCCAAGAAGAATACCGCGCCTACGACGCTTGACGTTGTCCGTGGTGGAGTTAAGCGCATGATGAACATATTCTCTCGCCCTTAGGGTATCTGATGAGGGCGGCCCTTCGTCTTGTGTATTATTCTCCCACCAATGATATACTAGAAAAAACACCACGAAAGGAGCACACCATGGCATTTGGCCCAATGATGACAGTCACGACAAAGCAGGGGCTTGAGCTGAAGCTTGCGCCGTTTGCACGGGATGAACTGAGGCCGTTTGTGGAGGGGTTTGCGCGCGGGACGATTACACAGTATTTTGCCGAGCATCGGGCGCAGACGCTCGAGACCGAGCAAGCATGGTATGACAAAACAATCGCAGACAAAGAGAGTATCGTCTGGGGTATCTGGGCCAAGGATGGCGAAACGCGGCGGCTGATTGGTGGTACATCACTGGTGAATATTACGAGAAAGCACGTCCACACTGCCACAAGCGGCATCATTATTGTGGACAAAGATTACTGGGGTAAGGGTGTTGCTAATGCTAGCCACCATGCTCGCACATGGTACGCCTTTGAGAATCTGGGGCTGCACTGCATCAAATCCGCTGTGGTGCAGGGTAACGTTGCCAGCCTGCGCGCCCTCCAGCGGTGTGGCTATACTCATCTCTACATCCAGCGCAACGACAGCTTTATCAATGGCAAGCTGCACCATACCGACCACCTCGAGTGTCTCAACCCTATTGACTGGGCTTGGAACCAGTGGTGGGGGAACGACCAACCTTCGCCTGAGCATATAGCAGCTCGTCAGCGCAGCCTCGCCGCACTAGAGTGGGCGCGCGAGCGGGTGGTGTTGCTGTAGTGATAGACGTTTGACATACAGAGCACTGATGAGATAGAATAGCTGTATTCTATTTGTTAATAAGGAGCTTATATGGGAGAATTTAGTCCAAGAGGTGACCACGAAAAGATTGAGAGAGCGGAAGTTAGCAAGAAATTCTGCGCTTATGTTGATGACAAATTCAAACTATACCCAGGATATGTAGAAGTTGATAACACTTGGCCTACAAATACTTATCGATCTATTAGCTTTCGGTCATCTCAGCCTGACAAATGCGGCGAAATAACAACGGCGGAAGTTCTGGCAGTTGATATATTTGACTCGATAGGTAATAAGGCAGATAACAATCCAAGCCGAACAGCTCGCCAGATTAGAATAGAGACTGTTGCTAATAGGAATGATGGTACGCCAGTCGTAATGGCAAGACAGGATTATACTGTTAAAGGTTCGGGTGAATATTTACGCCGCACAGATTGGAGTATACCAGTAGGTAGCATAGAACTAGCTCCAATTGAAACAATAGAGGAAACCCGTGATGGGCTTGATGAAGCACTCCGCAAAGTTAGCCTACTTGGCGTTATTGAACCACCAGCACCACATAAACAATAGGAAAAACTGCGAGGATATAGTATATATCAAACCAAAACACCCACACAAGCTGGGTGTTTTGTTGCCTGTGTGATACCACCTCATACCACACACCACAACAGGGAAGCCACCGCAAAAACATTGTGACATACACAACATAATACCCATTTGTGCACAAAGATGCTATCATAGAGGGTGACTATGCAGGATGTGACAGACGCAGCACGGGCGTCCACAGGTGTGGCGATGCGGTGGAGTATGCAGCAAGCACGGCGTGCTGTGCTGGTGGTTGTGGCCGCTGTGGCAGTGCTAGGGCAGCTGCTTGTACCGCAAGTGAGTGCTATGGCACCGCAGCAGTCCATCATGATGCCAGCCTATAGCTATCCTATGCAGGGTGGCAACAATCAGTATTGGAATGATATGGCTAATGTCTCGAGCAAGATGCCCTTTGCAGTGGTTAACCCCTCGAGCGGGCCAGGTACAGCGGTTAGTAGTGATTATGTGAAAGCTCTAGCACGACTCGATTCGCTTGGGGTCAAATACATTGGCTACGTCAAGCATGGCCGCCAGACGCGCAATATTGCTGAGGTGGCAGCAGAAATCGACCGCTGGTATGCGCTCTACCCCAACGTGAAGGGGATTTTCTTTGATGAAGCCGATAACCACAGTAGTGGCCAAAAGACTTGCTACCTAGCTAATCTCTACAACTACGTCAAGGTAAAGCACCCTGGCTCCATCGTTATCCATAATGCGGGCACACGCTTCCTTGGTGAGTCTGTCATGCCTTATGGTGATGTATTCTTGAATGCCGAGACCTCGGCAGCGCGCTACCTGAGCGATAGCTACTACGACCTAGACCACCCAACTGCCACCAACTTCGAGAAAAACCCAGCCAACGCTTACAAAATGTGGCACGTCATTCACAGTGTGGGCAGCAACGAGCAACAGGCCCAGGTGGTAGCTAAGGCCCGCGAGCGCAATGCTGGCTGGGTGTATACGACTTCCGATCGTGGCCCGACCACACCAGCCGAGGAGGCAGATCCAAATATCAACCCATATAATGATTCATCTACCTTGCTGGGTGGTTTGGCTGGCCTGGGGAGTATCCAACGCGGTAATGTGCCAGTGGGTGCAGCGACGCCGCTCACGGCTGATTGCGCCGACACCTTTGGTCTGAAAGTAACGGCTCAGCCCGCGCCAGCACCTGCGCCAGCGCCAAAACCTGCTCCCAAGCCTGAGGAGAAGAAAAAAGACGACAAAGACAAGAAAAAGGACGAAAAGAAGGATAAGAAAAAACCGCAGCCAAGCAAAAAGTACCAGCAGCCCACTGTGCGCAAGCAAGAGGCAGGGCCCAACTGGACGATCATCATCCTTATCGCTGTGGCAGTAGTTCTCGCTGCAGCGGGTGGCGGTGGTGCCTGGTGGTGGTTTGTCGGCCGCAAGCGCCGCCACGCGAAGAACCGCAGTCGGTATGATAACACGATGATATAAGCGACAAGTGTGTCGCACATGCCGCCAATTCTCATATATCCTCTTCTCACCACTCACTGCCCGGATAGAGTAGTAGGGGAGAGGGGTGAAGGATAGAGGCGATGAGGCTGTGATATACAATAGTTGTAATGAGGGGTTAATTGACGAATATGGGATAACTTGTTAAGATAAAGCTGTTTTGGAGAAACAACTCTCTCGACGCAGTGAGTATATGATCTATGACCAACCACAGAAAGTGGAGAATGGCGTCTCGTTTGCTGTCATAGGAGATCAAGGCGAAGAAATTACGGTCATGCCACATAGTGTCGAATGGCTGAGCGCAACGTACGTACGATTTATAGGCAGTGCAGCGATTAAGGGCAGTGGAAACATTCTCTCTATCAAGGGCTCGCAGACCACCTACGAAGGTGATGATACGATGCGCCTGGTAATTGATGGCAGCCCAGACAGCGTGTAAGCTCCGAGGCTGTCCGATACGAAGCACTACCAGTATATCCCAAAATGCGGTATACTAAGGGGAGTATATTAACGCGGCAGTGATAGCGTTGAGGGCTTGCATGAAGATGATGGGTGCGAGCATTCACCCCTGTTACTTGCCGCAAGAAAGGAGCTCTATATGAGTATTATTAACCCAAGCGGCAAAGATGTCTTTGCTGTGACGACCGAGCTATGCGGCCGCCCCCTCACCCTGGAGGTCAACCGCGTTGGCTTTCGTTCCACCGCCAGTGTGCTGGTGCGCTACGGCGACACGGTGGTGCTAGGCACCGCCCAGGTGGGCAGCCGCCCGGTCACGCTGGATTACTTCCCCTTGAGTATCGACTACGAAGAGAAGTTCTATGCTTCGGGCAAGATTAGCGGCAGCCGTTTTATTAAGCGTGAGGGCCGGCCTAGCGACGAAGCAGTGCTGATTGGCCGCCTGATCGACCGGCCGATCCGCCCACTCTTCCCGAAAGGCTACCGCCAGGAAGTACAGGTGGTGGCCACCGTGCTGAGTATGGACCCAAGCTTCCGCCCCGATATGGTGGCGATGGTTGCTGCGAGCAGCGCCCTGATGCTGACGGGCACGCCGTTTGATGGGCCGGTGGCGGGCCTGCGCGTTGGCCGGGTGAATGGTGAATTTAAAGCCTTCCTCAGCTCAGAGGAGCGCGAGCAGTCTGACCTTGACCTCGTGGTGGCAGGGATCGAGCGCGGCATTACCATGGTAGAAGCTGGTGCCAAGGAGGTGCCCGAGGACGTCATCGTCGATGCCATAGCCTGGGCGCACCAAGCCATGCAGCCAGCTATCGCGCTGCAGCGCGAGCTCGCTAGCAAGGTGGAACCAGCGCCGCAGGAATACGAGCTGGTCTTGCCAAATGAAGATATTCAAGCCGTGGCCAACCAGTGGGTTGATGGCAAACTGGGCGAGAAGATTCGCCGTCCATACCCCGAGCGCAATGAAGTTGTGAATGAAATCCGCTGGGCCTTTCACGAGGCTATGGCCGAGCAGCTGGGCCTTGACGCCGAGGAATACGCCGCGGTGCGTGATGAGTACGACGAAGCCTTTACCCTGGCGCTGCACAACGATGTGCGCCGCGGCATTGTGGAGGAGCGCACTCGCCCCGATGGCCGCGCCCTGACGGAGATCCGTCCGCTCTCGAGCGAGGTTGGGTTCTTGCCCCGCACCCACGGTAGCAGCCTGTTTACCCGCGGGGTGACGCAGGGTATGAATATCGTCACACTAGCACCGCTCAGCTACGCACAGTTAGTCGATACCATGGAGGTGACAGAAGGCGAGCGCCGCTACATGCACCACTACAACGCCCCCGGCTATACGGTGGGTGAGGTCAAGCGCCTCGGTAGCCCGGGCCGGCGTGAGATTGGCCACGGGTACTTGGCCGAGCGCGCCCTCACGGCAGTGCTACCGAGCGAAGAAGAGTTCCCCTATGCCATCCGCAGCGTCACAGAAATCATGAGCCAGAACGGCTCTACCAGCATGGCGGCCACCTGTAGCAGCTGCTTGGCCCTGATGGACGCTGGCGTGCCGCTTAAGGCACCAGTCAGTGGTATTGCTATGGGCCTCATGATGGATGGCGACACACCCTACGTACTGAGCGACATTGCCGACGCCGAGGACTTTGCTGGCGACATGGACTTTAAGGTGACGGGCACCAGCAAGGGTATTACCGCCCTACAGATGGATATGAAGGTGCATGGCCTGCCGGTGCAGGTGCTGCGCCAGGCGCTTGAGCAGAGCAAGGCCGGCCGTGCCCACATCCTGGAGCACATGCTGAGTGTACTGCCTGGCCCACGCAAAGAGCTCAGCCCCTACGCGCCGCGTATCGAAAAGCTCAAGATTAACCCAGATAAAATAGGCGCTGTTATCGGCAAGGGTGGTGAAACCATCAACAAAATCACTAGCGAAACTGGTGCCGAGGTAGATATTAAAGAAGACGGCCTGATTACCATTGCCAGCCCCAATGGTGAGGCGATCGAGAAGGCGCTGGCCTGGATTAAAAGCCTGGTAGAAGAGCCCGAAGTTGGCCGCACCTACACCGGCACTGTAGTGACGATTAAGGACTTTGGCGCCTTTGTGAACATTCTGCCTGGCGTGGACGGGATGGTGCATATCTCGAAGCTCGCTAAAGGCCGAGTTGGTAAGGTAACAGATGTCGTGCAAGAAGGCCAGACTGTGCAGGTGAAGATCACCGGCATTGACGAGCGCGGCAAGATTAATCTGACGATGATTGGATTGTAGCAGATCTGAGCGCTAGCCTCGCAACAGAAGACAAACACCCCAGCAAGGATGCGTGGGGTGTTTTGCTGGTAACAACCTCCGCTTTCTTTGGTGCTGTATGAGTGGACGTGAAGGAGAGGAGGGCGCGCAGCCACAGCAAGATATATATTGGCCAATTGCTGCCATTCCGGTATAATAGTTATGGTGAATAATAGCCAAGTTAACAAGGAGATGCATGAGTAAGCAACCAGCAACCCCCCAGGAGCAACCCCCAGAGGCTGTTCCAACCTTTGATATGAATAACCCACCTTATACTGAGGAAGAGAAGGCCGCTCTGGCCAGCAAGCGTGCTGCTGCCGCTGAGCCAGCACCTGCAGCTCAGCCCCAGCCTCAACCTCAACCTCAACCCATTTCACAGCAACCAGCTCAGCCAGCACCAGGCCAACCTCAGCCAATGCAGCCACAGCCAGGCCGGCCAATGGGCCCAATGCCACCCAAGCAGGGCATGAGCAAGGGCTTGCTATGGAGTTTGATTGGCGGCGGGATTGGTATATTTGTGCTGATCATCATTATAATCGTGTGTATCGTACTATTCTCAGGGCCAAGCACCGAGGATTACCGCAAGGCATACGCTATGATGAATAGCTTCGACTCAACCAGCCTTAATATAGACAGGTCAGACCCAGAAACGTCAATCAACGAGGTGGTGCGCAAGGCGGATGACCACTTCGACAAGCTCGGCAAAGCTGCTGCTATGCGCGATGGTGAGGTCAAGAAAGCCTTCGAAGAGTACAAGAGTGATTACGAAAAAGTCAAGCCGCTGCTCAAAGAATCGGGTGCGGTCGCTACTGCCTACAAAGAATACAGCAATTCGTGCCGCACGAGCTACAGCTCGCCACTCAGCAGCGCATCTGGTGATGAAGCTGGCCAGAAGTATGATGAGCAGCAAAAATCTTGCCTTAACGCCCTTAATAAGATGAAAGACTCACAGTACGCCAGCGTGCGCGACTATGCCAACGAGCAGATCAAGTATCGCAAAGAGATGCGCGCTTACTATGTAGCCCTCGTCAACTACTACAAGAACCGTGATAGCAGCAGTAGCTCACCAAAGCGCCCCGAGATCCCAAGCACATCTTTGACAAAGTCGCTCTACGACAAGCTCAAAGATGCACAGTCATCGAGCAAAGAATCTGTCCGCGAACTGCGTGATATCTTGCGCACCAAAGGTAAGATGGATACCCTTGGCGACTAATTATTGGCCATGAGATAGATCGTCTCTCGACGTATCGTGTGCAAACACCCCAGATGCTGCTGGGGTGTTTTTGCTGTGCCTATATCTGTTTCTTGGCTAGCGTTAGGTTGCTATAGACAGTAAAGGGCAACGACGAACCAAGCTTGTGCACGATTACCAACTATTATAACCAAAATAACCTAGCTAGTGCGCCACTTGTCGGCAAATAAGCCTGGCTGCGTACTGGCGTAGTGTTTGCCGATAGTAAGTGGGGCTTATGATGGCAGCGGAGCAGGGCAGCAACAGAACAAGACACCAGGCTGGACTGCTAAGAAAGATATAGAGTGAATGAGATAACAGAGGTAAATACTTACATTACCCACTACGTGTCTATAAACTATACACTAAGTGTATAATAAGGCTTGCACTAACTAGTCACGCGGTGTATAGTAAAAATATGAACGTTCAATATACATTACTCGGATTGTTGGCGAATGCGCCAAACTATGGCTACGAGCTGAAGAAGCAGTACGATGGCTTCTTTGGTAAAGATAAGCCAATTTTGCCAGGGCAGGTCTACTCGACATTGGGGCGCCTCAAGCGCGACAACAAAGTGGAGGAGATTGCCGACACCAGTGAGTCTGGTGGGCCAGACCGGGTGCGCTATGCCATTACTGAGCAGGGCAAGCAAGACCTGCAGGCTTGGCTGGAAGCGCCCGAGCTGCCATCGCATCAGTCGCAGGCCAATATGTACGTCAAGACCGTGCTGGCAATCCTGCGCGAAGGTGATGCCGCGCCCTACCTAGACAACCAGCGGCAAGCCCATATTCAGCGGATGCGCGACCTCACAAGCCGTCGCCGCGAAAGCAACTTAGCCGACACGTTGCTCATCGACCACGCACTGTACCATCTGGAGGCAGACCTGCGCTGGATTGAGCTAACGACGTCGCGCTTAACCAAACTCAAGGAGGAACTGACCAATGAGACCAACCAATCAACCAATCATTAGCGCCCGCAACCTGAAGAAATCCTTCGGCCAGACGGAAGCATTGCGCGGTGTGTCGCTGGATGTGATGCCGGGCGAAGTGCTAGCCATTATGGGGCCGAGCGGCTCGGGTAAAAGTACATTGCTCCATAGCTTGGCGGCGATTACCCCCGTCGACAGTGGCGAGATTCACTGCGCAGGTAAGCGGATCGACAAGCTCAATGACGACCAGCGGAGCGTCCTCAGGCGCACAGCTTTTGGCTTCGTCTTCCAGTTTGGGCAGCTCGTGCCAGAGCTCACGGCGCTGGATAATGTGGCACTGCCACTGCTGCTTAATGGCGAGAAGCGTGCCGCGGCGTACGAAGCCGCTCAGCGCTGGCTGGACAATGTGGAGCTAGGCAATAAGGCGGGCAACATGCTCGGTGAACTCTCTGGCGGGCAGATGCAGCGGGTGGCGATTGCCCGAGCGATGGTCATCAAGCCCAAGGTGCTCTTTGCCGATGAGCCAACCGGCTCGCTCGACAGCCTCAACTCGCAGCGTGTGATGGAGCTATTTATCGCCACTGCCAAGCAATATGGTACTACCGTGATTATGGTGACCCACGAGCCAACCATTGCTGCCTATGCCGACCGCGAGATCATCGTGCGCGATGGGCAGATCTCGGGAGGGATGTAACATGAGCATCAGTTGGTTATTACTAAAAAAATCGGGCCGGCAATCAATGATGCGCCTGGGCCTCACAGCAGCAGCTATTTCACTTGGCATCGTCATGCTGTGCTATATGGCCGCTGGGCTCAATGGTTTGGTGGGCCGCCAAAACCGGGCGATTATCTCAAGTGCTATCTCTGCGGCCAGGGATACACCCCAAAAGCCACAAGCGACTGGCCAAGCGCCGCTCAAAGCTGGTGGCGTCGAGCGGGGCAACAAAGATGAGTGGCGAGGCAAGACGATTAGCGTCATCTCGCTGCAGGGCACCGAGAAGTCCGCCAAATTTGCCAAGATGGACACGCCAAAGGCAGGTGAATACTACCTCTCCAAGGGGCTAGCAGCGGCGATCGCCCAGCACCCAGAGGATAAGATTCTCGAGCGCTTTGCTGGCCTCACCACCAACCTTGGTACATTGCCAGACGAGTACTCTGCGAGCCCTGATGACCTGTACTTGGTCAAGGGTGTGAGTGCCGAGGAGGTCGAGAAGGCCGACCAATATGCTAAGAAAAATGGGCAGCCCAACTCCTACACAGACGTCTACATTACCGATGTCAATGGCACAGCGAAGAGCGTTGCCTTCGACCCATTCTCGCTGATGATGCTGGTCGTGGGTGGATCGATCTTGCTCTTCCCAATCGTCACCTTCGTTGCTGTTGCTACGCAGCTGGGTGGGGCACAGCGTGAGAAGCGCTACGCCGCTCTGCGCCTTGTGGGTGCGACCAAGGGGCAAGTGGCCCGTGTGCTGCTGCTCGAGTCGCTGCTGGCCTCGCTGGCTGGTGTGGTGCTGGGCCTCGTTATCTTTACGCTCACGCAGAGTTCGCTTCATGGCTTCTCCTATGGCGATATGCGTTTCTGGCCAGCTGATCTTGCGCTGCAGTGGTATCAATATATTATCATCGTTGGTGTGACCCTTGGCCTGACGACGTATGTCAACTGGCGTCGGATGCGCAAGGCGCAGCTCTCGCCACTAGGCGTCTCGCGCTCAGCCGAAAAGGCAAAGAAGCTGCGGATGTGGCGCGTCATACCCCTGGCATTTGGCCTCAGTATCTTTGGCTGGATGGCGTCGAAGCCTGGGCACGACTGGATGGCTGAGCGAGCAAGCGAGAGCTCTATACCGACCCTCATTCTCTTCGCAGCCTTCCTCAGCGTGATGTTTGGCCTGGTGCTGGCTGGTGGCTGGCTAACGAATAAGATTGCTCGCATCGTGGCACGCTATGCACGCAGTGGCTCGGCCTTGATCGCGGGCAAGCGAATTGCCGTCCACTCGCAGACCGTCTTCCGCAGTGTGAGTGGGGTAGTGCTGGCCCTCTTTGCGGGGAGCTTCTATCTCTCGGCAGTGAGTGGTATTGATGCCCTCAACGCTTCATCGGTGGCCAACAATGGTTACTCACAGCTGCGCAGCAATGCTGTAGCGATCACCTCGCAAGATCATACCTTGCAGCCGGATACTCAAAAAATCCTGAGCGAGCAGCCATACATCACTAATGTTGCCCCAATGTATCCTATTGCTGGTGACAATGGCCGCGTTCAAGCTCGCGCCATCCGCTGTAGCGACCTGGCGATCTACACCGAGCACAGTTGCCCCAGCGGTGCACAGGGTGATCACTATGCTTTGCTCGATTTCAATGGTGCTGTCGTCAAGACCGTCTCGCTCGCCGAGCAGCCAGTCAACACCAATGGCCGTAAGGATTATCTCCTCACTGTTGCTCACAATGATGACGTGGAGAAGGTGCGCGCTCTCACATATGCCCGCCAGACTCCGCAGGATTTCCTCTACATCCGCAGTGGGGACTTCGAGAAGCACCCACAAATCAACCCCATCATCAAGAACTTCGCCGAGATGGCCTACGCTGGCATGGGTGTGACACTCTTCGTCGCAGTGGCAAGCTTGATCGTCTCGACGATTGGTGGATTGTTCGAGCGTCGTCGCTCGCTCTACACGCTGCGCCTCGGTGGTATGCGCCTGGGCCAACTCAAGCGCCTCATCATGACGGAGTCGCTGGTACCGCTGCTGAGCGTCTCGCTCCTCTCGTGCGCCATTGGGGTGTGGGTTGGTACCATCTTCGTCACAACCTTCTCTGCCTCACTTAAGCCAACGCTCTCACCGCTGTACTTTGCCATCGTTGGTGGGGGGCTCATCGCCGCCATCATCGGCATCTACCTGGTGCTGCCCATGGTGCGCAAGCTTACCGACCCAGAGGCAAACCAAACAGAGTAGGGAAATAGTACGCTCAGCGCGTTACTTCCTCGCATAGCAAAACACCTCCTTTTGTGGGAGGTGTTTTTGTTACAAAAGTAGAAAATTGTCCCATACTATTGACAAATGTAAAATAGCATAATAGCATAATAGCATATCCTCTCCTTATCAGAAGTGGATAGCAACTTTTTGTGGTGAGGAGTCGAACTCTCTCGACTTGCTGCTGCTAGAGGAACTGCCGAGCGCTATAGAGCGCCCAGCTCTCTGATGACGCTACACTAGAGCGTGCACAGCAATGGAGAGAGCTCGACACAGGGTTGAGCTCACTATCGCATCCAAATGGATGCAGAAAGGGGGCCGATCATGGCTCTGTCAGCTAGCGAAATGCGTGAGATCTCGAATGATAACTCCTTCGAGAGCAAAATTGGAAAGATCACTGAGGCTATCCTCACAAAGGCGCAGAAAGCCGCCGAGAAGGGGAAGACATCACTTGATTACACAGGGCATGGGTTTGGTAGTCTAGCAACAGAGGCTTCGTACCTCTTTTTAAATAAGCCAAACTATGAGCAGCAGGCCATTATCGACCAGCTTCAGTCTCTAGGCTATGGTGCGAGAGTCGTAAGACGCTATCACTCGAACCAAAGAGAAAGCTGGTCTACAAGTGCCCTAGAAGTTAGCTGGTAGCACCTCACCACCACCCGCTCCCGGCGGAGGTATTGATGCGTCCATCTGGATGCTCTACCTCCGCGGGGGCGTACTACTCTTGATAGATAAAAGCAATGCAGGATTGCTTTTTTGTTTTTATACCCTCGGTTGCGTTTGTTTACTATCAACCTGCAATCGCAAAACCTCAGCAATTATCACACCCCTCAATATTGCAAGAGCTAGGCAGTAGATTCCAGTGCCAAAGCTAGAGTGATCAATTACAGCTGGTTTTTGCTCCATCCGCCCATCGATTGTTATACTGGATGTATGACCCATCCACTTGACCCATCCACACCAGACCAAACCCAAGCCGCTCAGCTAGCGCACCTCGCTGAGGAGATTATCGCCGCCAAGCTCTGCCCCGAGCTGGCTGCCCAGGCAACGCAGCTGGTGCTGGGTGATGGCAACCCCAATGCCGACATCGTCTTTGTGGGGGAAGCGCCCGGCAAGAATGAAGACCTGCAAGGCAAGCCATTTGTGGGGGCGGCGGGGAAGTTCCTGGACGAAATGCTCGCTACAGCTGGCCTGGTGCGCAGCGATGTGTATATTACCAATATCGTTAAATATCGCCCACCCAATAATCGCGACCCACTGCCGGAGGAGAAGCGCGCCTTTTGGCCGTACCTCATGCAGCAGCTCGATATTATCCAGCCAAAGGCGGTGCTGACGCTTGGGCGGCACAGTGGTGGTGGATTCATCCCCGACCTGCGCATTAGCCGTGACCATGGTCAGCCCCGCAAAGTGCGCCTGCACGAGCGAGAGTTCGTCGTCATTCCGCTTTACCACCCAGCCGCTGCGCTATACAACGGTGCCATGCGCCAGACGCTCATCGACGACTTCGTGCGGGCGGTGGCGTATGTGCGGCAGGCGACGCAGCATAAATAATGAATAGTATAGAGATATATTAAGACACATCGCACCTCATAGCCAGCAGGAGAGGAAGCGGTAAGAGACGCAGCAAGAGCTTTGCCGCGCAAACGAAAAAAGGTAAGCACCATCACAATACTTACCTTGGTATGCACGCTTGTGGAGCTGGTTAGGCGGCCTTCGTCTTGCCAGCCTCCGGTGCGGTCACACCGTAGCCTTTGCGCTCGAGGAGCTCTTGAGCGGTTTGGAGCTCGGTGGCGACCTTGGCTTGCTCGTCGGCTTGCTTTTTCTTGGTGTTGTAGTCGGCCGTGGCTTGAGCAGTGGCATCGGCGACGTAGTCGTCGAGTGTGAGCTCTTCTTTGGGCTGAGGGCCAACGCGGGTGAGGCCAGCTGGGCCATAGGGGCCAAAGCTTGCACGGCCGAGGTCGCGCTCGATCAGCTCGAGGTTGGAGCTGGGCAATACCTGGAAGGGCTGGCCATTGTATGAGCCATTAACAGGCACGCGGCGGTGCTCTAGCTCAGAAAAAATACGCGACACCTCCAGCGCGTGGCTAATGTAGTCGCGTGCATTGGTGCCGAGCTGCGCCTCGCCAATCTCAACGGCGGTCACGTGCTGCAGCGCCTTTTGCAGGGTAGCAAGCTTGGTCTTGGCAGCATCGAGCTCGCTCTGCGCGGTTGCCGATGTGGTGCGCTCGGCATCCTCAGCAGGCTTTTGCCGGTAGGCGCTGCTATCGCGGATGGCAGGGTCAGACTGGCGCGTAGTTTGTCTACGGGCTGCTTGGGTTGGCCATGGCAGGCCAGCTGCTTCTGGTTTTGGCATTGTGTTTCCTCCTCACCTCATTGGTATAACACTTATACTTATATATGATACTACAAATCGCCCCATTGTCATAATTGTGATATCGCTCATGCTTTGATGAAATAGGCTCATCTGAGGTAGGAGAATAGAGTGAGTGGAGAGAATGTGAGAGGCAGCAAAGAGGAGGAGGGAGCTAGAGCGAGGGCATACCAGGGAAAGGCCCACAAATCCGCTATATCCATCGGTTCTACGCTATACTATAAGATAAGTACAGTAACAAGGAGAATATGATGGACAAAACAACAAACGGTGTGGCAGCATACTATTCGCGGTTTGGCTCGTGGGCGGGCTACAACATGGTGCTGGGCCGCTCGCAGCACGCTGGCTACTGGACGAGCGGGACAAAGAACGAGCGGCAGGCCCAAGCGAACTTCTTGCAGATGTTTGCCAAGGAGCTGCAGCTCAAGCCGACCGACCGTGTGCTCGATGCCGGCTCGGGCCAGGGCGTGATGGCGCGATACCTCGTCCAGGCCAATGGGGGGGGGTGAGGTAATAGGCATTACCATCACGCCACGAGAGGTCAAGATATCTGAGAAGCTGTCGCGGCACATGAATCCTGCGCCGCGCTTTGTGCTGGGCGATTACTCGCACACCGATTTCTCAGACGAGTATTTCGATGTGGTGTATGTGAATGAGACACTATCGCACGCCAAGGATATGCAGGCCACGATGCAGGAGTTTTATCGCATCCTCAAGCCGGGTGGGCGTGTAGTGTTTGCCGATTATGAGGTCGATGCGCGCCACATGTCGGCTCGCCAGCAGCGCATGATGGACTTTTTGGAGCAGCATGCTGGTGGCTTTGGTGTGCGGCAGCAGAACCCCGGTGAGATATCGCAGGCCCTGCAGCAGGCTGGCTTTGCGGATATAAGCGAGACCGATTGGACAGAGGCCGTTATGCCAACATACCACCGCTTGCGCTCGCTCGCCCGGCCATTGGCTTGGATTCAGCCCGATGCAAAGCTTGCGCCATTCTTCGTTAATGCCGTGATGGCATCGCATGGCTACAGCACGCTGTATGAGGCGGGGCTGTTCCGTTACCTACTCTACAAAGGCACGAAGCCGCTCGCTCACCGCGCAAAGTAGCACAAAAGCAAAGAAGAAAATGCTGGGCTGTGATTTATCAGCCCAGCAAAATATATGCTCGAGACCACAGAGGTAGCTTGATTTTTAGGAAGGTATATTTTGACGACAGGCTTGAAGAAGGGGATAGTCTATGCTAATCTGGATATTAGATATCCATTATCAACAATCAAAGAAAGGAGGAGTGAGGTGCTGCGCAGGGTGGGCTGCATAGCACCTCGCATATAAAACCATGAGATTATCAGGAGCAGTCGAGCAGGCCTGTTGCATTGTGATTTTGCTGGCGCATCCAGACCTGCGATCGCCAGTGACGAACCAGAGCTTGGCAAAGCAAATGGGGGTGTCGCCAACGTATATTACTAAAGTAACGCGTAAGCTCGTAACAGCCCGGCTGATTACCTCGGCGAGGGGTGCGGGTGGTGGCTTTCGCCTGGCGCGGGCTAGTACAGAGCTGACGCTGTGGGATATCGTGGCGGCAGTCGAGGGGACGGAGAGCTTCGTCCAGTACCAAGGAGTCGCCGAGCGGATGTTTGCCTGCCAGGCAGATGATAGCAAGATCAAACGCGGTGAGGTGAGCATCCTTGGTGCCTTCGATCGGGCTCAGGCACGCTGGGCTGAGACGCTGCAGGGTGTGACATTGCAAGATATTATTCGGGAGCTAATGAACAATGGGTGAGAAAATAAAACAAGCTATCCAGCGTCGCCGCAGCGTGATGGTCCAGGCCGAATGGCGGCACTTGCTGCAGAGCAAAACACTACTAGTGGCAGTGATAGCGCTAGCCTTTGTGCCGGTAATATATGCGGCGTTTTTCCTCAGCTCGGTGTGGGATCCGTATGGGCATACTGACCGACTGCCAATTGCCTTTGTGAATGAAGACAAGGGGGCGCAGATTAATGGCAAGGAGCTGCAGATCGGCCGGACAATGACCGAGTCTCTGCACAAGAGTAAGGCGCTTAAGTGGGAATTCGTCTCCAAGCAGCAAGCCGATGATGGCGTACGCCGTGGTTATTACTACGCAGTAGTGACAGTGCCGGAGGATTTCTCACAGCGTGCGGCGTCACTCCGGCAAGACAAGCCGCAGCAAGCAGTGGTGTCGTATCAGCTGACGCCAGCCAAAAACTACATTGGTGCAGTCATTAGCCGCCAAGCCGCGCAAAAAGTGAAGGAAACAGTAGCCGAGCAAGTGACCCAAACCTACCTCAAGGAGGTGGCAGCGGGCATTGGTGCAGTGGGTAATGGCATGGCGCAGGCTGGTGATGGTGCTGGGCGCTTACACCAGGGGTCGGCACGGCTCCAAGCGGGTCTTACTCACTATACCAATGGCGTTAGCCAACTGGCGAGCAAGCAGCAGACGCTGACGGCTAGTCTAGGGCGGCTACAGGCTGGTGCAGTGCAGGTCCAGCAGGGCACAGCGCAGCTGACTGGCCAACTGCCAACGGCGGCCCAAGTGGCCCAGCTAACGGCTGGTATGCAGCAGATCAAACAAGGGATGCAGACACTCAACGCTCAGGTGGCTCAACCATCACCAGCGGTAGCGACTCAACAGGCGGCCGTCGTCCAAGATGCGCAGCGGGTGGTGGGTGCGCTCCAGGCAATGCAAGCACCAGCCGCGTCGGCTGGGGTGATCCTCCAAAAGACTAGCGCCCAGGCGGCTGCATCCGGTGGTAGCACGACCATCACACTGCCCGAGCTGCAGACCATAGCGAGTGCTCTGCAGCAGACCAAGGCTATTGCCGAGCAAACGCAGAGCTTGCTAGCCAACCTTGATACTCTCACTAAAACGCTTGCTACTCAGCAGCAAACACTCAAGAACGGTGTGGCAGCACTTAACACTGGTGTGGAGCAATTTGCCCCACAAGCCACTACTGCCTTTGCGGGTTACAACACGGTGCGGGCTGGTGGCGAGCGGCTCCAAGCTGGTGCAGCACAGGTGGCGGGTAATCTCGCAACGGCTCAGCAGGGTAGTGGGCAACTGGCCCAGGGTGCAGCTACCTTGCAGCAGCACTCTAGCACGCTGGTGCAGGCAAGCAACCAGCTGGCGGATGGCTCGAGCACACTGGCACACAAACTGCAGACTGGTGCTGCTCAGGTAAAACTCTTGCCAACCAGCCCAACGGCTCAGCAGCAGATGGCCGCACCTGTGGCGAGTAGCGAGCACAGCACTGGCAGTGTGCCAAACTATGGCTATGCCATGGCACCATATATGCTCTCGCTAGCGCTCTTCGTTGGTGGGCTGGCTCTGACGACGATGTACCCAGTGCGCAAGACCTTCTCGCGCCAAGAAAATGCCTGGCGCTGGTGGCTGGCTAAGATGTCGGTCTTGGGGCTGGCTGCACTGGTGCAAGCAACGATTATGATGCTGGTGCTGGTCTATGTGGTGGGCTTGCAACCCGACCATCCGTGGCTATTTGCTGCCACAAGCTACCTTGCCTCGCTTGCCTTTATGTCGCTCATTACGCTGGTAGTGATGGTGCTGGATAACCCTGGCCGGCTGGTGGTAATG
The DNA here is from genome assembly GCA_963526965.1 of uncultured Candidatus Saccharibacteria bacterium. GTDB lineage: Bacteria > Patescibacteriota > Saccharimonadia > Saccharimonadales > Saccharimonadaceae > Saccharimonas. Next base: position 59,334 of record CAURPS010000004.1, on the reverse strand, counting down.
ATTATCATGGTGCTCCAGCTGGCTGCGAGCGAAGGGATATTCCCCATCCAAACAGCCTCTAGTTTCTTCCAAGCCATCAACCCCTGGCTGCCCATGACGCACTCTATCATTGCCTATCGTCATGCGATCTCGGGTGGGGTAGATAGTGCGCTCTATATGCAGCACATGCTCATCTTGGCTGGCTTTGCGTTAGTGGCAAACGCGCTCCTCATCGGCTTCTTGGCCTGGCGTGGCACGCGGCAGTTTGCTCATACGACAGTGGATGGAGATTAACATTAATGTGCTGCGAGGCATAGTACAGAGCCGGCTATTGTGGGGTAGCCGGCTTTTTGCCTGCTAGCTTTGGGACTCGAATAGAACACATTTGACAGGTATAGCAAATACAAAGTACTATAACGGTAAATGGATAGTAGTAAATAAAGCAGGAGTCGATGATAATGAAGAAACCTTGGCAGAAGACAAGCAGTATGGAAGGGAGCTTTGCACGAAAACCGATTTTGGATGAGACAAACTCGCGCATTACGTTAAGTAATGAGAGTGCTACCGATGATACTGATAAGAGAGATATGCCACGACTCTCGCTGAAGCAAAAGTTTGCCGCTCTGGCAGTATTGCTTGCTGGTATGAATGGCTTTGCGTATTGTCATAATACAGCAGAAGCGCCCGTATCGAGCGAAACAGCCGCAACGGCTGAGCCATTTGGGCAATCGGGTCGTGATGTAGAATTTACAACACCCGATGGTGAGATTGATGTAAAGAAGGTCGACAGAGAAGTTTTGCACGGTATCACGACGCGCTATACCGAGCTGCAGGGCAAGACAAAGACAGATCGTTATACTGGCGATTCTCTTACGGCGCGCCAGACTGATAAGAGCAGGGGTATTGAGAAGATTATTACAGCGAAGCGAGCTATCGTTGACCGCGGTGGGCAAAACGTTGTCGTAACGACGGTGGCACACAAACAAAAAGACACAACCACTGGCAAGACAACCACCCGAGAGGAGGTGACGCTGGAGACGCCGCAAGAGCCAGGGGTCGCCCAGCCAGTTGGCGAGCTAACGACGGCAGAGCTGCTGCAGATCACAGGCAACCCCGCCACAGAAGTTGCAGCGGCGAGTAGCTTCCGTCCAAGCGCCAATACTGACCCGAATGAGCGGCCATACACACGGATGACGCGAACCACTAACGAGAATGGTGCACCAACGTTTGTCATCGAAGAAGCATCAGCTAGCACAGAGAACCCTGATGGCAGCAGCCCAAGTGATAGCGCATCGTGGCAGCCAGCCTCCCGTGCGGAAACAGGCGAAAATTTGAAATATATACTACAGGCTTGGTGCGTATAGCATATACCATCAACTTGTAGCGACACGAAGCAAAAGCCACCTCTCGCGAGGTGGCTTTGACACACCTCACCATCATCTGCTATAATACAATCACTTATTGAGGCTCTTAGCCTGTCTCTTATTAGTAGAACCAGAATAATGTATTAGAAGGAGTGAGATACAATGGGTCAACGACGAGTGGCCACACCTCAGACAGATGACGCCAAGAAGCGTCCACACGCAAGCAAACAACCAGCAATAACCAACACAGTGCTCAGCGCCACCACCACGCGCAAAGGCGAGGTCTTTCGGGCGCAGCGCCGCACCAGCGAGGGGGTCAATGCCCAGGCCTCGCAGCACGTCATTAATGTGCCGGTTAATAAGTCGGTCTACAATGGCTATGGTGGCAAGCAGTTTACTCTCAACATGCAGCCTAAGCGGCCTCGTGCCCCGCGCCCAACGCTCAAGGTCATCCCGATTGGTGGGGTGGGCGAGATGGGCATTGGCAAGAACATGACGGCCATTGAGTATGACAATGATATCATTATTATCGACATGGGCTTCCTCTTCCCAGGTAGTGACTATCCTGGTATCAACTACATCATCCCCGATACGCAGTGGTTGGAGGAGAATAAGCACAAGATTCGGGCGCATATCTTTACCCACGGGCACCTCGACCATATTGGCGCCTTTCGGCACATCATCCCCAAGCTGCCTGCACCAGTCTATGGCACGGCCTTTACCTTGGGTATGCTGCAGCGCACCATGGCCGAGACCGATGGTAGCTACGAGCCAGAGTATCATGAGCTCAAGCCTGAGGAGCATGAGATCGTCCAGCTGTGCGACTCCTTTAGTGTGGAGCTGGTGCGGGTGAACCACTCCATTCCTGATTCGGCCGCAGTAGTGGTGCGTACGCCAGTGGGGAACATTCTCAGTAGTGGCGACTGGCGTATTGAGGAAAACCCGGTGGATGGCCGCAAGTTCGACTTTGAGCGCTTGCAAGATATCTCGCACACCGAGGGCTTCCTCCTCATGATGAACGAATCGACCAACTGCGAGAGTGCTGGCACTCACACCCACGGTGAGCACGATATCCAGCACAGCATGGGTGAGGTGATGGACAAGTGGGCCAAGAGCCGCATCATCATCAGTAGTTTCTCTAGCCAGCTGCACCGAATTCAGCTCATCCTTGAGGAAGCAGAGAAGCATGGGCGCAAGGTAGCCTTTGCTGGCTTTAGTATGATCCAAAACCTGGAGGTAGCGCTGCGCACTGGTGCTATCAAAATCCCCAAAGATACGGTGGTCAAGATGGAAGATCTCGTAAAGTTGCCCGACCACAAGATCACCATCGTCTGTACGGGTAGCCAGGGAGAATTTAGTGCCGTGCTTAACCGCATGGCAACGGGGGCACATAAATTCGTCAAGATCAAGGGGAGCGATGTGGTGGTCTTTAGCTCCAACCCCATCCCAGGCAACGAGAAGTACGTCGTACGCACCGTCGATGGCTTGATGCGCGAAGGTGGCGACGTGGTGCAAAACGGCAAGACACATCTGACTGGCGTGGGGCCACTCCACCTGTCTGGCCATGGGTATTATGATGACCACGTGCGGCTCATTAGTGCCGTCAAGCCCACATACTACTTGCCCAACCACGGCGAGTTCCACATGTTAGTGCATAATGCTCGCCTGGCCGAGAAGGAGTGTGGCATCCCACGCAGCCATATCTTTGTCTGCGATCCGGGGGATATTGTGGAGTTTACGACCGATGGTGCACACAAGATTGGGCGCATTCCGCACTCGGGCGGCACAATGTATGACGACGCTGGTGCAGTCGTGAGCGATGTCGTGCTGAAGGATCGCATCCATATGAGCCTGGAGGGGATGTTCGTTGTGGTGCTCACCGTCCAGCGTGGGACAGGTCGCCTTCTCACCAGTCCAGATATCATCAGCCGTGGCTTCATCTATCTGCGCGATAATGAAGAGCTGATGGGGATGATCCGCGCCTACCTCAAGCAAAAAGCAGCGCGCAGCCTGGTGGGCTCGTATGACCTTGATGTCGTGAAGAAGGAAATCAAAGACGACATTGCCCGCGTTTTGTACGACCAAACACGCCGCATGCCCATTATTATCCCAGTCATCAACGAAGTGGGTGCACCACAAAAGGCGTCGAGTCGCACTGCCCGTGTGGGCCGTGAAGTCCCAGCTGGGCGCTCGCGTCAGAGCCTCGCTGCGCCAGCTCAGCCACACACGCCACCGCGCATTGCTAAGGGTGGTGCCGCTGCCAAAGCGGCTGCCATTGCTGCACGCAAAACTGCTGGTGTATTGCCCGCGACAACAGAAGAGAAAGTGCCAACTCGCCCAGCTAGTACGCGCAAGCGCCGCTCGGCTAATAATCGTACGACCGCGCGCAGCAAGCAGCCCAGCAATGACGCCTTCGCTGGCCTGCCACGCAAAAAGTTCCCGCCGCGGCAAGAGCCCGACACTGAGGTAGCTGTACCAAAGGATCGCTCGGAGCGCCGAAGCTACTAGGGGATTGCCCACGATATCAAAAATGAAAAAGCCAGCGCTATATAGCTGGCTTTTTGCGCGCAACCTGCGGCTACGTATCAGACTTAATCTGCTGCTGCAGCTCGTGCACCATCTCCTCCAGGCGTTTGATGCGCTGCTGCGCGCGCAAATATTCGGCGAGCACTACCAGCACAAAGGCAATCACCGCAAAGGGTGCAATCATTGTTACTATATTCCATACCATCTGCTGCATACGACCTCCTTGCTTCTATTGTGACATAGAATGGACAAAATGGCGAGAGGGGTATCATATAGTAATAATCCGTGTGATAGTGAATAGGTCTCGAGTGCTAGTGAGTGTGCTGCGCCATGGCATCATCACCAATAACAGAACGCAAAGTAGGCGCATTGCCGTCTTTTTTGGAGACTTGGTCATAGGTGGATGTGTCGATCGGGATGGGCCAGTCGATGCCAAGCTCTGGGTCGAGTGGTGTGAGTGATATACCGGGCATGCCAGGCTGCCACTCTTCGTCGAAGCAGTAGAGGTACTGGGAGGGTTGCTCGCTTGTCGATTGAAAACCGTTGCAAACTCCTTGTGGAACAAACACCTGCACACCTTTTGTCAATGGGACAGTCACAACTGCGCCAACGGTGGGTGAATCGATCCGTGCGTCCACATAGACACCAAAGGCTTCGCCTGCCACTACTGCGACAAGTTTGTTCATTGCCTCGGCATGGAGGCCACGGATGGAGCCACGGTTCGTTTGCGTGGCATTGATCTGTTTCCAGGGGCCAAACTGCGGCAGTGGTGTGCTATCCATGGCCGATTGGCGGAATAGTTCGCGCACTGTGCCACGCTCGTCGGTTACTTGTTTCATGGTGATAATATAGAGCCCATCAATAGCCGTGGGCACAGCCTCTAATGGAGTAATGATTGGGTAAGATGATTGCGTTGTCATACTACCCAGTATGGCATATCCCATACCGATTGCCTAATGTAGTAAATTATGCTACAATATACGCTATCAAACCAAGCATAAACAGAGTACAATAAAAAGGATATGGCTACAAAAAGAAAAACTACTCGCACTCGTTCGTCTACTCGCTCAAGCGCTGCCCGTCGGCGCAGCCCGAGCAAGAGCAAAGCCAAGCAGGCCGCGCCGCAGCATACGTTGCCAGCGGGGTTTTGGGCGCAGGTGTCGGCGGTGTTGCTGCTGGCATTTTCGGTATTGCTGGTGGTATCATGGTTTGGCTCGGGTGGGCCAATTCTCAAGTGGCTTGATGCGACGATGCTGCATATTATTGGCTATGCGGTGTATGTCGTCCCAGTAGTGGCGGTGTATGTGGCGGTGGCGATCTTTCGAGCGGAGGATAACCGCTTGCCAGTAGCGCTAAAGCTTGCAGCAGTGCTGATGGTGCTGTGGTTTGCGGGGCTGTTTGGTCTGCTGCGGCGCGGTTCGGCTGCGACAGGCGGTGTGATGGGTGACCTCCTCAACCGTGCTATGCTGGCGCTGGTCGACCGGCCAGTGGGGGTTTTTGTGTATGTATTGTTGATCGGCTTGACGCTACTCTTCGTCTTGCGTGTTTCGCCCATGGCACTGTGGCGTGGCCTGCAAAACATGGTGCGCAGCGAGGCTGAGGCAGACGATGCCGCTAATGTGGCAGTGGCCCGCCGCGCCGCTGATAGCCAAGCACCAGACACCAGCAAAAAGGCCAAGCGTAGTAAGGACGAGAAGGCCCAAGATAAGCCTGCTGCTATGAGTGACTTCAAACTCAACGCGGGTGTTCCAACCCTCTCAGGCGATGGCCCGGCCGAGCCAAAGCCAGACAAAAAACCACGGGCGACCTTGCGCGACAGCACACCGTCTACCTCTGTGGACAAAGCAGCCGAAGACCGGTCTGCCATGCTTGTCGTCAATGACCCCAACTGGCAGCCGCCCAGCCTGGAGCTGCTGGAGAAGCGCCAGAGCCCGGCTGATGCCGGCGACATTGAGCAAAATGCCCACATCATCCAAGACACGCTGCACGAATTTAACATTAATGTCGAGATGGAAGGGGCAAACATTGGCCCGAAGGTGACGCAATACACCCTCAAGCCACCCGTCGGCGTTAAGCTCAACCGCATCACTGCACTAGAGACGAATATCGCGCTCAATCTCGCGGCATCGAGCCTTCGCATTGAGGCGCCCATCCCCGGCAAGAAGGCCGTGGGTATTGAGGTGCCAAACCGCAAGGCGGCCGATGTGCGCCTGCGCGGGGTGTTAGATAGCCCCGAGTGGCAGCGTGCCAAGGAACCGTTGGCGTTTGCGATTGGTAAGGATATCTCGGGCCGGCCCTTCGTCGGTGAGCTCAACAAAATGCCGCACCTCTTGGTGGCGGGGCAAACGGGCTCGGGTAAGTCGGTGATGATCAACACACTCCTCACTAGCTTGCTCTATCGCAACAGTCCCAGCGAAATGAAGCTCATTCTCGTCGACCCCAAGCAAGTAGAGATGGCGCCATATGCCGATATTCCACACCTTCTTACCCCTGTTATTGTTGAGCCAGAAAAGACCATTAGTGCCCTCAAGTGGGCGGTCAATGAAATGGAGCGGCGCTATAGCCTGCTGGCTGAGGAGAAGGTGCGCGACATCAAGACGTATAACGAAAAGATCAAAACGCGCGGCAAGCAGATCGCTGTGGCCGATGAGCAAGGCCACATGCAAAAGGTAGACGAAGGTCGCATGCCGTATGTCGTTATTGTGGTAGACGAGCTAGCCGACCTGATGATGGTGGCAGCGCGCGATGTGGAGGCGCTGATCGTTCGCTTGGCTCAGAAAGCCCGCGCCGTGGGTATTCACCTAGTGCTGGCGACGCAGCGGCCAAGCGTGGATGTGATTACCGGCCTCATTAAGGCCAATGTGCCAGCCCGCATCGCCTTTACGGTAGCGAGCCAGGTAGATAGCCGCACTATTCTCGACCAAATTGGTGCCGAGAAGCTCCTTGGTCAGGGTGATATGCTGATGAAAACCGCTAGCATGCCCAAGCCCAAGCGTATCCAAGGTGCCTGGGTGATGGACGAAGAAGTCGCTAAGGTGACCGACCACCTGCGTATGCAGTCGGCACCACAGTATAATGATGAGATCGTGAGCCAGCCTGTCCAGCTCAATGGCAAAGGTGGTGTAGTGATGGATATGGATGGCGGCGGCGAAGGCAATGACGATATGTTCCGCGATGCCGTGCGGGTGGTGGTAGAGACTCGCAAAGCTTCGACCTCGCTCCTCCAGCGCAAGCTCCGCGTGGGCTATGCCCGGGCGGCCCGCATCATGGAGGAGATGGAAGAGCAAGGCATCATTGGCCCAGCCGACGGCTCGCGCCCACGCGATGTGCTGATCGGCAGCATGGACGAGCTGGGATAAGGCAGCGGGCAGTTTGCACACAGGTTTACGGTGAGTCTTAAAAGGTGAGAACGGAGAGTCTCGGCTGAATTTTACTTGCATCATAGGCGATGGTATAATCATAATTATTGCAGTAATACACGGGGAATCATCTATGCCAAAGCCAAAATCACCAGAACAATTTATTGCATCATCACCAACTGGAGAGAAACTCCTTAGTATGTTCCATCACAACCTTGGCGACGGAGCACTGCGCATCGCGAGAATAATCACACATGAGCAGCCAGCTCATCGTAGTGATGACACGCACAATGAGCATAACCACCACGTTCACCAGCCAACCCACCGCAGGCTAAGTAATCACGAAGCCAAGATAGCGGCGGTGCTGGAGAGTGGCTACTGCAGCATCACACACCCAGACGCTCGGTTCGCGCAAGAGGAGATTGCTGATTTACTTATTAAAGAAGAGGCGGTGCCAGAAGCGTATTTTGCGCTGCAAGAGCGGATTGCCCGCAAGCGTGGCCAAGGTGAGGTAGTGCTAAGCCTAGAAGAAAAGCAGCGTCTGGTGGATACCGTCCAAGCTGACCAAGCTGAGAGCCTCACGCAGTGGTCAACATATCTGCGGAGCAATGAGAATGAGTATGTATATCCAGACTGGTTTAAGGTATATGTCTGGGAATCGCTCAAGACGATGGGCGAGTACGACAAAGCTAAGGGAGAATTTGAGAAGCGTACTGGCTCGACGACTGCATCCTGGCCGGAGCTCAATGCTGAGGCACTGGCGCAGGTGTATGATGCTATCGACCATGGAGTGATTCGTGGTGAGCGTGAAGTGGACGACCAGCTGGCACCACTGCTAGGCAGGGGGGACTTTGCTGCGCTCTATGCTGCAGCTCTTGCTGATAGCGCTGATAATGAGACGAAGCAAGAGGCATACCAAGCAACGACCGGTTCGTGGACGAAGTACGAGCGAATTGCTAGCCAACATAGCCCCAACTACACCAATGATGCTGGGGAAAATACGAGACGCCTCACAGACATGGAGCGACGGGTGCACGCAGGTGAGGAGCTGACAACAGAAGACCTAGAATTCTTGTGGTTGAATGAGAGAATTGAAGGCTTTGGCTTGGATGTTGATCCGCGAGCTAGTCAGCTACTAGAGGGGCGCGATTATGTGGCAGACTTTGACCGAATTGCAGAGATGATTGGTTATGATGAGTTGTACTGGACGGTGGTTGAGGGTGACGAAGGTCGTGTATGGAATATGAGTAAAAATTATTTCGTTGATAGAATTGACCGACTGAGTGATGAAAGCCGCGATGATCTTATCAAAACAATGGAGTATGATAAATACCTTGATAATATTAAGACTGCCATGCGTGCCAGGCATTTGTATCAGCAAGGTGTAGAGGTTATAACGATATTGGATCGTCGATTTGTTTGTCAGTATCCATATCCTTATCGAGTGGTTGATGATGGCAACGCTATAGCAGATCGGCTTATTGCAGCAGGGGCTGATGCTGAGTATACGAATGGCCTCTTGAAAGTGATACGCAATGACCCGATTGGTTACCACAGCGAGCCGAAGGCTCCAGAGCGAATCCTGGACCAACGAGATTTTGACAATTGGCTCCAGTATATGACTAATACAGTAGGTGAGCTACCGTGTGATGATGCAACACGGCAGCGCATTATGCACGACGTCGTGCAATCTGACCTTGAATATATGGAGAGAGATATCTTTCTCGATAACCTTAATACATTGGCACACATCAACAACGATAACCACCAAATGACACGCTGTTTGCTTGCTACTTTTCCTACTTGGTGGCTCAAGTACAGTGGTCGAGTTGATCAGCTTGCCGCCGGAGGCCTTGACCGGTCAACAGTTGAAGAATATATTTCGGCTCTTCAAGATGATATTGAATAGCTCTCGTGGCTCAATCTAAACATACTCTTGTGCGCTGGAGATAAGCATGGTTATATGTATCACCCCGCACAATACTCACCCAGCAGCCGCACAGTGTGGTCGCTTTGCTCAATGGCGCGCAGGGCATGCTGGAGTGGGGCGCCTGCGCTGTCGACGACGAGGAAGAATTTGTATTGCCAGGGCTGGCCGACGATCGGTTGAGACTGTAGGCTACTGATATTGATGCCTGCCGCGGCGAAGATGCGTAACACCTCAAGTAGTGCACCAGGCTGGTGATTGGTCGTGACGACGAGCGTGGCGCGGGCTGGTGCGTGGCCTGGAGCGAGAACGATGAAGCGGGTGATGTTGTCGTGGCTATCTTGGATGCTACGGCGCAGGATGGGGGGCAGATGATGGAGGGTAGCAGCCGCCTGGCCAGCAATGGCGGCTTTGCGCGGGTCGCCAATTGCTTTGATGTAGGCAACCGCCCCTGCTGTATCGAAAAATTCATTCTGCACCGCATGCGGCAGCTTGGCAGCAAGAAAGCGCTGGCACTGCGCAAGTGCGACGGGGTGCGAATATACCTCGGTAATATCAGCTAGGCGAGCGCCAGGTAGTGTAATGAGCATCTGCTCAATAGCAAGACGTACCTCACCAATGATGGGTAGCGGGCATGCCTCGAGGTAGTGGTACGGCTCGTTGATCGTCCCGTAGAGCGTGTTCTCCACCGCCACAACGATGCCCTCGGCTTGACCAGTCGCGTGCGCATGGAAAACATCGCGAAACGTCGTGCACGGCACGGTATTGACCTGTGGCCCAAACCACTGCTGCGCTGCCTGCTCATGAAACGACCCTGCTTGACCTTGGATGGCAATATGCATGAGATTAGTATAGCACGGGGTAGAAATAGCAGAGATTATTCAATCACTCTTAGCTTAGTATAGCGCATTTGCCTTTGCGTACAACACCATGCTATAATACCACACGAGTTTCCTCTTTTCGGGGTGGGGCGCTGGTGTGAGTGCGCTACCTGGCGGAGAAGGTATAGACACGAGGCGGAGGTGCTGCTCCATAATCGTACACATAAACGCTGGGCTATGAGCCCAGTAGCAGGTACTTCTATGGTCGCACTACTGATCCAACCAGTGGGGTGAGCGATAGAAGCCGAACAATAAGCAATAAGGAGAATTGCATGCCAACCATCAACCAATTGGTGCGCAAGCCACGCAAGACTGCGGCTCGGAAGTCGAAGTCGCCAGCGCTGGGGCGCATCCACAACGCACTCAAGGTGCGCTACTACGACCAAAATGCGCCACTCAAGCGTGGCGTCTGCGTCAAGGTAACGACTAAAACCCCTAAGAAGCCAAACTCCGCCATGCGCAAGGTGGCTCGTGTCCGCCTCACCAACGGCCACGAAGTCTGGGCCTACATTGGCGGCGAAGGCCACAACCTGCAGGAGCACGCGGTGGTGCTCGTTCGGGGTGGCCGTGTGCCAGACCTCCCAGGTGTGCGCTACCACATCGTCCGTGGTGCACTCGACCTGCAAGGGGTATCGAAGCGTAAGCAAGGCCGCAGCAAGTACGGCGCCAAGAAGGAGGGTAACTAGCCATGCCTCGTAAAGTCACGAAAAAACTCCAGCGCACCATCAAGCCAGACCGCAAGTACCAGTCGGTGCTGGTGCAGCGCTTGATTAACAAATCGATGCTAGACGGCAAAAAGCAGGTTGCTGAGCGGGCCGTCTATAGTGCGCTCGAACAAGCTGCACGAAGCCTCAAGAGTGAGGATCCGTTGGAAGTATTTGAGACCTGCATCAAGAATATCAGTCCTAGCTTTGAGGTGAAGAGCCGCCGCGTTGGTGGTGCTAACTATCAGATTCCATTCCCCATTCAGGGTCATCGTCAGCAGCACTTTGCCTTTATGTGGTTGGTGCAAGCGGCTCGCTCTAAGAGTGGTATGCCGTACAGCAAGCGCCTAGCAACAGAGATCGTTGATGCCTGCAACCAAACCGGCGTCGCCTTCAAGAAAAAGGAAGACACCCACAAAATGGCCGAGGCCAACCGCGCCTTTGCCCACTTTGCTCGCGGCTAAGTTCCGCAGCGCAGTGTACACGACCGCCCGAGGTAGATTGCCTTGGGCGGTTTTGCTATGGCTGCATGACGAGTGAGTGGATAGTTTGCTGTGGTGCGTGGCAGAACAGAGCTATACTATGGTTATGGTATGTAGAGTGGCCCTTGAAGGAGCATGAGAGGCTATCTAGCAGTGGTTTGGATAAGATCTAGACTCTAGGCTACACAGCAGAATCTGCATACAGCACCTTAGAACTGGACAGCTTCGCTAGTGGTTTGTTTCCTCGTCACTGTAAGAGTCATCCTAGTGCTGGAGTGGGGTAGTATTATCATAGCTGATATTTGCGCTACACACATGCAGCAACAGAGCAGGAGCAGGTAGGCGGTGAGGGTGTTATTTGTGAAGGAGAAAAACGCGTCATCAAGGCCAAAATGCTTGCGAAAAATATATAATTATCGTCCAAATAGCCACCACTGGTACGACAGGGGTACATATGGGGAAAATAATACGAAAATAAGGCCAAAAATAGCTTTGCAGGCGCTGGTTTTGTGCTATAATGCAAGTTGATACGATTACTTACTACCACGCTGCCACGCGCCACAACGTACGCAGCAGGGAGGAATCGGCAGAAAGGAGCCAATGCCGTTAACCAAAATCATAGTGCGGAGTATAAAAAACTATGAGTAAAAGTAATGAATTTACTAAACTAAACAAAGAAATGGGCTTAGGTGCATTTGAGACGGTAGCATCAGCAGCAGTCGAAAAATATCCTACGCATAAAGAAAACCTTACAGAGGCTGATGGTCTATGTATAAGCGAAGAAGCATATTACAAACGCAGTGGCTTCGAAGCCCCAAGCAAGTATTCTCCAGAGAGTGGCTGGATGAAGCACGTGCAAGAAGCATTGCAAGAGGCATTTTTTGAGGCGACGCGTGGTGGCTCTCTTGATAAGAGTGCAGAAAAAGTGATAATGCACGAGTTTGCAAAGCTACGTGATGTTAAAGGTGGCCCTGCTATTGGGGAGAAGGTTCAGTTCGATGTTGATAAAGTGGTTATATTTGATAGCCAAGAAGACGTCAAGAGTCCAAAGGACAGCGATGTCCAATATTCTCCATACGCATCGTCGCTCAATTCCGAGGCGGCGATTTCTTTAGACGATGTGCGCCGTGATGTGGATAGCCAGCTTGTTATTCCGTTCGGGCCGGATGAGCAAATATATGGCATCTTTGAAGGGGCTGTTTTGTGTACACACCCAGATAACCCAGAGCATCATTTGTTTGGTGTCGTAGTTAGAGAACCATGCTACGTGACAGATACAGACCAAATTATACCCGGTGAGTTTGGTGATAAGGAGGTGAAGGTTCTTGTCCCATTCTTCGACAGTATGATCGGTCTTGGAGCTAGCCAATTTGAGTTGGCTGCATAGTAGGTGCAGGTTGCCTACCGTTACTCATCTACTCATATACTCATAAAACCAGTGCACATAGAGCACTGGTTTTTCTGTGCAAAAAATCTATGGTGATTGCAAAGAATAAAAAAGCGCACGTGCTACGCTATTGAATTTTTAAGGATCGCGTGTATTGGTTGGTGTAATGTGCGCGTTGTAGTAAGAAAATAATGTAGTTTTTAGGCTATAGGGGTATTTGTGTGCTATATGGATTTTCTTTATGTATTATAAATTGCCCGAAAACGAGCAAGGAAATGTCTGAATATAATATGAATATATTCAGAGCAGTGGATGGTAAATTTAAAAAAGCATAGATATGATAATGTACTATACATAGCGTATCGTAATGAATATTTTGTGTGCAAAGTGAGTCGATTGCTTTATCGAATATATCTTTTTTGTATAGGGTGCTACACATAACACAAGCAAGGGGCAGTGAGAGAGTATGAATAATGCAAGAATTCGTTCATGCAATTTTTTGCTGCTGCATTTTGATGAGAGTACGAGTGGGCGCGAAATAGGCGAACCATGAGTGCGGTATGAATTGAAATACAAAAAGTAAAAAATGAGACAAGTGCAGAATATAGTGCAGAGCTACTAGCAGCTTTTTGCAGTATTAAAGATATTTTTGCAAAGTGGTTTGCAGAAATATGAGTGGGAAATACATTATTAATAATTATTCTGCAGCAAAATATTATTTTTTGTCCGTTCTGATTGGCGTGTGGTGTTTATACCATTATAATTTTGTATACAGAAAACGATAGAAGTACACTGTTGCAAAAAAATGATTGTTTTCGAAAACCGGAGCGGTAAGCAGATAGCACATACATGACAAAATAATGTCGCATTGCGACACTGCAATAAAAAATGATGATGAGCCATTGATGTTGATAAAAATTAATGGTACTCGACAAAAATATTTGTAAATTTACAAAGTAATGTGCGTGCAAAATAGTTTTTGCTACCACGCGAGTGATGAATGATGTAAGAATGAGCTGTTTGGTAGTAAATATAAAATTAGCATGGTGCCGATATGTACATTTGCGTACAGAATCATGAGAGAGCATGCAAAATTATTACAGCTAGATAGAAGGACGGAGAGGTAATCAACAATATGTGTGATGAAAAATGAAATGCGTACTGTAGCGGTGCAAAATCTTCACATTGCGATTATAGAAATGTGCAAAAAATGAATGTGAGGTCGTGAGATGAAATAGGGAGTGAGTTCGCTTGAGTAAATGGCTGCCATGTTTTGGCTAAAATCTGTGTGGTGTATGCGAACACAAGAGGCTTGGGTGCGATGCAAGAAGCGAATTAGGTATACGGTTGTCTCACTAAAGCTCATGAACGGAATATAATGATGTTCATAATAAAAATTTGAGAATGACATAACTCAGCCTGGCAAAGTGGTGCAAAAATATAGTGCCAAGAAGTAGTGATGGTTCGTGCGTGCCAAAAGAAAATGATGATCTTGGTGAGATGTGTGTGATATGCGAAGCATGTGTGGCAGCAGCTGATTGACCGCGAATAAAAAATGATGATTTTTGAAATAGTGCGATGCGATGATGGCGTGATAGGTGAGATTTTTGTGTACCGTCAGGTATGACGATGTACAATTGGTGCGGAGAGGGTGTATGAAAACAGTAGAAAATTATTCAACGATAGGCTTGGTAGTAAAATTTGTATAACCAAGCAGATGAGTGTGATGAGGGTCAGAAATAGCAGGCATTGGTGAGCCAAAATGTATGTTAGGCGCGAGTAACTTTGTGGCTAAGAGGGTGCTTTGCGAGGAAGTGGTGACAGCTGGATTTGCGTCTGCACTACATCAATATGATATAGCCATAAATTTTCACGATTGGTTGCATAATGCAAGTAAATGATAGTTGATGGTGAGATAGGCATAATTAGTATAGCAAAGCATAAGGTTTATAAAACAAACTCAGAGTGTGAGTGCGAAGTTAAAAAATGAATGGAGTGTGATGGGTATGATCTAGAGGGTGGGTTAGTATGGTGATATTTTCGTATTTTTGAGCGTAGGTGGCTAATTGTGTATTGAGTGTGAATGGACGTGTGATAAACATAAGCAACACATAGCGGTCATGGTTATTAAATCTACACGATTTAGTGGGGTGCGATGTATGGCTTGTATAAAAAATAATGATGCGTTGTGGATGGCACAAATGGAGCTTTCAAAATTTTCACATTTCGCGCCATATGTTGTTTTATGATATAAAAATAGATAGCAAAACGCTGGTGCAAATGTGCGATGTATGAGGGTAGGGCAGCTGGCTCTATATAGGTAGTGTGCAAAAATGAGATGGGGACGATAGAGCCATGGAGAGCCATAGGTGGCTCTGACAAAAATGCACGAGAAAGTAGCGGAGCGATACTTCGCTTACGGCAGAAGCAATAGCAAAATAAACACAAGCGAAAACTAGCTCGATAGTTTTTGCAGTTACATCGCAGCATCAAAAAAGCTAAAAAAGCGAAAGACAAAGTAATACATACACGACAAGTAAGGGTGGTTCATTTTTTCACATTTTGACGTGTGATAAATAATGTTTTCTAAATGCGATAGAGCTCGAAAGGTGCTCTCATGTACTTATATATAATAGTACACAAGCATCATATATTATATATAGCGATAGGGCGAAGCAAGTGAATCGTAGCGCTGTACTATAATTATCATTTTTGAAAATGTGGGTGAAGTGTATGACTATACTGCACCGCCAGCTGGTTTATGGCAGGATGGGCGAGCGCGTGGGGAGAGAAGCACGGGTGTGCATCTAATAATATAAATAGCTGCGTGCGTGGAGTAGTGCCAAGATAAATACAAAAAATGAAAAAGCAAAAAGTACAACGCCCCCACACCCCTGTACCTCGCTAGACTTTGCGTGCTGTCTCGCGTATAATATAATGCGTTATTAACCTAAGTTTATCGTCCGGATAAACATCCATATGGATCCCAAAGGAGGTTTACATATGAAACAATATGAACTAACGGTTTTGATTCGGCCAGACCTAGAATCGAACCTCGAGGCACCACTTGCCAAGGTGCGTGAGCTGGTGCTCGGCGCTGGTGGCTCTATTACCAGCGAAGACAACTGGGGCAAGAAAAAGCTGCAGTATAGCATTAAGAAGGAAGACTTTGCGGTGTATGTCTACTTTGAGGTGGCGCTGCCTGCCGATGCACCGCTGAAGATCAGCAATGCGCTGAATATTTCTGATGATGTGATCCGCTACTTGCTCGTCAAGGTGGACGAGAAGGGCCGCAAGCTGATGGCCGAGGCCAAAGCGCGCGAAGCCAGCCGCCAAATAGAAGAGTAAAAATTACCACAACAACTAATAACCACAGTAAAGAATCGAGGAGGATATATGGCTCGAGGATTTAGCAAAGTTATTTTGATGGGCAATTTGACGCGCGATATAGAGGTGCGCACCACAGCGAGCGGGCAGAACGTTGCGAATTTTACACTAGCGGTCACTCGCACATGGCGCAACCAAAATGGCCAAAACCAAGACCAAACCAGCTTCATTAACTGTGTAGCCTGGGGGCGGACTGGCGAAACCATCGCGCAATATGTGAAGAAGGGTAGCCCGCTGCTCGTCAGTGGCCGCCTCGACCAGCGTAGCTACGACGATAAGGACGGCAACAAGCGTTCTGTTGTAGAAGTAACAGTAGAGGACTTCACCTTCGTTGGTGGTGGACGTGCTGACGGAAATACAACACCGGCTGCAGCGCCAACTAACAGTGGTAGCAGCCAGGATGTTGTCATCGAAGACATCGACGACAAGCCAATTGACCTATCAGAAATACCATTTTAACAACATACTAAAGGAGAACAAATAATGGCCAAGCGCATGCGCAAGGACACACCGGTCTATTTTGACTACAAAGATGCAAAAACATTGCAAAAGTTCATTAATATTTATGGGCAGATCGAGCCACGCAGTCGTACAGGGTTGTCGGATAAACAACAGCGACAGCTCGCCGTAGCGGTGAAGCGGGCTCGCCACTTGGCGTTGCTGCCATTTGTGGCGCAAGGTTAGGAACTTTTTCAGCGCAGTACCCCTGTGACTGCGCTGGCGGATGTTTCGAACGAAGCAGCAACTACTAAACAGGAGATAGGTGATGTACCAACCAACTGACCTCAAAAAAGGCGTGATTGTGCAGCTCGATGGCAAGCCGTATCGGGTTGTGGACTATAATCAGAAGGTGATGGGCCGAGGTGGCTCAATTGTCAATGTGCGGCTGAAGAACTTGATCGATGGCAGCGTGCTGCCCAAAACCTTCAAGGGACAAGACAAGATTGAGCCCGCCGAGGTATCAACACAGAGCGTGCAGTACCTCTATAATGATGGTGATACGTTCTATTTTATGGAACCAACCAGCTTTGAGCAGTTTGAGCTTGCTGCAGACCTTGTCGACAGCGCTAAGGACTACTTGAAGGAAGGGGATAACCTCGGTTTGCAGTTCTTCGACGGCAAGGTGATCAATGTCGAGCTACCCAAGAATCTCTACCTTCAAGTCACCTACACCGAAGATGTTGTAAAAGGTGATACAACCAGCAGTGTGCTCAAAGATGCGACGCTGGAGACGGGCTTGGTAGTGAAGGTGCCAGCCTTCATTAAGACGGGCGACGTTATTTCTGTCGATACAGCAAGCGGAGAGTACCGCGAGCGCAAGAAATAGTGCCCTGAGAGCTCGTGAGAGCCGCTCTCATCGCGTTTACATGCAAAAGTGAGGGAATTGTAGGGATAACACATATACACCGCGAAAAGCGGTGTATTTTTTGTGCCGTGTGATGCTCAGGCTGGAGCATCCTAGAGATGTGATAAAAACAACGTAGAGTAGCAACGATTTTTGGCCAATTTTGAGCGCGAGCTTGCGGACACTCTGTATTTTTGCTGAGTAATAGGGAAGAAAGAGGACGTAAATGATGTTGTAATAACTAACACATGAGGCTCACCGTCAAGCTGGATAGGATCGAGATATTATTGTAGATAATGCAACAGAATCCTCTGTGACGAGGGTAATGCCAAAATATACAAGGCATTGTAAAAAAATACAGAATATGAACAGGGAATATTAGGCGAACGTTCGAAGAATGAGCGTAGTAGGAAGCACAGCGATTAGGCAAAACGATGACATGTACACAACACAAAGGCGTGGTATCGTGATGTACAAACAACACTACGATAGCTAGAGAGGTATAGTGAGCATAACAACGATGTAGTAAGAGCAACGATTGTCTCGTGCGGCATGGAGCGCACACACGTATGCTTGCACCCAGGATAAACACAGTAACCATAAGCATTAATGAACAAATTTTCGTTACAAACGCGCATTTACCTTTAGCAATATAATAACGCTTATGGCAATAGGGCATAATACAAAACGTACCAAAGTAAACATAAACATTTTAAAAATAATGAACACAATTTTTTGTTGTGTAGCTGCGAAGCTACGCGTTTGGTTTGAGCACGCTCACGTAAAAAAATGCTGCTAGCAGCATGATGCGTGGAGCTGTTGCTGCGAGATAAAAAATGTGATCATTGTGCGACGCGTCTATTCTTTGGGTTTGGATATTTTTGCTTTTTGCTTTTTTGTGCACGTTTGTTGTGGCTGGCTGGAGTGTGTTTCATTTTTGATTTTTTGCAGGTTGGGCGAAACATAGCAAGGCGATATGTTGCTGCGAAGTATAGACTGCACGCACGAATGGCTGATGATAAAAATAATCATCGTTTGTAGATTTGTGCAAAAATGAAATGCTTGTTATTGCGGCTAGAATTACTTACAGATGGCTCATACAATTTTTGCAAAACACGCATGAATGCAACATATCGCGCGATGCATCGTGGCTTGTCTATGTGCCGCAAAGATGCGAAATATACCATGTGGCATACACAAATACTCACCCTTGGTTGCAAAAATGTGACGCTGCCAAAAATCAAATTTTTGTTCAGGCGAGTGGGCTCGCTATGCGAAGCATCTGCTGCAGTGGCGGCGTGTTTTTCTGTGCGTGGTGCTTGTGTGGCAAGATAAATGTGCAGCTCGTTGGTGATGTGGCGTAGCCATACGAGTGAGATATTTCGCTATCACGATGCCCACTTAATTTTTGTTTATGTATGCTACATATCTGGCTGAGCTGTCTTGTGTCTTGAATATCCTGCTAGCTTCCAACGACATATGCGAATGAAGAATAGCATGCTGCAGTGCGCGATAGTTTGAGTGTGTTGTTAATGCAGGCTACTATAGCGCGCAAAGAAAAAGCGGATTTTCTCTATCATCAAAATTTGAAACATGACAGAAGCAAGCAGTATATCCGCGCGCAGCAGTCTCATTTAATCTTATCATTATCATGCTCCATAGCCTCATGCATTGTGTAAAAATGCAGCAGGCCTATTAGCTTCACACCAACTAACTATCTATCCACTCGTGCAGTATAATAAGGACATGCAAAAACAACGACTAGACAAAGCAATGGTGGCGCGTGGCCATGCAGCAACACGCTCGGCGGCCGAAAATTGGATTCGCCTTGGCAAGGTATTGGTGGATGGTGCGGTGGCGCACAAGCCGGGGATGTTTGTGGATGAGTCGACGCAGATAAAGCTGGTGGCGCACGAGCGCTATGTGTCGCGGGCGGGGCTCAAATTAGCCAGCGTCGCGCAGCGGCTCAATATTTCGTTTGATAATACTATTGTGCTTGATGTTGGCAGCAGCACCGGTGGCTTTACCGACTATGCATTGCAGCATGGTGCGCGCATGGTGTATGCGGTGGACGTGGGGACGGAGCAGCTCCACCCCAGCCTGCGTGGCGACCCGCGGATCGAGCTGCACGAAAAAACCGACATTCGCGATTTTGTGCCAGCCACCACGCCAGACATTATCGTCATTGATGTATCGTTCATTAGCCTGCGCAAAATTCTGCCGCACTTAGTGCGTATCAGCAGTTCGCGCACCAGTATCATCGCAATGGTCAAGCCGCAGTTTGAGGCGCAGCGCGCGCAGCTTACACGCGGTGGCATCGTCAAAAATGACAGCGTGCGCCGTGCCATCCTGCGCGACTTCGAGCAGTGGGTGCGTACCCAGTGTGTAATTGTCGACAAAGCCGATAGTAGTGTGAAGGGCGCGCATGGCAATCAAGAGCGGTTTTACCGATTGCAAAAAAGCACAAGGCGCTAACGTCTCATTGAGAGCAAGTATCGTTGGTAGCTTCTCTTGCTGCTCTCTCTGGCAAAGCAATATAAAAGCTGGTTACCTCCAGTCACACGCTTAGACTGAGAAAACCAGTTTCACACTCCAACGAATGAAGCGGTGAGGAAAGTGAGTGCTTCGAATGGATACGATCTAGGCTTTTGTATACCGCCTGTCGGCGTGAATCGTTATATATAATAGACAAATACCTTGCATACCGCTTCGTATCGCACTTAATAGTTACTTATGCAAGATTCTGAAAAAGCAGAGAATAGGATGGTGCGAATAATATAGTAAATATAAATCCAAGTAACACACATCATAGCACAACAAATAGCACCATCACCACGTCGGTCCACTAAATGAGTATGCTGGCAATGGCAATGCGCTGCACATAATGATACATATACCATATGTGTACTCTTTGCTGGGTCTTCTGAGAAGATTATAGAATAGTGCATGCAAAAACTCGCCACTATCCCTGGCGAGTTTGCTCATGTTTCCTAGCTAGGATCACTTGCTTACATTAAATCGAAATTCTACCACATCGCCTGGCTGCATGATATAGGCTTTGCCTTCAGTGCGGATTTTGCCTGCTTCACGCGCTTTGGCCTCGGAGCCTGCTGCCACAAGGTCGTCATAATCCACCACCTGCGCCGCGATGAAGCCTCGCTCGAAGTCGGTATGAATGACCCCGGCCGCTTGTGGTGCCGTCCAGCCTTGGTGGATCGTCCAGGCGTGGACTTCCTTGGGCCCAGCGGTGAGGTAGCTTTGCAAGCCGAGCGTATCGTATGCCGCTCGGATCAGCTGCGTCAGGCCAGCCTCGGGCACATCATAGCTCGCCAGGAGCTCCAGCGCATCCTTCGCGTCGAGTCCCTTGAGTTCATCCTCTAGCGTGGCGCAGATGAAGAGCGCTGTGCTGCCACGAGCTAGCGCCGCCAAGCGGGCTTTAGCTTCGGCATTGGCTAGGGTGGCTTCGTCGACATTAAAGACGTAGATGACTGGCTTGGCAGTGAGGAGGTGGAGGTCGGCGATTGCTTCGTGAATAATATTTTTGTTCAGATGAACAGGGGTACCAGCGGCAAGATCGTCACGCAACTGCTGCAGATATTCGAGTGTGCTGCGCGCCTTGGGGTTGGCCTTAGCTTCTTTGCTGAGGCGGGTGAGGCGAGTCTCGATAGTCTGGATGTCTGCCAGCATGAGCTCGGTGTTAATGATGTCGATATCGCGCTGCGGGTCGACAGTGGTATCGACGTGAACGATGTCGTCATTTGCAAAGGCGCGGACAATGTGGACAATTGCATCGCACTGGCGAATATGAGCGAGGAACTTATTGCCCAGGCCTTCGCCACTCGCGGCACCAGCCACTAGCCCGGCGATATCGACAAAGGTCACAGTGGCCGGTACAACCTTTTCGGCATGGTACATATCAGCTAGTACGCTCAGGCGCTCATCGGGCACAGGCACGATGCCAGTGTTGGGCTCGATGGTGGCAAAGGGGTAATTGGCTGCCAAAATATCATTGTTGGTGAGGGCGTTGAAAAGGGTCGACTTGCCAACATTGGGCAGGCCAACGATACCAATAGATAGACTCATATATATAGTATAGCAGCGCAAGGGAGAAATCGGCAGGAGAGAAGAGGAAAATGCGAGGAATGTGGATGCATTGCGCTTTATATAATTATAAAGTAAGGCTCTTTCGTCATTGGTGTGCTATTTTGCTTCATTACAAGATAAGCTCTGCGCTATCTCACGCCCACCCTCCCCACACTCCCTCCTCTGGAACACTATAAGGGTCGACACCTCCCAGGTGTCGACCTCTTGCGTTGGGCTGCCAATCGGTTATTACAACCGATTGCCACACTCCATCGGATGAAGTGATGGGGAGGTGGAGCTAACGATATTTATGAGCTATATAAGGATATATAGCGATGTCTCTGCCTTGCGTCATGAACACAGTGCACAATTGCCCCAACTTTGCTATAATCATAAGCATGACATTTGTACACTTTTGCCGCCAATCACTGGTGCGTGCTGGCCTGCTGGGGCTGCTGTGCGCTGTGGGGGTGAGTGCGGCGCTGGGCGGGCTGGTGGCAGCTCGGCCGAACAATGAGGTAGAAGCGAAGCTGCCCGAGCTCTGCCGCAGTGGCAGTCCCTGTGCAGTGGTGTGGTTCTCGCAGCCTGGCGAGCGGAATTATTATAAGTCGGGTATATCAATTGACCACAATCAGACAGGCCTCGTCGATATTGTCATTCGTGGCTCGGGCTACTCGGGTAACCGCTCGGGCCCCTTCGACATTAGCTCGATGCACCTCGACCGCAACATGAACTGGAACTACAACCGCAATAGTCGCATCAAGAACGTCCAGTCGAGCGTGATGTACCGTGGGCGCGTCAGTGGCCAAAACCAATACACCAGCCAGGGGGGCGAAGTGCGGGCGCAACTCGACATTGGCCAGTTCGATATCCCGGTGGGGCAGTCGCGTACGGTGGGGATTGGCCTGTATAGCTGTATCTCGACTGATGGCGGGCGTACCCTTGCTGCCAGCGAGAATATTGCCTGTGGTACGAGTGATGTGAAGGTGACGATCACGCGGCGCATCCCACCCTGGACGATCAATGGCCAAAGCTATGTGGGCAAGCAGTGGCCTGGCACGCAAAATATGCAAAAATCCGTCCGAGCCTTCCCTGGTGAGCAAATCTACTGGGCGCACGACCTGCGCAACAACGGCCCCAATAGTGCAACCGTATCGGTGGGGATGGATGGCACCGGCTTTGCCAATAACTACAGTGGTGGGCATAGTCTTGCGCGCAATGTGACAGGCCAGTCTGGGCAGCTCTTTTATACGGTGTATCCAAGCGGCGGCACGACCGACCGCTTCACGAGTTATCGCATCCAAACGAGCGACGTTGGCCGCACACTCTGCCAACGGATATCGTGGTCACCTGGCATTGCTGGTGACCCAGCGTGGCGGCGCAGCGACCCAGCGTGTGCTAGTGTGCACTCAGACTTCGAGCTCTATCCATCGGCCACGATCGACGGCAAGAAGCTTGCCACGCTGGAGGGTGGGAATATTGCGCCCAGCCGGATTGACGAATCCATCCACAACACTGGTGCAAGCCTCGACAAAGACCGCACCGAGAGCGAAGCCGCGGCTTATCAATTCATCGTGCGGGGGCAGCACCGCCAGCAGTTCCTTGGCAGCTTGAGCAGCATATTCGACCGTGGGGCGGCAGTGGGATATCCCTATGCTCTGGGTAGCTACAGTGGCAGTGACACAGCGTGCACCTGGCTGCGCGGCAAGCAGCCGATCGACTGCATCAACGAGCCCACCTTTCGTGAGAATAAAAAATATCTCGACAGCCACACGCGCCTGAATGACACCAAAGATATCAACGCTGCCGATGCCAAGGTAGGGGATATGATTTGTCGCATTGTTGCTATCAAAGATTATAATTATAAACACACCGACGGCAATGAGCGTCGTATTTCCTCGCCCGCCTGCGTAACGGTGACGAAGCTACCATGGGTGCAGATCTGGGGTGGCGACTTGCGCGTCGGCAACGGCATTGGTGCGGCGAGTGGTAATGGCGATGCACAGATCGTTACTCTCAAGACGACTAAGGATGGCAATATGTATGGCAGCTGGGCTGAGTATGGCATGATGGCCCCGCAAAATGGCGGCAAAATCCTCTCTGCCACCGGTGGTGTGCTGTCTGGCCGGCGGGGGTATGGTGGTGATTATGACCGCTCCAAGGATAGCCTTGCCTTTGCCAACACCACCACGCCAGCTGGCCGCTGGGCACCGCCAAGCAATGTGAAGGTGCCGAGCTTTGGTCGGGGCGCGGCGGCTGGTACATCGATTGATGTGGGGAGCTTTGCTGGCCACAATGTGCGCACCGTCAACGGCGATGCCACCATCCATGGTACACTGCCAGGTAGTAGTACGTTGGTGGTGGAAGCAGGCGGCACAGTGACGATTGATGGCGACCTCAAGTATGGTGCCACTACAGTAGATGATGCCACCAAGCTTTCGCAGCTCGTCATTAAGGCCAAGAATATCGTTGTTCGGCATAATGTTAAAGAGGTTAATGCCTGGCTGATTGCTCAGCCAACCGGTGGCAGCGGGGGAGTTATCTCCACCTGCGACGAGATCCGCCACGTTGGCGCGTACTTTAATGGCCTCACTGCCGAGACCTGCAAAGAAAAGCTCACCATCAATGGCACCATCATGGCCCGCCAGCTCCAGCTGCGTCGCACCTTTGGCGCTGAGAAGGATAACCTTGCCGAAGCTGCTGAGGTGCTCAACCAACGTGCCGACGTCTTTATGTGGGGCTCGCGCTACAACAAAAACAACGACCTGCCCATCACCACCGCCACCACAACAGAAGCCGCACCGCGGTTTTAGCTATGATGATTAGCTACAGGCCACAAAAAAAGGAGCAGGCTAGGAGCCGCTCCTTTATTGCAGTAGAAGATACCAGACTCAATATAGCAAAGCGTGAGTTATAGTTGCTCCAACTCCTGGCCGGGCCGGTTCTTGGCATCTTTTAGCTTTTGGCGCATCGCTGCTGGATCGAAGTTACCAGTGAATCCCATGATCATGTCGGTTATATCGGTATAGGACTCGATGACATCTGGCTCATTTGTTGAAGCGCGAAGGCCAGTTGGTGATAACTTGTCGAGCTTCAGAGTAAGCAGTTTCGAGTGACCGTACTCCCAGCCTGGGCGCCTATCACCAGAAGTTGAGCGAGTGTCTAGCTTGACAAGGTCGGGTAAATACATAATAGTCAGTGCCTGAGAACCATAGCCTGCTGGAATAAAGTTTCCTTCACAGCTTTTCGTTGGTACCCAGACAACATTTTGGTCGTAATACGATACCTCTTCGTCCTCAAATACTGCACCACTTGGCCCAATCGAGACAAGCGACTGCTGTGTAATAGTCTCGTCTTTCCTGAGCTGTCCGCGTGAGAAAGGATAATCTCTTGGATGAGTAATCTTGTTGCCCTGCTCTAGATAGGCATAGAGCCATAGTGCGTATAGGTCGGGCGGTGCAGGGTATGCCCCAGAACGCTCCAGGAATTCTCTGCGCATTTCCTGAGAGAGCTGAGCCTCGCGCTCATATTTGAGCATTTCTTTCTCGCGTCTACGTTGCTCCTCTGCAAGCTGATCTGCCGCAGCTGCAAGCGCTCGTCGTGTCCGGCCGCCGGGCGACTTATCGCTCAGCTCATTGGGGGGGGTGGTATTTGGTTCTTGGGAGAGTCGATCAAAGAATTTCATAATGACCTCATATATATCAGATAATGATAAAAAAGTCAATTACTGATATTTCCTCCACCAACCCTCTTGCCTAAACCAATGTCGCTTATGTATAATAGATGAGTATGAAGTTTCAAAAAGGGTCGGGCGATTTCTTTGCACTCGATATCGGCACCAATGCCGTGCGGGTTTTGCAGCTAGCACCAGCTGGCGACGAGTGGGAGCTCGTGGCACATGGCTATGCGCCCGTTGACCGCCGTATTACTAGCAGCGATGCACCAGAATCGCGCCGTCGCCTGGGCGAAGTCATTATGACTGCCGTGGGCCAGAGTGGCATCAAGACGAAGAATGTTGCGATTGGCCTACCTTCCAACAAAACCTTCACAACAGTGGTCGATGTGCCGCAAGTTTCCGATGCTGAGCTGCGCGCCACGATGAAATACCAGATAGACCAATATGTGCCGATGGCGGACGATGCTAAGGTAGATTGGGTGCTGCTGGGGCCATCGCTCCACGCGAGCGACCAGCAAGAGGTGCTGATTAGCAGTGTGTCTAAGGGGTATAGCGAAGACCAGCTAGAGTTTATCGAGGGCCTGGGGCTGAATGTGATTGCCATCGAGCCCGACCCAATTGCGATGGTGCGGGCCTTTGCACCGCCTCAGCAAGCGGCAAATGGTGCCGCGGTGATGCTGATCGATATTGGTGAACTCTCGACTGACCTCGCCATTATTTACGGTGGGGCACCGCGCCTCGTCCGGACTATTCCGTCTGGTGTGAGCAGCTTCGTCAAGTCGGCAGTACAAAACCTCAGCGTTCAGGAGGACCAAGCTCGGCAGTTCATTCTCAAGTTTGGTCTGGCGGAGGATAAGCTCGATGGGCAGGTGGTGCGTGCTATTGAGGGGGCGCTGGATAACTTTGCGAGCGAGCTTATCAAATCAATCAAATTCTTCCAGACGCGCTACGCCAGCGCCCAGGTGTCGAGTATTACACTGACGGGCTTTGGCGAGATGATTCCACATCTCAGTGAGTATGTTGCGGCCAAAGTAGAGGTTCCGACCGCCCCGGGTAACCCCTGGCAGGGTATCCATATGCCGCAGACGAGCCAAGAGCAATTGGCTAACGTCGCACCAGAGTTTGCCACAGCAGTCGGCCTCGCAAAACGGAGGAACGACGCATGATAGAGATCAACCTCATCCCTGATGTCAAGCGCGAATACCTGCATGCCCAGCGCATGCGCAATGGTGTGATATCGCTCTCCATTCTCGTGAGCATCATCGCTGGTGCAGCAGTAGCGCTGCTGGTGGTGTATGTTGGTACACAGAGTGCCCGCGAGTGGCTGACCGACAACGAGATCAAAGACCAGTACGGCAAGATTAGTAGTGTCAAAGACGCCAACCAGATTGTCACCATCCAAAACCAACTAGCTCAGCTCTCTTCAATGCACAAGGACAAGAGTATTGACTCGCGTATCTTCGATGTGCTCAGTGCCATCAACCCTGCTGCGCCCAATGATGTGAAGATGTCGACCGTCAGCCTCGATCCGTCTGAGACGAAGCTCTCCATTGAGGGGTCGGCAGCCAACAGCTTTGAGGCGACAGACAAGCTCAAGAAAATGATCCTCAACACCAAGCTGAGCTACACTGATGGCGATAACCGTGTCCAGACCGTCAAGCTGGCTGACGATGTGACGGTGAGTGATACCAGCTATGGCGAGGACGCCAGTGGGGCTAAGGTGCTGCGCTTCAAGCTGACCTTTACCTACCCCAAGGAGCTTCTCTCTAATAGCTCTAAGAATTTGCGCATCGAAGCCCCAACTGGTAGTACTAATGTGACCGACTCGCGCTTGCATGTGCCCGATAGCCTCTTTACGCCCAAGGCGACCAACAAGGAGAAGAACTAAATGAGTAAGAAAGACGCCGCCATCCACAAGCGCCAACAGATCGAGCAATCCAGCCGAGTGATGTTCCTCTGGGTGGCTGGAGCCTCAGTAATTGTGGGTTTCGCACTGGTGATATCGTGGTTTTTGGTGCAGCAAATTATCTTTAAAGAGCGGGTGCTTGGCGAGAAAAATAATACTGCTGCCGTACTCAAGAACAACAACGACGCAGTCGAGAAGCTACGCGGCGAGCTGAAGGTGCTCGAGACCAACTCGCACCTCAATGCCAGCCGCATCAACAACGATGAGAAGGCTCTCCAGGTGGTGCTTGATGCTCTGCCAGCGGAGGATAACGCTCTCGCGTTGGGGGCTTCGCTCCAGTCTAAGCTGGTCAATGGCGTGGCAGGAGTGTCACTCGATTCGCTTAATATCGACCAAACGGACGACAATGAGTCGTCTGGCAGTACTGGTGCAGCCGCTAGTAATGGCAACTTGCAGTCCATTCACTTCACCATGGAGGTATCGGCCAGTAACCCCAATGCTCTGCGCGAGCTTTTGCAGCGCTTCGAGCGCTCCATCCGCGTGATCGAGATTGACCGTATGACCATTGAGCGGACCGACAGCAAAGTCGCCATGAAGATCTCGGCCCACGCCTACTACTCACCAGCCAAAACCATCGAGCTAAAGAAAAAGGACATCAAACCATGAAGAAGACCGACATCGCAATGATCATCTTGATCGCTAGTATATCAGTGGTGGTGGCGTTTTTTGTGGCGAGCAGCATTCCATTCTTGCAAATGCCGCAGCGTGGCACCAAGGTAGAGACGGTCGAGAAGCTCTCGGATACGATTGATGAACCAGACAGTGCAGTGTTTAACAAGGAGGCGATCAACCCAGCGGTCGAAACGATCATTGGGCAATCGCAGCAGAAATAACAGAGGTAGCGTGTGGCACTGATGACAAGTGATATGCAAGAAAAACTCACCACACTCCTCGTCGACGAAGGGCTGATCACGCGCCAGCGCCTTGATGATGCTACCAAGCTGGCCCGCGAAAGTGGCCGACCACTATTGACTGTGCTAACTGATGAGTCAGCGATCGATAACGAGCTGCTTACCCGGGCGATTGCCCATGTGTCTGGTGTGCCATATGTCAATCTCACCAATACAATTGTCGACCAAGACATCCTCACGCTTTTGCCATCGGATATTGCCGAGCGTTTCATGGCAGTACCACTAGCCGAGGTGCAGAACCGCTTGGCGGTAGCGATGATTGACGCCAACAACGTCCAGGCGGTCGATTACCTTGCCAACCGCGTCCAGCGCCCACTCAAGGTCTTTATGGCGTCGGAGGCTGGGGTGCGTCATGTGCTCGAGCAGTACCGTACCGACCTCAGTAGCGTGAACGTGGCAGCTCAAGTGTCGCAGGCCGAGGCAGCCGCTGAAGCTCGGGGCGATATCAAGACAATCGTCCAAGACTCACCAATTAGTCGAGCCCTGAGTACTATTCTCGAATACGCCGTAAAGAGCCGTGCGAGCGATATCCACATTGAGCCGCTCGAGAAGTCGCTTAAGATCCGCTGCCGCGTCGATGGCGTGCTGCGCGAAGTTATGCAACTACCCAAGAGTATCGAGCCGGCACTGGTAAGCCGGATCAAGATCCTGTCTGAGTTGAAGATCGATGAACACCGTATTCCGCAGGATGGGCAGTTTGCCGTCAAGGTGGCAGATAAGGAAGTTGACCTCCGTATTGCCATTAGTCCAGTGGTGTGGGGCGAGCAGGTGGTGATCCGCTTGCTGGATAAGACTGGCACATCCTTCGAGCTCGAGCAGATGGGCTATGCTGGGCGCGCCCTCCGGCTCATTCGCCAGGGGATCCACCGCCCCAATGGGATGATCCTCACCAGTGGCCCAACTGGTAGCGGTAAGTCGACCAGCCTCTATGCACTGATTAAAGAAATCAAGGACGATACCATCAACATCGTCACACTCGAAGACCCGGTGGAATACAAAATGGAGGGAGTCAACCAGATCCAGGTCAATAGTGACGTTGGTCTTACCTTTGCTAATGGTCTGCGCAGTATTCTCCGCCAAGACCCTGATGTGGTGATGGTGGGGGAGATCCGCGACAACGAGACGGCCAACCTCGCCGTTCAGGCAGCATTGACGGGTCACCTTGTCTTTAGTACGCTCCACACCAACTCGGCAGCGGGAGTGTTGCCGCGCTTGCTCGATATGCATATCGAGCCATTCCTCATTGCTAGCACCGTTAATACCATCATTGGCCAGCGCTTGGTACGCCGCATCGGGCCCCAGCACGAGAATTATTGGTCTAACCCGCTCGAGACAGAGATGATCCTTAGCACTGTCGGGCATCTCTTGCCCAAGACCAAGGCAGAGGCAGCCAAAATCTCGGCCGACCTTGGCTATAGTGACTTACCGCTGGCTGGCCAAAAATCCTACCGCTTAGTACGTGGGCGCGACACGGCCAACACACCACGGGGCTACAGCGGCCGAGCCGGACTCTTTGAGGTGATGGAAGTGACAGAGGAGATCCAGCAGCTCATTACTGCCCGAGCGTCGAGTACCGAGATCCAGAAGAAAGCCATCGAGCAAGGGATGATCACGATGCGCCAAGATGGCTACCTCAAGGCGCTGCAAGGAATTACCACCCTGGAGGAAGTCAACCGTGTCACATCAGACATAGCATAAGAAAGGAACCAACAACAACCATGGAAAATAGAGAATTACGCATAGAAGTCCTGCTCGAGGATGTGGTGCGCCGCCGCGCCTCAGACTTGCACATTCAGGTGGGACTACCTCCCATGCTGCGCATTGATGGTGCGTTGACCCCTGTGGCGGGCTTTGGCCCGCTGGACGAAGCACAGGTGGAGCGGCTTGTTTTTGCTATTCTCGACCAAGACCAGCAGCAGGTGCTGATGAAGGATAAAGAGTTTGACTTTAGCTTTGCCTTTGGTAATCTTGGACGCTTCCGGGTGAATGCCTTTCATGAGCGGGGCAACTTGGCGGCTGCGCTGCGTTTGATCCCGAATGAAATCAAGTCTGTGACCGAGCTCGGTATGCCGCCTGTCGTCATGACCTTCGCTGACTTTCCGCGTGGCCTGGTGCTAGTAACAGGACCAACTGGTAGTGGTAAGTCTACCACCCTTGCTGCTTTGATTGATAAAATCAACACCGAGAAGTCGCACCACATCATCACCATCGAAGACCCGATCGAGTTTACTCACAAGAGTAAGCGCTCGGTGGTCGTGCAGCGCGAAGTGCACTACGACACCTACTCCTTTAGCGCTGCGCTGCGCTCCAGCCTGCGCCAAGACCCAGATGTCGTGCTGATTGGTGAGATGCGCGATCTTGAGACGATCAGTGCTGCTATCACTATTGCTGAGACGGGCCACTTGGTGTTTGCCACTCTGCACACCAACAGTGCAGCGCAGAGTATCGATCGCATGATCGACGTCTTCCCGCCGCACCAGCAGCCGCAGATTCGGGCTCAGCTGGCCAATATCTTGATGGCGATCTGTAGCCAGCGTCTCGTGCCGGCCATTGGTGGTGGGCGAGTGGTAGCGGCTGAGGTCTTGGTGGCCAACCCAGCGGTGCGCAACGTCATCCGCGAGGGCAAGAGCCACCAGCTTGACGCCATTATCCAGACTGGGGCAGACCAAGGTATGCAGACGATGGATCGCACACTGGTGAGCCTCGTCCAGAGTGGCACCGTGACGTACGACAGCGCCCGCGAGTTTGCGGTTGACCTCACCGAATTTGAGCGCTTAATGAGAGGATAATCGATGCGAAAGTTCAACTACGAAGCACGCGACAAAGCGACCGACACCATCATCAAATCTATCGTCCAGGCCGAGTCTGAGATGGCGGCGGCACGCGTTTTGACCGAGCAAGGCTTCGTTCCGCTTGATATCAAAGAAGTCGATGAGAGCGGTGGGCTCTTTGGCAGCCTGACACGCCGCGTGACGACCAAAGACAAGGTGGTCTTTACTCGTCAGCTCGCAACACTAATCGGTGCGGGGTTACCTCTGTCGCAGAGCCTTCGTACGGTGCTGGAGCAGACGGAGAACAAGAAGCTGCAAGAGATTATCCAAGAAATCATTGCCGATGTTGAGGGTGGTCGGCAGCTATCGGACTCCTTTGGCAAACACCCCGAGATCTTCGACAAAATCTATCTCTCGCTCGTGACTGCAGGTGAGGCCTCTGGTACGCTCGACCAAGCCCTCAAGCGGGTTGCCTCCCAGCAGGAAAAGGATGCTGCCATGGTGAGCAAGATTCGCGGTGCCATGACGTACCCAGCCATCGTCTTGGCGGTGATTATGGGAGTGATGCTCTTTATGCTGCTCGTGGTGGTGCCACAGGTGGAGAAGCTATATAGCGACATGCACAAGACGCTGCCATTCCTCACTGCGGCGCTGATCGCCGTGGCGAAGTTTACTGCGACCTTCTGGTGGGCGGAGCTTATTTTGCTGGTGGGTGCTATCTACTTCACCCGCCAATATGCCAAAACAGGACCTGGCACGCGCGCTTTCGACACGCTTAAGCTTAATATGCCCTTCGTCGGCAGTATGTTTCGCAAGCTTTACATGGCGCGCTTTACCCGTACTGGCCAGACGCTGCTTGCGACTGGTGTGCCTATGCTCGACATGCTCGACATTACCGCGACAGGGGTCAATAATACGATTATCGAGGCTTCTATCCGCCGGACTGCCGAGAAGGTCAAGGGTGGGCGAGCGCTGTCTGTCTCACTGAGCCGTGAGGATTACATCTTGCCAATGGTGCCGCAGATGATCAAGATTGGTGAGCAGTCGGGTAAGATTGACGAAATGATGGGTAAGACTGCCCAAGTCTACGAAGACGAGCTAGACGAAGAGATCCGCAACATCTCTACTGCCATTGAACCTGTGCTCATGGTTGTTCTTGCCATTGTAGCCGGTGGTATGGTGGCGGCCATTCTCTTCCCGATATATAGCTTGGTAGGGCAGCTGACGTAGTGCTTGTAGCCAGAATATTGAATACTTTGTTTTCTCTGTGCTAGCTCACTCTCCCACACTTCATCCGATGGAGTGTGAAAACCGGTCGTAATGACCGGTTTTCAGCCCAACGCAAGAGGTCGACATCCAGCGAATGTCGACCCTTATAGTGTTCCGGAGGAGGGAGTTGGGAGGGTGAGCGTGAGAGGTAGTGAAGCTGCATTGACTATTGAATTATGCTTGATTCTTGAATCTTGTGACGATCCCATAAGAGAAAGTCTGATTCTCTATAGCCATTTATGATAGTATAAGAGTGCACTATAGTCGGGGTTGGATACGTGTCCGTGCCTCGGCTTTTTCATTGCCTAGCACAGTTCGCTTCAGCGCAACGAGCATGCTATACTATACCCATGCCCTGGTAGCTCAACTGGATAGAGCGGCTCCGTCCTAAGGAGAAGGTTGTAGGTTCGACTCCTATCCGGGGTACCAAGATTTATATAAATTAGTCATGCAATATTATGGCGTGCTAGAGTCTGCTAGTTTGTTATAGCAAAAACTCGCCAAGGTAACGGCGAGTTTTTGTTTTGCTTGAGTATCTTGTGATGGTAAGCGCAGAACTACGAAGCGAAGAAACGTAAGGCTTTTATTACCGCCCAAATCCGCCAACTACCTCAGCTGCCCAGTGTACCCAGTCGGACATATCTTCCCAGCGGCTGCAGGCAGCCCCGACGAACATGATGGCGGAGGAGAAGAGGGCGAATGAGACGACCCAAGCCATAAAGTCGGCTGGCATGGCGCGCGTGCCACCACTTGTCCAACAGAGGTAGCAGAGCCAACCAAGCGCCCCTGCCGCAAGCATGCAGAGCGCTCGCACGATGCCATGGCCAAGGCGGCGTTGCCAGTTAGGTGCTGCGATTGGCTCGGTGGGGCTCACGGCCACTGGCGTTGGTACCTTTGGCGGTGGTGGCGCAGCTGGTGGGTGGTGTGGCGGTGGCACTGGTGGTGCTCCGGCACCAGCAACAGTACGGCGCTTATGAATAAATCGCCCAGCCGTCACCATATACAAATGCTCCGTAGTATTGTCATGGTTTTTATTATACGCAGGGATTGTGGGGTGGTGTCAAGGGGGGTGAATCACTGAAGCTTTTGCTTCTTTTGTGCTCGCTCTACCCTCATTACTTCATCCGATGGAGTGTGGGGAGGGTGAGCGTGAGATGTAGCAAGGATACTGCTGCCATAGGGCACTCACTAGACCGAAAATGTTCCGGCCAGAATATATACAGAGGTTATCCGTTTGCTTGGTCGCTGGCCTTCTAGAATATTTTCTTGTCCAGCGAGCGCCCTATAGCAGCCGGCAGCGAGGTTTGGCACCCAAGTGGAGGTGAGTTCGTGCTACAATAGACAGCAAGAAAAGCATAACAATCATCACACAAAAAGGCAGGGCATAATGGCACAGACCAAGGCATTTAATGGGCAGCGCGAGGGTGAGGAGCTGCTGTTTGTCTTTCGGCGGCATATTATTGCCATGCGCAAGGGGTTTTATATGCTACTGGTACCGCTGGCGGTGGGGGCGATTCCACCACTGATCTGGCAAGACACACTGGAGCTGTTTCTCTTACCAGTGGTGGGGCTGGGGCTCGGGCTTGTTGGCTTTTGCTATCATTTTTTGATGTGGCGCTACACCTACTACATCGTGACCAACCAGCGTATCCGCCAAGTGACGCAAAAAGGATTTTTTGGTACCGATGTGGTGGAGCTGAGCTTGGCAAAAATCCAAAATATCAGCTATAATATACCAGGATTCTCGGGTGAGGTGTTTCATTTTGGTACGATTGTGATCCAAACATTTGTGGGCGATCTCATCATCCGCAATGTCGATCACCCCGAGCAGATCTACAATCAGCTGCAAGATGCCGTCAGCGAGGCGGAGCGCGCAGCACAAGCAGCAGGAGTATCACCATGAAATTACCAAGCAAAAAACCCAAACGTAGCCGTTATGGCACTCAGGCCACATCAACCGCCTCAGCCACTGGCCTGAAAGATCGCCTCACAGCGCTCAAGCCGAAGCGGGGGGGCAAGAAAGCAGGTAAATCTGCCAAAACAGAGGCGGGCACAGCCAACCCCAACACTCCCAAGAAGTTCGAGCGCATCACCAACGAGACGGTGGCGGCACACCGCGAGGAGATATTGGCTGGTGGGCGCAAGTTCAAACATCCCGTCCAGGTGTCGCGCCGGCGGGTGATTATCAACACGATCATTGTGGCGCTAGTGGCGGCTTTGCTGCTGGCGGCGGTGGCGTGGCAGCAGCTCTACATTGCCCAAAGCTCCAACAACCTCCTCTACCGCATGACGCAGATCTTTCCTGTGCCAGTAGCCAGCATTGATGGCGAGCTGGTGCGCTATAGCGACTACCTGGTGCAGTATCGGGGATCTAAGTATTATCTAGGCAAGTACGATGAGATCCGCATCGACAGTGATGATGGCCGCGAGCAGCTCAAGCACATCAAGCGTGAGTCGCTCAACCGGGCGCTGGTTGATACCTACGCCGCCAAGCTGGCACGCCAGCACAATATCACGGTGAGCGAGCAAGACATTGATACCGTTATCGAGCAGCAGCGCAACACCGCTAATGGCAAGATTAGCCAAGAAACGTATGATGCATCGTCGCGCATGATGTATAACTGGTCGCCATCGGATTATCGCCAGGCGGTACGGCGCAGCATTGTGCGGGCTCGAGTGGCCTTTGCGGTTGATAAGACGGCCGATGAGCTGCAGCGCAAAGCCGCGGGGCTAGTGGCAAGCAGCAATGGCGAATTTGCCAAAATCGCGACCCAGCTAGGTGGCAGTGGCCGCAGCAAACCGCAGGTGGGGGATTCTGGCCTGATTAATCTCGCCAGTAGCTACAACGGCCTCGCAGTGAGCGAGATCGCCAAGCTCGAGCCTGGCAAACCCTCTGGTGTCATCAAGAGCACGACCGACAGTGGCTACTACTTTGTCAAAGTCAACGAAAAGAACGACAGCAAAATCCGCTTCACCTACCTCTATATCCCCCTCACCGAGCTCACCAAGCAAGTTGCCCAGCTCAAAAGCGACGGCAAAGTGCAAGAATACATCGACGTCCCGCAGAAGTAGGGGATTATTGTATCCGATGGCGTGTGAAAACCGGTTGTAAATGACCGGTTTTTAGCCTTGACGCTGGGAGGTCATACTTGGGAAATGTCGACCCTTATTGTGTTCCGGAGGAGGGGAGCGATAGGGTGTAAGCGTGAGATAAAGTGGGTGTATTCGACTGATGTGTCGTGCCTATGGTTCTCAGCAGGAAATAGGCGAGGACAGGCCATTTTTAGCGCATTTTCTCTAGCAATCATGCCAAAAATACTAGTCATATAGCACCGTTTTACACCTCTCTTCACAGGCTTATCATCTTGTGCGAACAAAACCTAGACAACGCTGCCATTCTACGCTATGATAGCAGTAACGTAAGCATATTCGTACATTGGTACAAAGGAGAAGTATAAGTATGAAACAACACCAAGCGAAGCAAGAAGGGTTTACCATCATCGAGGTGATGCTGGTGCTGGCGATTGCCGCCTTGATATTCTTGATGGTCTTTGTGGCGCTGCCTGCTCTGCAGCGGGGCCAGCGCGACACAGCACGCAAGAATGATGTGCAAAACATCGCTGCTGCCGTGACGCAATATACATCAAACAACCGTGGGAAGTTCCCCGACAGTAATGGCCTCAAGGGCTACCTGGGCGACCTCTCGAACCTCGACAAAGAGAGCATCACCGTCCAAGACAACGCGGGCAATGGCACCGTAACGCCTTCTACCGAGAGCGCCATCGTCGTCAAGGGTGTGCGCTGCGACGCCACCAACTCCGACGGTGCTACTCTCAAGAAGGGTACATCGAAGCAATTCGTCGTCGTCACCAAGCTCGAAGCGGGCGGCAACGGCGTGGCATACTGCCTTGAGTCGTAGCAGCTGAGCAGAAGATACACAAGAAGATGGCTGGTACCAAAGGGTGCCAGCCTCTTTTTATGTATGAGAGTACACGAATTACTGAGTTGTGCTTGTGTAAGAAAATATTCTAGAAGGCTAGCGACCAAGCGGGCGGAAAAGCTCTTGGTTTTATCTGGCCGGAACTTTTTCGTCACAGGTACGATTCAGTAATCAGAGGTAATACCGCGCGAGCATAGCTTCATCCCAAAATGTCACGTTCTTGTGCTAACCTATTTTTAACGACGTAAGCCCTGAGCCTTCACAGATTCTCACACACCATTGGAGGAAGTGGTGGGGAGGTGGGGTGGCATTAAGAAAATGAGATTTGTATATGCAAGGTGCAGATAAATCCCGATGCTCACACACCATGCGTGCCGAACAAGAAAATTTGCGAAGGCCAGTAGTCAAGTGGGTGTGAGAACCTGCCGTATATTCTGGCCGGATAGTATGTCTGCATGAGCCTTCGGTAGGGCGTGATGATGTAGCACGTTCTTGCATATCTTTGCTATACTAGTGAGGTATGACGATCTTGATAGCAGGCGCACTGCTCCTTCTCGGTGTAGTGCTGGGTAGCTTTGCGGGCGCGCAAGTGTGGCGGGTGCGCGCGCGGCAACTGCGGACTGATAAGCAAACCGGCCACCCCTACGACAAACACGAATGGCGCCAACTGCGCGTCCTCTTGCAAGGCACACTGCGAGACGACCGCTCGCGCTGCCTGCAGTGTGGGCATGTGCTGGCGTGGTATGATCTACTCCCAGTAGTAAGCTGGCTGTCGACTGGTGGGCGCTGCCGCTATTGCCAGCAGTTCATTGGTTGGTTCGAGCTGGTGATGGAGCTGGTGCTGGGGGTTGGCTTGGCACTGTCGTATCTGGTGTGGCCATGGGCACTGCCAGCCAGTAGCCTACTCTTTGCTGTGTGGGTGGTGGTGGCCTTGGTACTGATGATCCTCGCGGCGTATGACGCCAAGTGGCAGCTCCTGCCTGACCCGCTTAACTATGGCTTGATGGCACTGGGCGCACTCTTCGTGCTGGTGCGGATGACGACGCTGCACGATGTTGATCTTGTATCGCTCACAGGGGCGGTGGCGCTACTGGCGGGGCTGTATGGCGGGCTGTATGCCATCTCGCGCGGGGCGTGGATTGGCTTTGGTGATGTGAAGCTCTGCGTGGGCTTGGCGCTACTGCTGGGTGATTGGCGATTGGCCTTTATGACGCTGTTTTTCTCCAACATGCTGGGTTGTATCATCGTCCTGCCGGGCCTAGCACGTGGCCAACTCAATACGCGCTCGCAGGTGCCATTTGGGCCGCTGCTTATCATTGGCTGCGTTATTTCACTCTTGTTTGGTGGGCATATCTTGCGCGCGCTGGTGGCATTGCCGCTGGGCTTTTGAGGCTCAGGCTGGGTAGATTTGCTCCTTCTTGTAAACCTGATGTAATACTTGACAATCCAGAGAGAGAGAGAGAGTACTATAGGCATCATAAACACCTAACTCCAAGGAGATATGATGCCACGATATGACCAGCCACTGAGTAGTGAGACAAAACAACAAGAACCGTATAAGCCAGAGTTGCGAGACTTCCCAACGCCAAATACCCAAGAGTTTAGGAAGGGAATACATGATGAGTATACTCGGCGAATGGAAGAGGCTGAACAAAAGATTAAAGCAGACCTTGCCAGAGAAGACAATGAACGCCGATGTGAGGATATCGCCAATGAAATACAGCGGCTTGGCGGGGTATTGGCAGAGAATGGCTTTGGTAGCCGGCCTGAGGATAAGCATGTTGTCGTGAGCAGTCATGCTGGCGACGAGACTGAAAATTTTCGTGGGAGCTTCGTTCAGTATGAGACGGCCGTTGTGGCGCGGCTTATCCCCAAGGGTGCACGTGATGATAGTGGTTGGGGACAAGCTCAAGAGACCTCGATACGTAAATGGAGCGACTGCGATATCACTGACCCACATAATGAAACTCAGTATAATAAGGGTGGTTACATCATTAGCATCGTAACTGGCCCAGCAGTCGAAGTGTACTCAGATCGACCACTAACAGAGGAACAGAAGGATTACCGCCGTGGTCTTCACCAGCGAGGGACAGTACTGGTAACCCTTGCTGGCCGGTGTAATGATGAGCCTAAGATACTTGATGTTGGTAAGTTAGAGTGGTTGACCGATTCAGTTGATCCTAAGGCATACGAGCTCGTCCTTGCTGCTATGCAAGATACTGAAGCGGAGTTACTCGCTGGCGAAGAGACGCAGTAGGCAGTAAAGTCCTTTGAAGTGAGCCAAGCAAAGACCAGCCCATGAGCGGCTGGTTTTTGCGTTCTTTGTCTGAGCTTTGCAGAGCATCATCTTTCCTCGGAATCGCCTCATCGCCCTGTGCCGCTAATGCTGCTTGTGCTATACTAGAGAGGTTATGAGTATGCCAGTGAAGCCAGGGTTCACCATTATTGAGATGATGCTGTTTTTGGCGGTGAGTGGGGCAATGGCAGCCGGGATTATGGTGGGTGTGGGTGCGACGGTCAATGCACAGCGCTATCGCGATGCCACCCATTCGCTGGTGAGTTTCTTCCAGGGAGAGTACGACCGGGTGGTGAATGTCCAGAATGATCACGACCGCAACCTTGGCTGCAGCACTAGCGGCATTAGTCAGAGTATTACCCCGCAGGTGCCTGGCACGAGTGAGTGCACCATTATTGGGCGGTTTATTACCACTGGCCGCGATGGCCGGAGCCTCATCGCACGGACGATCTATGCCACGCGCGATGGCTCAACCGCAGCAACGGATTATGAGGCGCTGACTCACTCGGGGCTTGTTTTGTCGGACACTGCCAGCCAGACAACTACCTACGAACTAGCGTGGGAGACGGCGCTGCGGCAGGGTGCACGCCACTCGTATTTGATCGTGCGCTCGCCCTCCAGTGGTGCCATCAAGACCTACATTGGCAACACAGACAACCCTATGACCGTTCTCTCGCCTGATAATGACGCCCAAAAAGGCGACACCAACCTCTGTATCGACCCCGATGGCTTGGTCTTTACTGGCATTAGTGGGGCAGTGATTGCCCGGGGTGGCAGCTCGGCCAGTAGTGTGAAGCTGATCGGTGGAGGAATAGGCCAATGCTAGGGCGTCGCCACGAGCGGGGTGATACGATCATCGAGGTGATGTTTGCCTTCGTGCTGTTTAGTATGGTGATTGTGGGGGCGTTTATGATTATGAACCAAGGTATGGCGCTGGCGCAGCGCTCGCTGGAGGTAACGCAGGTGCGGCAGCAGATCGACTCGCAGGTGTTACTGATTCGGACTGCTCAGCAGGCAGTCAACCAGCAGCTGTGGGAGACCATCAAAGGCAAGGTAGGTACGACCACGCCCATTACGCTGAGCGAGCTCGCTGAGAGCAACTGCCGCCTTTCGCCAGATACATTGCGGGGGCGCGGCGCATTCTTTGTTGCGCCGCGGGTCGATGCTGCCACGGGCAAGCAGGTCATCCGTCTCTTCGAGCCGACCAATGCGAGCTACCAGCCCGAGCCCACGACCTACAGCAAGGTAGACTTTGGCAACGATCCGCGGGCACAAGGGCTCTTCGTCCAGATTGTCAAGGCGGAGGGTGCCAACGCCAACCTCGCCTATGATGTGTATGTATCTGCCTGCTGGCCCACCGTGGCGAGTGATAAGCCAATGACGATTGGTACCGTAACGAGGTTGTATGATGTGGCGCGCTAACAGGGGTAAAACACAAAGAGAGGAGCAGCGGCAGACTGTACAGCGCAAAGAGTCAGGCTTTACCCTCATCGAGCTGCTGCTGGCGATGAGCTTCCTCTCGGTGCTACTCATTGCCATTACGACCTCCACGCTGCAGATCATCGGTCTGTATACAAAGGGAGTGACGCTCAAGTCGATCAACCTCGCAGGGCGCGATGTAGCCGACTCCTTCCGGCGCGATGCCTTGGCCTCGGCAGATGGGATCCGCTATGTATCGCCAGACAAAGGCGGTGGGTTGGGACGTCTATGCTTTGGTACGATGTCGTATGTGTGGAGCCCAGCCGCCAAGCTGCAGCAAGGCAGTGCCATCCGCTACCAAAACGATACACGCCAGGGTGACGTGCGCGGCGATATGATTGTCCTCGCCCGTGTGGCTGATGCTGGTGCACAGTATTGCAACCCAACGGCTCGTGGCACGTACTCGACCGATGTATTTCTTAGCAAAGCAACGGAGCTGCTGGGCTCACGCGAGGGGGATTTGGCGCTGCGCGATTTGCAGATCAATCCCGTTATCGAATCGACCGAGGGCACGCACACCATCTATCGCCTCCGCTTCGTCATTGGGACGAACCAGCAAGATACGATCAACACCGCCAACCAGACCTGCAAGCCGCCTACGAATGACAGTGCTAATTACAACTTCTGCGCCATTAATATTTTTGAGACATTGATACAGGGGTAGGATGATGAGGTGGATACAACAGCAGAGCAACAAGCAGCAGCAGGCCGGCATGGTGTCGCTCTTTGTGGTGATGTTTTCGACCGTGCTGATTGCAGTGGTGACAGTGAGCTTTATCCGCTTGATGGTGCAGGAGCAGCAGCGCGCCAGCAACAACGACCTTTCGCAGAGTGCCTACGACTCGGCGGTCGCTGGAGTAGAGGATGGCAAGCGTGTCATTCGTGCGGCTCTCAAGGGTAATGAGCGGGCCCGTCGTGCCATCGAGCAGCAGCGCTGCAACACCGTGGCAGCAGCTGGTGTGGTGTCGTCCGTCAGTGGTGAGACGACCATCAAGACGAGTAGCGGCAGCAGCACGCTCAACCAAGCCTACACCTGCGTCAAGATCGAGGCCAAGACTGAGGACGTCAAACTCGACCTTGCAGAAGGGGAATCGACTGTTATCCCGTTGGTTGGTGCAGATGCCTTTGATAGTGTGCAGATCGAGTGGATGCGCAAGAAAAACAGCGACAACGAAGTTGCCTCCATTGAAACACCAACCTCTAGTGATCTCCGCTCGTTGCCACGCAAAGACCAGTGGAGCCCCAACGCGCCAGCTCTTATCCGAGCGCAGGCTGTCTTGCCCACCAAGACAAGCGTTAGCCTAAGCGAGCTCGATAGCGCCCAGGTGTCGACCAACTTCTTGCGCCCCAGCATCATCACCGACAATGCCAACCCGCTCACCATCCAACGCCCTGGCCTGCGCGCCAATAGCGATAGTGGTGCTCAGACGACCGTTAATGCCGTGCCGTGCTCCAACGCGCGCTACACCGGTGGTGGCTATGCCTGCCAAGCCGTCCTCCAGATGGCCGGCGGTGAGTCTGTACCAGCTGGCTCGCGTGTGGCGTTCTTGCGCGTGACCAGCCTGTACAAAGCCTCAGCAGTCAAGATCTCGCTCAAACGGGCAAGCAGCGTGACGAAGTTCGACACCGTCCAGCCCGAAATCGACTCCACCGGCCGGGCAGACACCATCTTCCGCCGCATCAAAAGCCGCGTCAATGTCGGCTTCAATACCAATGGTAGCTTCACCTTCCCAGAGCAAGGCGTCGACATCACTGGCAGCCTCTGCAAAAACTTCTACGTCACCAACGACGAAGCCGGGCCACTGGGCACGTCGTGTAATCCGTAGGGATTCTTGCTGTAGCTAAAAAGCTAGAAAAATCGAAAAATCACATCCACGCTGAATGAGCAGTTTTGGGCGTTTAGCATATGAATGAATATAGCGTTGTGGTGGTAATGAAGATACTATGGATAGGTATGACATAGGAAATTTTTGGCAGTTAATAGCTAAGTAGGCAGACATCAAACCTCGCTCAAGATATATAAAGCATCTGACCAGAATTTCCACTTTCCTGACGTTAGCTCACTCTCCCCATCACTTCATCTGATGGAGTGTGAAAACAGATTGCAATAATCTGTTTTCAGCCCAGCGCAAGAGGTCGATATCCAGTGAATATCGACCCTTATAGTGTTCCTGAGGAGGGAGTGTGGGGAGGGTGAGCGTGAGCGTGAGAGAACACCCAGTTTATTCTGTTTGTAAATCTCTACCCCTGTTCTCTCCCACTATGAAACTGCTCGAAGATGTCGCGCAGGTGTTGGTCGGTGACGTGGGTGTAGACCTGTGTGGTGCTGATGTTGCTGTGGCCCAGCATGCTCTGGACGCTGCGTAGGTCGGCACCGTTCATCAGTAGGTCGGTCGCGAAGCTGTGACGCATGGTGTGAGGGCTGACGTGCTTGGTGATGCCGGCTAGGCGGGCATATTTGCCAATCATCGATTGCACACTGCGCGTCGTGAGGCGGCGGAAGTCACCACTGGTGTTTGTGGCACCGTGGTTGCGGCTATAGCTGATGAAAAGCGGGTCGAGCGAATCATGCCGGGCGCTGAGGTAGGTCTCGATCTGCTCGGCGGCACGGCTACTGACGAAGACTGGACGGTCTTTTTGGCCCTTACCACGCACCATAAACTCGCGGCGCTTGAGGTTGATGTGGTCGCGGTTGAGATTAACCAGCTCCGAGACGCGCAGGCCACTGGAGAAGAGCAGCTCGATGATGGCTTTGTCGCGCAAGTTGGCTTCTTTGCCATCGCTTGGTACGGCATCGATCATCCGCTCTACTTCGTCATAATGGAGGAACGTGACTTGCCGTTTATGTGTCTTAGGAAGCTCGATCTTGCTCGGCGAGAGGCTGGCGATGTCGCGCTTGGAGAGGTAGTTGAGAAAGCCGCGCAGCGCGATGAGGTGGTAACTCTGGGTGAGCATGCCCAGCTCCTCACCATAGACGCTTTGGTAGCGATTGAGCCAGAGGCGGTAGCGCCGCACCAGCTCGGGCGTGATCTGGTCAACCGTCAATTCAGCACCAGCAAACTCAACGAAGCGCTCGAGGTAGTGCTTGTAGTTCTCCGCTGTCTTAGACGATCGGCCACGCTCCACCTCCATATATTCGATGAAGTCGATGATCAAATCTTGCATATAATAGTGCTGTGCCATTTGCCATAGTATACCACAATATATAGATAGAGAGGTAGAGTATCAGGTGTCGGCAGGGTTATTGCATCTGACTATATGATTGCTTTGTTAGCAGCATCGTAGCTTACTGGATAAGAAAATATCTGGAGGCCAGCAATACCGTATGCGGGTATGCTCTATCGTCTAATCTGGCCGGAACATTTTCGATCCAGTAGGCTACGATGCGATACGCCACAGTTCTAGCACTTTCCATTTTCGCGATCACTCACAATACGCTATAATACAAGCAAACCTAACAACAAGGAGCTTTATGAGCGAAACAACAGCGGTGCCCAACAATAATAATGTGCAAAAGACCTTGGTCGTCTTCAAGCCAGACGCTGTGCAGCGGGGAATTGTCGGCGAGATTTTGACCCGTTTTGAGCGGGTGGGCCTCAAGATTGTGGCTGTGAAAATGATTGCTCCAACGCGCGATCATTACTATCGCCACTACGAGGAGATCGGCAAAATGGTGTCGCGCCGTGGCAAGCACGCCTTTGGGGTGACGCTGGACTTTATGATGCAGGGGCCAGTTATTGCCATGGTGTTTGAGGGAGTAGAGGCCGTCAAGCTGGTGCGCAAGCTGGTGGGCCCAACCGAGCCAATGGCTGCCGAGATGGGGACGATCCGTGGCGACTACTCGCACATGAGCTTTGGCTATGCCAACGACGAAGACAAGGGTGTGCCCAACCTCATCCACGCTTCGGGCAACCCCGAGGAAGCCGAGCAAGAGATCAACCACTGGTTCTCAGACGACGAAATCTACGAGTACCATGCATTGCATGAGAAGTTTACGCGCTAAGCGTTGATTTCTTGCGTATCTATGCTTTGATAAAGCCACTAACTCCTAGCGAGTGCTCCCATCATAGGGGAACGAGCGCCGCTAGGAGTTTTTAGTAAGAAAGGTAGGATAGTGTGCAAACGGCAATGGCAGTGCTTGTGGAGAGTTGGTTGTATCGACAATAAACCCACCGAGAGGGAATTGACTTTATTCTTGATCCGCTTGGCCATCATATCAGAGATAGCCTTAGTTTGCATATTGATGGGCTACAGATAAAAGATGACCATTTTCGCATTATATAAATAAAAAGCCTCTTGACCTGTTGCAAGAGGGTGTATCGCATCCAATACTGGCGCGCTCGACCGGATTCGAACCGGCGATCTTCTCCGTGACAGGGAGACGTGATAGGCCATCTTCACTACGAGCGCATAGGCTAGATCAATAGTAGCAGCAATTACCAAAAATCGCAAGAGGTTCACGATAGGAATCGCAGGTTTTTTGCTTTTCCTAGCACTAGTTCGCCCTCCCCACACTTCATCCGATGGAGTGTGAAAACTCGTTGTAATAACGAGTTTTCAGCCCAGCGCAAGAGGTCGATGTCTGGGAGACATCGACCCTTATAGTGTTCCGGAGGAGGGAGTGCGGGGAGGGTGAGCGTGAGAAGCAGTGAAATTAGGTTATTACCCTGCAGCACAAGGCAGCTCTTCTAGAGGCTATCACGCCGCGCTGCCTTCCATTTTCGCCTCGCCTCTAGTATAATATAGCGGTGATGCCGCTGTAGCTCAGTTGGTAGAGCGGCGCTTTCGTAAAGCGTAGGTCACCGGTTCGAGTCCGGTCAGCGGCTCCATTTGTTTATGACCAAAGAGAAGAAGGATTTTCTGCGCACCCCTCTCCGCACGATCGCAGCCGATCGGCCATTCTTTGCGGCGCTGATTGGTGTATTTGTCGCGGGTATCATCTATATGCTGGTGATGGGCTTCACGCTGCAGGTGCGCGATGTGCAGGTTTAT
Organism: uncultured Candidatus Saccharibacteria bacterium; assembly: GCA_963526965.1. GTDB lineage: Bacteria > Patescibacteriota > Saccharimonadia > Saccharimonadales > Saccharimonadaceae > Saccharimonas. The sequence goes on along the minus strand of CAURPS010000004.1, from coordinate 14,610 downwards.
GTGCGCTACACCGCCTTTGGCGAGGCGCATTTTTATAAGAGTTATTGGTATTATTTACTCAGTTTTGTGTTGTTTGGTGCGCTGGTAATGGTGGTGCACATTGGCCTGATGGTTAAGCTGTATAGCCTGCAGCGCCGCCAGACAGCGCTTTTTGTGGGGGCGGCAGCAGTATTGGTGCTGCTGGTTGCTGCCTCGTATGGATTAGCAGTAATGCACCTGGCGTATCGATAAATGAACCACAACGATCTCGAGCTGCCCATGGGCAAGCGTACTCTCCTCTACCGATTATTCGAAATTCTCCCAGCATTCCTCAGCTATGGGATGCTAATTTTGTTCATCATTTTGTCTTTGGTCAATCCACTGTGGGCGTCTATCTACCTTCTCGTCTTGGTGATGAGTGTGATTGTCCGCTCGATTGGCATTGCTTACCGTACACTGACAGGCCATCACCAGCTGGAGAAGGCACAGATGGTCGATTGGCGGCAGCGTCTGGAGCAGCTCGAGGACCCAGTAGCAAGCTATGCTGCCATCCAGCAGCAGCCGTTGCCGAAGCGGTATCAGCGTGAGTTCCACGCCCAAGAGCATCGCGAGAATCTCCGCCTTATGGCGGCCGACCCAGCGAGCTTCCCGCGACCATCGCAGCTCTACCAAGCAGTGATTGTAGCGGCGTACAATGAGTCGTATGATGTCTTGCAGCCTACCATCGAGTCAGTTAAGAATACAACGTACAACAACAAGCAGATCATCCTTGTCCTTGCCTACGAGGAGCGTGGTGGGGTGGATATTGCCCGCACAGCTGCTCGCCTTCAGCAGGAGTATGGCGATGTATTCTTCGCCTTCCAGACTATCATGCACCCTAAGGACATGCCTGATGAGGTAATTGGCAAGGGCGGTAACATCACCTATGCGGGTAAGCAGCTCCAGCGCTATTGCGACGAGCAGGGGATTGCCTACAGTGATGTGATGATCACCACACTGGACAGCGACAACCGCCCGTATCCATCATACTTCGACTATGTGGCGTATGAGTATATTGTTCACCCCGAGCGCAAGCGTTTGTCGTACCAGCCGATTGCACTATACTTTGGCAACATCTGGGATGCGCCAGCGCCGATGCGGGTGATTGCGACGGGTAACTCCTTCTGGACGATCATCAGCAGTATGCGCCCCCACACACTGCGCAACTTTGCCTCACACTCACAGCCAATGGACGCGCTGGTGGAGATGAACTTCTGGAGTACGCGCAGCATTGTGGAAGATGGCCATCAGTACTGGCGCAGCTACTTCTACTTTGCGGGAGACTACAGTGTTTTGCCCATCCATGTGCCGATCTACCAAGATGCCGTGATGGACAACACCTTCTGGGGGACAGTGGTAGCGCAGTTTAAGCAGCTCCGGCGTTGGAGTTACGGCGCGTCAGATATCCCATATGTGGCAATACGCACCTTTACGCGGCGGCGCAATGTGCCATTTGCTGAAGTGTTTGCCCGCTTCATGCGCTTGCTCGATGGGCACGTGACTCTGGCAGTAATGGCATTTTTGGTCACCTTTGGTGGGTGGGTACCACTGTTGATCAACCAAGAATCATCACGCAGCTATGCGGTGCATATGCTGCCCGAGGTGATTAGCAATTTGCAGCGCTTCGCGATGATCGGTATCTTTATCACCGTCTTCTTGATGCTTAAGATGTTGCCACCCCGCCCCGAGCGCTACAAGCGCCGGCGCAGCTTTGCCATGGTGGCGCAGTGGATCCTTATGCCCGTCACATCCATTTGCTTTAGTGCGATTGGTGCCTTTAATGCGCAGACACACCTAGCGTTTGGTCGCTATCTCGATAAGTTTGACGTAACCGTCAAGGCTACTACTGGCTCACGTGACCGCGCCAAAGCCGCCAAACAAGCCCAAAAAGCCGCTAAGAAGCAGCGCAAAAAAGAGTAAGTAGTGCCTGTACGCTTTTGCGAAGCGAACTAGCTTATGTGTAACCGGCCAGAGAATGGCCGGTTATTATGTTGGTGTGGATTGGAGCGCAAAGTATTAGCTACTTTATCTTTTCTCTCTATCCTCTCTGGCGGGAGCACTATAAGGCTCGATACCGCTCCAGAATGACTATTCTTATTAATATGAGAGGAATTTGGCAGCGCTTTGCGGCAGATTTTATGCTCTATTGAAGAGTGATAGTACTGAGGAGAAGGCTAGACTCGGGTTTCACTCACAATGTATGTAAAGGAGTGATATGAAAGATGAGAGAGTATAAAGTGCAAAAGGCTATTAATGTAGGTATGAGTGGCGTGCTACGAGCCATGCTGGGCTGAATTACCTTTGGCGATATTCCGATATCCACGCGAGCGACTAAGGGTGGTGCCGCCCACTTCCTGATTTGTCTTGTCTGTCTCAGGTAAGAGATGGATAGGGAGGCTGAGTGTATGGGTAAGTCATAGACTCCATAATCTCTTCCTATAGGAGGAAGATTCCTTTTGGTGGAGTAAATATGTAGCGTTATTTCCGGTGAGGTTTCTAGCATTCTAATGGAATTTTACAGAGGTCATGTTATTGAAATAACTATTATGCTACAAAAATACCAAAATACAAATGAGAACTATGCAAGTATTATATCACCATACGCATATGATGAGCAGTAAAATGGCTATGTGCAATGTGGATAACTAATAGCCTGGTGTGGATGAATATTGGTCAAAGAATCGCAGATAGTTGCGCTAATAGGAGATAATAAGTACTCTAGATGGATAGTGAATTGCTCGGTGAGAAAAAATGGAGAGAGATGCGTATGCGGCACTAGGCTGTTGGATGTGGGTGGTCATATAATGCATAGTATTGATAAGCATGTGCGTTATATTGTATGGCTGATGCGTGAGTTTGATGATGGTGTAAGCCGCTCCTCAGGCTGCGTAGATGAGCTAAGCAAGTGTAATGTAACGCGTGAATATGTGCGTATTGTGTTCATAATTAATCTACAAATAGATTGTAATGTAGCTTACTATCTTGCTTGTAATATACAAGTGATGCGATGAATTAAGGGCTCGTAGCGGGAATTAAATACGAGGATGATGAGGTGCTTATGGGTGAAGGATATGCGACTGCCTGGCATACTATTATATGAATATTTTTTGCTTCGATTCATAAAGTAGTAATCTTCAGGAACAAGATGGACAAGCTCGTAAAGAAAAGTAGCCGCACCAAGGAGGGTATATCACTTGCAATTTGCAACCAAAATGTACTATGTATTTCTGCCATATATCAATTTTTGTGAGAGGCTCTACCTCTGTATGCCCATGGTGTTGTGGTAGTAATCGACGAAGGTGCCAGTTTTTGCGGCAAGCATGATTTCTTGTTTAAGCAAATCTTTTTCGTGGGCGATGGTGGTGCGATAGTCGTCGCTCACGGCAGCGTGCGGGTCGGCGCAGGCTCCCCAAAAGAGCAGTTCGACGAGCAGCGGCAAGAGCTGCCAGCTGCTGTCTGTTGGGCTATAAATGTATTGATTGCCTTGGAGTGGATCGCGTTGCTTATCAAGCAAGCCAGCCGATTCTAACCGCGCCAAGCGATCTGCCAAAATGTTGCTCGCAATGCGCTCATCGCGTGCGAATTCGCGGAAGTAGCAGCGCCCAAAGAGTAGCACGTCGCGCATGATAAGGAGTGTCCATTTGTCGCCAAAAAGATCGAGGCTGTAGCTAATGGGGCAGGCTGAGCGTTTGTGAGCTGTTCGTGTCATGCCTTTAGCGTAGCATCAAGGCTTGCGTTTTGCAAGTTTGTGGTGTGAGCTGGTAGCGAAGTAATATTATCAGGCTTTGCTACAACAAAAAGCACTTACTATAGTAGTAAGTGCTTTCGTGCCAGTGTACCTTACAGACCGACATGGTGCACTAGCGAATAGACCGAAATGGTGGGCAATAGAGGATTCGAACCTCTCACCTCTTCAACGTCAATGAAGCGCTCTAGCCAAATGAGCTAATCGCCCGACACGTGTATTGTAGCAGAAGATGCAGGGGAGAGCAAGGGTAGATAAATAGAAGACTCGAGCAGCTATTGTGCATTCGCGCGCCCACACTTCATTCGATGGAGTGTGAAAACAGATTGCAATAATCTGTTTTCAGCCCAACGCAAGAGGTCGATACTTGGGGAGTATCGACCCTTATAGTGTTCCTGAGGAGGGAGTGTGGGGTGGGTAAACGTGAGAACGCTACGTGATTGATGCTTAGAGATATTTGCACCCACCCCCACTCTCGTTATACAATAGATGGTAAGTGCTGACGGGGCCTCACCAGCCTCCCGAGCTTCGTGGGCTGTCGTGATGTGCGAGAACGTTGCGTCATGAGTGCTTGGCGGTAAGCGCCAAGAAGTCCGGTGGAACCGCCGTTTGCGTGCAAGCGGCCCGAGACATGCGAGATTGGTCGGATGGAGTATATCCGTGCCAGGACGCATGTTTTTATTTTTATCAACATAATTTATATCCAAGGAGGAGCGAGTCGGCTTCTGGCTGCCAGTGCGCAGCGGAGAAGTTGATGAGCAAACAAAGCAATGAATAACGAGCAGCAAGCAATGCGCCATAGCTTGGCGCACATCATGGCGCAAGCCGTCCAGCATTTGTGGCCACAGGCGAAGTTTGGCGTGGGGCCCGCTATCGAGCAGGGGTTCTATTATGACATTGACCTTGGTGATGTGACGATATCTGAGGCAGATTTTGGCAAAATCGAGAAGGAGATGCGGCGTATTATTGCGCGTGATCTACCCTTTACACACTGTGATGTGCCGGTGGATGAGGCGATTGCTTGGGCGACGGAGACAGACCAGCCATATAAAGTTGAATTGCTCAATGACCTGAAGCGCTCGGGGACGACTATTGCCAAAGAATTGGCTGGAGAGGCCCTTGGTAGCGCTGCAGAAGGTGAGAGTAAGGTAAAGACGGTATCACTCTACTCTCAGGGCGATTACACCGATCTGTGCCGTGGTGGGCACGTGGAGAGCACGGGCAAGGTGGGGGCATTCAAGTTGCTGCGTGTGGCTGGTGCGTACTGGCGAGGCGACGAGACCCGGCCGCAGATGCAGCGGCTCTATGGTGTGGCCTTTGCAACGCAAGCGGAACTTGATAGCTACCTACAGATGCGCGAAGAAGCCAAAAAGCGCGACCACCGCAAGCTTGGCAAAGAACTCGACCTCTACACAATGTCGCCACTGGTGGGGGTGGGCTTGCCACTCTTTACACCGCGTGGCACGATCTTGCGCGATAAAGCAGCGCAGCTCTCTAACCAGTTGCGTGAGAAATACGGCTTTGCCAAAGTCTGGACGCCGCACATTACCAAGAAAGATTTGTATGAGACGAGTGGGCACTGGGCGAAGTTTGGTGATGAACTCTTCCTTGTGACGAGTCAAGAGACGAGCGACAAGATGGCTCTCAAGCCAATGAACTGCCCGCATCACACGCAGATTTTTGCTAGTCAGCCACGGAGCTACCGCGATATGCCGGTGCGCTACCTCGAGACAACGACCGACTACCGCGACGAAAAAACTGGCGAGCTGGGCGGCCTGAGCCGGGTGCGCTCACTGACGCAGGATGATAGCCATGTGTTTTGCCGGCCGGATCAGATCAAGCAGGAGATGAGTAATTTGTTGGCTTGTGCCGAGGAGCTGTACCACATTGTGGGGATGAAGCTGCGTGTCCGCCTGAGTTATCGCGATGAGGGCGAGGGCTACCTTGGAGCGCCAGAATTGTGGCAATCGGCCCAGGCTCAGCTCAAGGCAGCTGTGACGGCCAAGCAACTGGACTATTTCGAGCAGGAGGGTGAAGCGGCTTTTTATGGGCCGAAGATCGACTTCATGGCGACGGATGCGATTGGCCGCGAGCACCAGGTAGCGACGGTGCAGCTCGACTTCGTCCAGCCTGAGCGCTTTGGCCTTGAATACACCGACGAAGCAGGTGAGATGGCTCGGCCCGTGATGATCCACAGTGCGCTGCTGGGCTCGATTGAGCGTTTCCTGAGCGTCTTTATTGAGCACACGGCGGGGTGGTTCCCCTTCTGGATTGCGCCCGAGCAAGTCCGTATTCTCACAATTAACAACACTGTAGAAGACTATGTTGATGAAATAACATCGGTACTCAAAACAGTGGTACTGATGCGTCCTATAAAATACAACGAAGTAAGATATACAACAGATACGCGCAATGAATCGCTTGGTAAAAAGATCCGCGAGGCTACTGTTGTAAAAATTCCGGTGCAGATTATCGTTGGCTCGCGCGACAAAGCCAACCGCCAGGTAAGTGTGCGCACCCAGCAGGGTGAGATAACAGTGCCGCTGGATGAGCTCGCGGCGTACCTAGAGGAGCTGAGCTAATGCGCCGCCTGCGCATTGCTGTGGATGTCGACGACGTGCTGGCGGAGAATGCCGCTGGCATCGTCGCCTTTAGCAACCAGCGCTGGGGGACGAACCTGACGGTCGATGATTATGATGAGCATTGGGCCAAGATGTGGCAGGTGGATAATGCCGAGGTGGAGCGTCGCACTGCCGAGATTGTGAGCACGAGCCTAAGCGCGGGCTATGGGCACATTGGCGGCGCGCTGGAGGTGCTGGAGCATTTGGCACAACACCAGCATCTGATGATTGCAACGTCACGCTGCCTACAAGTAAAGGGTGATACAATAGCTTGGATCGACGAGCATTTTCCAGGTATCTTTGCGAGCACGGCAGTTTATTTCTCGGGTATTTGGGATGAGTTAACTAATGATTCGCACCGTGCCACCAAGGCAGAGTTGATGACGCAAATCAACGCCGATGTGCTGATAGACGACCAGCTCAAGCACTGCCAAGCGGTGGCGGCACATGGCCGCAACGCGCTGCTCTTTGGCGATTATGCCTGGAACCAAGCCGCAATGCTGCCAGCCGGGGTGGTGCGCTGCACAAATTGGTACGAAGTGGAGGTGGCAATTGAGCGACTTGCCAGCGATGAGCCTGCGTGATGCCGTCTACGAGCTGATGGCACAGCTGCCAGATGATACAGTGACGACCTATGGCGACTTGGCAGCTTTTGCTGGCCACCCATACGCTGCGCGGCGAGTGGGGGAGATTGCCCATGGTGGGCCGGAGGAGTTGCCGTGGCATAGACTTGTTAATTGCAAGGGAGGCCTTGCGGTCGGCTTTCCAGGTGGGCAGGCAGTGCAGCGGCAATTGCTCGAGCATGATGGGATTCAGTGTGATGATTCGTACCGCGTGGTTGATTTTGCACAGCGTCGCTGGCGGCCACATACCACGCCGCATAATAATCTGAAAGGTAGCTCGCATGCTCACAAAAAATAACGCACCGCCTACTGTGCCGCTTATTGCCATCGTTGGGCCAACTGCTAGCGGCAAGACTAACTTGGCGATTCGCCTTGCGAGGCAGTACGGTGGTGAGATTATTTGCGCCGATTCGCGCACCATCTACAAGGGTATGGATATTGGCACCGCCAAGCCATCGCCGGATGAGCAAGCTCTCGTGCCACACTGGGGGCTGGACTTAGTAGAGCCAGGTGAGCGCTACACAGTCGTGGATTTTCAGCGTTATGCTAATCGGCAAATTGCGGCTATTCGCCAGCGTGGGCGCATCCCATTTCTCGTCGGTGGGACGGGCCTATATGTTGATGCGGTGTTGTATAAATTTCAATTTCCAACGGTGAACAAAAAGCTTATGCAGCAGTTACAGGGCTATTCTATAGAAACTTTGCACGAACATTGTCGAGTGCACAACATAGAATTACCCGATAATAAATACAACAAACGTCATGTCATTAATACAATAGTGCGAAAAGGACAACAATTACAGAGGTCAGCACATGTTGATAAAAATACATATGTTGTATGTATTGCAACGCCACGTGATGTGCTGCGTGAGCGCATTGCTGAGCGGACAGAGCAGCTTTTTGCGCATGGTGTTGTGCAAGAAGCGACGGAATTAGCAGCCCAATACGGCTGGGATAGTGAAGCAATGACAGGGAATATCTACCCAATTATACATAAATTACAACAGGGCGAGTATGCGCTCGAGCAAGCCAAAGCGGCATTTTGCACAGCAGACTGGCGCCTGGCCAAGCGGCAGATGACCTGGCTGCGGCGCAACCCAGACATCATATGGCACAGCCTGGAGAATGCTGAGACGTACCTTGGTGAGGTGCTCGCGCAAGCGCACCAGATGTGATACCATAAATCTAGTTGGTGACCGTAATGATAGATGCACTGTTTGGATCAAAAACTCGTGTGAAATTGCTCCACCTTTTCTTGAACAATCCAGGAAAGGCATTTTATGTGCGCGAGATTACGCGGCTGATTAATGAGCAGATTAATTCGGTGCGCCGTGAGCTGCTCAATATGCTGGAAGTGGGGATCATTACGAGCGACAGCGTTGATAACAAATTGTACTACGAAGTAAACCAGCAGTACGAATATTATCCACCACTGCGCGTCATCTTTGCCGACCAAAAAATTGCTCCAGCCAAGAATAAGTCGGGCTACCGGCCGGCTTGGCAAGATGCGATTATGCAGCTGCCGCGCCTGCGTGTGGCGATTGCGGCGGGGGCGTTGGTGAAAGGATCAGCCAGTACGATCGATCTGCTGCTCGTGGGTAATCTCTCAGCCGCCAAGGTGCGCAGCGTGGTGGCGGTTATCGAGCGTCAAGAGGGGCGCGAGCTGACGTATAGCATCCTGAGCTACGACGAGTTCTATTACCGGCTGAGCGTGCGCGACCGCTTCATTACTACCATTCTGACCAACAAGCATACCGTACTGGTAGACGTTGATAATATATTAAAAGAAGACGAAGGAGAGAATCATGCTTGATATCGAATACAAAGGCGGCAACACTGTCATCATCGCGACGAAGAAAACCACGCTTGCAGTTGACCCCAAGCTATCGCTGCTAGGCCTGAAGGACGCCAAGACGAAGGACGCGGTGGAGCTTGCGACTGAAGAGCGCTTTGCGGTGAATAGCCCCGAGGCGCGCCTTATCATCAATCAACCTGGCGAGTATGAAGTGGGTGACTACACCATTCGCGGCATTGCAGCCACGCGCCACATCGACACGCCAGAGAGTGAGCAACTCTCGACGGTGTATCGCATTGAGTGTGGCGATATTCGTATTGCGGTGATTGGTAATATCGCGCCAGAGCTGACTGACGCTCAGCTCGAGGCGCTGGGGGTGATCGACATCGTCGTTATTCCGGTGGGTGGCTATGGCTATACGCTGGATGCGACAAGTGCTGCCGCTATTATTCGCAAGATCGAGCCACGAGTAGTAGTGCCCGTTCATTATGCCGATAGTGCGTTGCAGTACGAAGTACCGCAAGACACAGTGGAGGTCTTTGAGAAGGAGCTCGGTGCGCCAGTCGAACAAAAACCTAAGCTCAAGATCAAAACAGCGAGTAACCTGCCCGAAGTGCTGACGGTGTTTGAGCTGGCTCGAAGCTAAGACTAGTATACGCCAAGTGCAACCAGCCTCATAGAGAGGCTGGTTTTTATGATATATCTTTTTACTCCGTTTTTCTCCTCGCTGTTTTATCTGGTGGGGTATGAATATTAGTTGTAGCCAGCACGAGTGTTGGTGGGTTGATGGGCAAGATGGGGCCAGTCCCTATAGGTTTCTCAAGGAATGAGTGCAAGACAGTGATGAGGATTGTGAGATTCATAGTGAAACCATCGCCATAACGTGGTCGATTTGACATAGCGCACTAAATTCGATACACTTCGAAATATCACTATTATTTCGATTTATATCGAAGAAAGGAACGGTTTTATGGAACAACAATCAACCACGCCGTGGGGTAAGATCGCGGTGCTAGCGCTGGGAGCCTTCGTGATTGGGGCGGATGGCTTTATGCTGGCAGCGGTGTTGCCACAGGTGGCACAGCAACTTGGGGTGTCGCTGGGGCAGACCGGCCTCTTGGTGACGGTGTTTGCGTGGGTGTATGCACTGGCGGCACCACTGTGTGGCATGGTGATGGGGCGGCGTAATCGGCGGTCGACCTTGATACTAGCACTAGCGATATTTGCAATTGGTAATGGAGTGGCAGCGCTCGCGTCGTCGTTTGTGTGGATGATGGCAGCCCGAGTGATGGCAGCATTGGGCTCAGCTATGATGATGCCAACAGCAATGGCTTTGGCAACCAGCCTTGCCCCGGCCAAGCATCGTGGCAAGGCAATCTCCGTCGTTACAACAGGCATGACGATGGCAACGGTGCTCGCTGTGCCGCTAGGCTCGGTTATGGGGGAGCGCTATGGCTACCATATGCTGTTTTGGGCGATGGCAGTGGCTGCGGTGCTGGTGTTGTGTGGCATTGTGCTGGGCATTCGGGCACGTGAGGCACAGCCAGCGCAGCAGGTACCAACGATTCGCACATTAGTAGCAGGTCTGGCTAATCGTCAGGTTGCACTGACGTTATTGATAACAGTAGTGATATTTGTAGCTGGCACCAGCGTGATTTCATATCTGAGTGCAGTAGTGCAGCAGGCGGGTCTGCACGAATACTTTAGCTGGATTTTGCTCATCTTTGGTGTGGGCTCACTCCTGGGCGGCGTGCTAGGTGGCTGGCTGACCGATCGTTTTGCCCACATTTGGCTGGCCCGCTGGGCAATGCTTGCCTTTGCGTTGGCGCTTGCTTTGCTTGGTGTGGCGGCTGGGATGCTAGGCGCGCTTGGTCTCGTTGGTGGCAGTGTGCTATTATGGACAGCTAGTGCTTGGATTGCCACGATTGCTCAGCAATACCGTATCATTGCGCTTGCTCCAGAGCGGGCTCAGCTGAATCTTTCACTCAATTCATCCAGTATTTACATTGGTCAAGGCTTTGGTGGTATGCTAGGTAGTGCGATTATTAGTAGCCAGCCAGCGCAGGCGATTCCGCTCATAGCGGCCGGCGTAGTAGTGCTTGCCTTGGCAATGACCAGCAGGTATGAGACAATACAAAGGAAATGACATCCCAACAAAACACCCCAACAGACGCACTCGCACCAGAGCATATCTTTGCCGCCCTGTCCGATCCGCTGCGGCTGCGGATTGTCCGTCGCTTGGCTGCGGAGGGGCGGCTGGGCTGCAGCCAGATCGATCATAATCTCTCACTCTCGACTGTCTCGCACCACTGCAAAGTCCTGCGCGAAGCAGGCATTGTCACGAGCGAAGCGGTTGGTACCCAGCGTGTCCTGGTGCTGCGGCCAGAGTTTGCTCGGCAGTTCGCTGGCGTGCTCGCGACAATTGCTGAGTTAGATAAAGCGAAGTAACCACCAAAATATCCCCGTACACAGGGGATATTTACAGTTATCGTTTGCTCTGGGCGGTTACGCCGCAGCCTTGGCCTTTGTCTTGGCGCTGGTGAGCAGGCCCTTTTTCTTGAGGGTACGGATCGCCTTGGTCGAGAGAACCATGGTGACCTTTTGCCCATCTACAACGAAGGTTTTTTTCTGAAGGTTTGGTTTGAAGACTCGCTTGGTGCGTCGCAACGAGAAGCTCACATTGTTGCCGAATTGCTTGCCCTTGCCAGTCAGTTCACATCGTGCTGCCATATTCTTATTCCACTTATAACTTATATTATTACAATCTGTATTAGTATACGCTGCCAAGGAGGCAATGTCAAGGTGGAGTGCTGAGGCATCTTGCCGTATCGCAAGCCTCCAGATATTTTCTTGAGTGGTTTATGTAGTAGGGGCGTAGGGGTGTTTTTGGGTTCCGTGTCTATGATATTATGAGCCAAATACCTCATCAATGATGGCTTGTGGGTCATCGATGGGGAGCCGCTGCGTATCGCTACCAGTATGCCGCAGGAGGTTGATTCGCACACTGCTAGGCGAGGCAAAGACCATGATGTGCCGGTCTGAGCCATCTGCATTGCGAGATTGCCAGCTAGCGGTTGCGTAGTCTGGCTGCTCTGCTTGCACCAGTGCACACACCTGTGCGAGGGTGGTTGGTTGTGGCAGCGGCTGGTCGATAAAGACGTTCCAACTGATGCTATTGTGGCCAGTGTGGCGTGTGGCATCAAGTGTTGTTTGATGAGAATCAACAGTGGTAACAACGGTTGTACTCTCTACATCATTGTAATATTTACTGTATTTTCGCATTGATGCTGGTAATTCTATCGTGTCCTCGTCTGCTGGTTGGAGTGTGCTGGCAAGGCTGAGCGCGCGCTGTGCGATATCCTCGAGTACATGGCGGCATTGCGTAGGCTCGGTGATCTCGATATGGTCGATCGGCTTGGTGTCGGTATGGTAGGTGATTATAGACATAGTACCAGTATATATGACGCTACATAGCAAGGCAAAGCCTTGGGCACGGCGAGTGGTGATGGTACAATAAAGAAATGCATATTGATATCGCTCACCTCATTATCGTCCTTGTCGTTATTCTTATCTCGATGACGCTGCACGAGGCGATGCATGGCTTTGTGGCGTACTGGCTGGGCGATGATACGGCTAAGGAGCAGGGGCGTTTGACGCTCAATCCACTGCATCATATTGATCCATTCTTGACCATCCTTTTGCCACTGAGCTTGGCGCTGCTGGGCTTACCAGTGTTTGGTGGGGCTAAGCCAGTGCCTTACAACCCCGAGCGAGTGCGTGGTGACGAATGGGGCGCAGCGCTGGTGGGGCTCGCTGGACCACTGACAAACTTCGTCATTGCCTTCATCTGCTTCGGCCTATATGCGACGATCGCTGGGCCAGCAGTGCAGCCGCTGCTTGCTACGGCAGTGAGTGTGAATCTTGGTTTCTTTGTCTTTAATATGCTGCCTATCCCGCCGCTCGATGGTTCGCGCGTGCTGTATGCTTTGGCGCCGGAGTTTGTGCGCCGCGGCATGGAGGTAGTGGAGCAGTACGGTGTGATGCTGGTCTTTGTATTGGTGCTGGTCGGTAGCTCAGCTATTGGCAATGTGATGATGGCGGCTATCAGGGGTATCTTGCAGCTTTTCTCGCTGGTGTTTGGCGTGTCGCTTGGTTAGGAGCAGGAATTGGGCCTTTTGCCTTTTTCCTAGCTTGGTACAGGGTTTAGATTGTAGGCTAGCTTGGTGGGAGATTGAATGAGGCTGTCTCTCGTACAAAGGTGAGAGTCTGTTATGAGCACTAGCAGAGTTTTAAACATCCAATACAAGAGGTGCTAATATTCAGCGGATATTGACTTGTTTAGCACTAAGGAAGAGGGTATGAGGATCTCAACCTCGCAAACGTGACGCTGCTTACTATTCTGTGGTATACTAAGAGTGTCCCAGACAAATATCGGGCGTGTATGATTTTCCTAACATCATATGATAGGGATTCCAACATTCACCGTACCCGTGGGTATGGATGAGGAAACCCACCTTGCATCATGCAGGGGAATATCAAGCGCCTGGGGTGAGTCTGGGATTTTTTGATGATTGAAGGCTAAGAGTATCACTATCACACACGGGCCCTCTTCATCACTCCCTCCAATAGAACGCTATAAGGGTCGATACTCCCCGAGTATCGACCTCTTGACGCCAGGGCTGCTAATCGGTTATTACAACCGATTAGCACACTCCATCAGATGAAGTGATGAAGAGGACCCTGCACTGACGATGAAGGTTTTGACATCCACATATCATAAATCCCTTATGCTATAATAGGGAGGCAGTCTATTAGATGATCGCTTGCGACCTAGCAAGAGGAAAGTCCGGGCAGCACAGGATACGACAGTCGCTAACGGCGACCGGGGGCAACCCTAGGGAAAGTGCCACAGAAACGATACCGCTCCGCAACACCAATGCTTGTGCGCAACAGCGCTTGAGTAGCGGGGTAAGGGTGAAAGGAGTGAGGTAAGAGCTCACAGCGCTGCATGGTGACATGCCGCGGAGGTAAACCCTGTCGGCTGCAAGGAGATAGCCACGGATGAGTGATCCGCTTGTGGCTATCGCTAACCGCTCGATTTGCAGAGCAATTTGCAAACTAGATAGATGATCATCCACGACAGAACCCGGCTTATCGATAGGCTGCTTTATGGTATGATGTGTTAGCTCCAACTTTGGAGCTTTGTTATTTTCTACAACCTCCTTGCCGAACAAGAAAATATTCTAGAAGGCCAGCAACTGTGGTGACGGATAAGCTCTGTGATTCATCTGGCCGGAACATTTTCGGTGCGATGAGGAGGCTGCAGAAATGAAATGGTACAGGAGGAATACTATACTCCACCAAGTGGCTGCTCATCTACAAATAAATACACACCTCTATTACGGAGGTGTGTATTCTTCACAACGTCGTATAAATTGCTACACTACTTGCGGGTGACATGCTTCACGACAGCTGCAAAAGCCTGTGGCTCGTTGACGGCGAGCTCGGCGAGGACCTTGCGGTCGAGCGCCACACCAGCGGCTTTGATGTCGGCAATCAGGCGGCCGTAGGTAGTGCCATTTTGCCGGGCGGCAGCGTTGATGCGAGTGATCCACAACTGGCGCAGGTCGCGCTTGCGGTTGCGGCGGTCGCGGTAGGCGTATTGCAGAGCCCGGATTACCCCTTGCTTGGCAAGGCGGAAGCTCCGGGTGCGATTGTGTTGCATTCCTTTGGCAGCTCGCAGCATCTTGGCGTGGCGAGCGTGGGCGGTTGTTCCTCGTTTGACGCGCATATGTTAGACTCCTAAGG
>CAURPS010000003.1:0-142509 GCA_963526965.1 uncultured Candidatus Saccharibacteria bacterium | reverse complement strand
AAAGTAAAATTGTTTATAGCTATGAGTGTAGATGGCTATATTGCCGATAAAAATGGGGGTGTCGCTTTTCTGCAAGGTCATGAAGATTGTTTAGAAAACGAAAGCACCTATTCTGAGTTTATAAAAAATATAGACATAGTTCTGATGGGTTGGAATACTTACAATCAGATAATAACTGAGTTATCCCCTGATAATTGGGTTTATGACAATTTATTGACTTATGTTTTCACTCACCGAGAACAACAAGATTCCGATAAGATCATTTTTACAAGTGATAATTTGGAGGAATTGATCAAGAAATTAAAAGGGGTTGAAGGAAAAGATATTTGGATATGTGGAGGAGCAGACTTAGTTCAGCAAGCCATTTCTTCAGATGTGATTGATGAGTATCTTATATCCATTATTCCGACAATTTTAGGGAATGGTATAAAATTATTTAGCCAAAATGATGCGGAACATAAATTGAAATTAATCAACACGATAACAAATAATGGAATTGTCGAGTTGAATTATATTCGTAGATAAAAATTAAACTGTAGATGACGATAATATCTACAGGTAAGCTGCCGACGTACGATGAAGAAGTCGCGGTACGAAACCAGACGGATGCGATGACGCCGGGCTGGCTAGCGACGGCAACTCTTCCCACGCAGGCCACCAGCACCACCACTGGTCTGTGCTCCCCCAAAGCAGACAGGACGGTCATGCTGAATACAGTTGCCAGTTGGGCCACGATCATCAGCGCCGTTCCCGTCGCGATTGCTGCCAGCGTCTTCCTCTTCCGGACGGTGCCCACCGCCATCCGCCAGCCCAAGGGACTCCGGCTTGGCCTTGAGCCGGCCATCGGCGACCCGGGCTGCTGTGTCCACATCACCAACTACGGCCCCGTTGAGCACTACATCAGCCGAGTCGGTGCCATGCCCGCACACCTGCGGCCACGCTGGTCTGTCTGCACCAAACGTATCAATCCCAAGAGCGATCTCCGAGGAACCCTCCTCGTTGAGACGGCATCTGCCAGCATCGATAGAACCGTCAAACCAGGCCGCCATCGGTCGTTCCTCGTGCCACAACAATTTCCTCCAGGAATGAAGTTGCGTGACTATGAACTCGAGAGCCAGCGAGTCGTCATCGAGCGTTACAACGGCTGGCTCAGGAAGAATCGGCCGGGCGGGCCACTCACCTTGGTGCCGTACGTCCTCCTCGGCGACGGCAGCGTCGTACTCGGGAAGAAGACGCGGATCAGCGGCAAACAGCCCGCAGCGATAGTGCCACTCTGCAAATGCGGTCATAGTATAACGCAACACGTCAGCCATAAACGCAAACGTCTCGCACCGACTATGCTGGCCTATCGCCATTGCGAAGAATGCTGGTGCCTATGGTTCAGACAGTCAGACAAACAGTCGGACGCAAACAAGATCATTTCCAGCACAATAGCCCTGAAGGCCGCTACATTTCCTCACAAATCTCGTATAATAGAAGAATCAGCGATTGGCGAAGCAGTTGAAGATATTACAAAGACAGACAGTCCTCCCACACACAACGCGCCATCTGGGCAAAGCGCAACTGATTTAAAGGAATCACGATGACAAAGCACAGCGAACTGGACGACGACGAACGTGAACAGATACGGGATCGACTCAAGCAAGAGCGGATGATCGAATCTGCCTTCACAAACGGCGATGGCCCATGGACGATTGTGTATGACGACTGGCGTTTCGACAATAATGACAACGGGGGTCGATACATGGCGTTTGCTCAGCCAAGGATGCACGACAAGATCCTTTCGCACGCTGGTTGGGATTCGACAAAGGGAGACGGCCACCCTGGATTTAGAGCCAGTCCCGACAACACAGAGTACTATCGAAGTAGTCACGCACCAGAATTTGAACCGCTCGTAATCTGTCACTACTTTTACGGCGTTGTTCCTGATGTGCTGCATATTTCCGAAGAGTTCAGGCTCCTGATGAACCTGTGGCAAGATCCGAAGTCTGGTGACTACTTTGAGATCAAAGATGATGGTTCAAAAGATCTTGCCATTAGATACAAAGACAAGCGAATCGAGGTGCGGACGCCGCTATTGAAGCGTTATATGGCGGCACGGCAACTCGATGCCGTGCTATTCATCGACACGAGGGTGTCTGTTGAATATGCTGGCGATGTCGCGGATTTTTCGGATCTCGAGTTTGAGGGACAAATTGGCGATGAGCTCATGTATCTCTCGCGAAGTATTGGCAGGTTACCGATTAGTGATGCACGTGTTGACTCACTAGTATTCGCCAAGCGGATCCTTTCTGCCCCACCTCAGAAAAACTGCGGAATCTGGCCCTGGGATGAGACCGATCTGGCGGACTACCCAGAGTTCATCATTGGCGAAGACGAGTACGGCAAGCCAGTCAAGTACACATGCGATCCAGATTGTCTTGCCAACTACTTCGGCAAAAATCCAGACGCACCTCATTACCTCACGCCAGTGTTCTTCAAACCGGAGGTGCTCCAGCGATACTATGACGATTCCGACCTATACACAGTGAGTGATGGGAATTTGTCCTGCGCTTCCATGTGGGGCGTCAAGATCGACAATGGCAACCCAAATTGCGTCGTCGTGTTTCTTGGCGATATCGGTCGCGATATTCCTGCAAGCCACCGGACGCACTGGCTCTCATACAATGTGTCACCAACACAACGCATGAGCGACGTAGGCGTGCGCCGGGCCTTTTTCGGTCAGTTCGCAGACAGTGAGAACCCAGAACACCGCTTCAAACTGGCGTACAACCACCTACAGAACTCATGGGAAGAGCACTGGGGATGGCGGCTCCACCGCAAAGCAGAGGGGCAAGACGCTGGCGTGCTTCAACGTCTGCGCATCCCCGTCAATGACACCGACGCTGAACTGCGCGCGCAGTTGATCAACCTCGCACTTGTCTTGGTGGATTACCTCAATGAGAAGCAGATGGCCTCGTACCTCTCAGACGCCAAGGGAGACAAAGGCATCGCCAAACTCAAGAAGTTCCTCACGGCCCAGTCATACCGACATACCGAACGAGACGTCCGCCTTCTGCAAAGAATCCAGGGGATGCGTTCCCGCATTGCGGCACATTCGTCAGGCAGCAGTGGGCAGGTCTATCTCGAAGAAGAACTCGGGAAGGACACGCCTCAGGAGTACATCGCACGCCTCATGACCGAAGCGGCGCAAACGCTGGACGACCTCAGGGCGTTTGCGGAGGAGCAGTCGAGGCAAGACTCGGAATCATAACTATCGAAGCCCCTTCTTTATGTAATGGCGCTGTTGTCGGCCTTCTCATAGGCATGGGGTGCCAGTCGCCGCATAACATCCTTCATCCGGCCAGTGGCGAAAGTTGTCAGCGCCCCAGATGGCTCTGGATGCTCTTCGACGATGGAGGCACGCTCTCACCACCGCTGCCGTCACTCCTGGTGAGCAGCCGCCAGGTAGCGCCCGATGGTCATGCGGCTGAAGCCCAGATGCTTGGCGATCTCAGCGATGGCCAGGCCTTGCTGGCGGAGGAGGATCGCCTGGGCACGGTCTTCGTCGGTGAAGCGGTGGTTGCGTTCTAGCCCTGCTTGCCCACGCAGCCGGTAGACCGTCGAGCGATTGACGCCCGTCTGCTGAACGATCTCCTTGACGGGAACGCCAGCGCGGTACAGGTCGACCACCTGCTGGCGCTGCTCCGGCGTCAGGGGCCGGAACTTCGTCTGCTTGATGCGGTCGACCACACGCGGCGACCGTGGCACGGTGTCGGGCGCATCACTCTCATCGTTTGGCCGCTCCCCCACGCTGGTGGCCGGTGCGGCGCATCGTCGCTGCAGGGACTCACCTTCTGGCTCTGCCGCATCTGCCCCGTGAGACGGCTTGGGCTCGTCCGCATCGCCCACCGCTCCATCCGACCCGTCAGTAGCCGGCGGATGCGCTACATTGGGGCCGGTACACACCTGGCCGCCCTCACCGGCGGCCAACTTCCTTCGGAAGTCCAGCAGCACCATCAGGTTGTTAGAGTCGATGGTGCGGAGTTGTACCACGATAGCCTTACCCAAACCTAGGTCATGAGTAACACGGTCTGGGTTGGTTGATGAAGATGCGAAGCGCTCACCACCACTGGTGAGCGCTTCGTCGTTGCAGACGGTATTGGTGACTGGGCAGTCCACTCGGTTGTCCCGGTTTTCTTGCGGGTTGTCTTGCAACAAGGTCGCACGGTGGTGGTGTGCGACGTTGTGCATCAGGCGGCACATTTCGCTACTATATGGTATAATGAACGCACTATGCATGAACAATTTCCTTTACAGCCAAGCCAGCTCGAGCCTACTGGCGAAATCACCCCCCCCCAACACCTAAAGGTGCACGCGCTATTGGGGCACTAGCTTCACGAGTAACAGAACTAATTACAGAGGCTCGCGAACGCCGATCGGCACGAAAGTTAGAGAAGTACAAAAGATTAACAGAGCCTAATCGCTATTGGGCTGTAGGGCAAGTAGGACACGACGTGGCGTATGGCCTTTCGAGAAGCAGCTCAGATTTAGTTGTTGCTGTACCTACCGTGTACCCCACATCGCCAGCATTACAAGCAGATCATCGTCAGGTGTTGAAAGAAATGAACGATCCGGGATATCATGACCGGATACAAAGAATGCTCGACTCAATCGACGACAACGACGAGGCTTTGTCTCAAGAGACCCTTTAGCTAGATTAGCAGCTTTTTACAGGGGTACTATCAAAGAAAATATAAATATTAGCCAACAGCTAGCGATCTAGGCCGCAAGAGCTACACCGAATAATCGTTTCCAACACACTAGTAGCCACTACATAAGTGCTGTCATCGCTGCAATCAAGCCAAAGATAACTCCAGGCAAGTTAGCTGCAGCCAGCGGCAGGTCGCGCTTCTCTTTACATAGGCCATAGATCACCCACAACGTACAGTTCACCGCCGCGACTGCTGGCTGAAGAAAGTCACCTTTGTGCCCATTCATATTACCCACGATTTGTGGAATGTATGACACATACATCATCACCGACATTGCTGTTGCGACCCATCCGAGGGTTTGCATGTGCTTTTCTTTCATACTTGGGTGCTCCTTATTGCATTCCTTTGTTTTGCCTTGTGTATTATAGCATATATGGGCCTATCTCTCCTTTAGACAAGCCTGTAGCTTCTACTACTACCGCAGAGTTTATGCTGCTTCTATCTATCTCCCTTGTAGAAAGCTCCTCTGCGCTTTCTGCTGGCCTTCTCGAGCGTTTTACGACATTATAAGGCTCTTTTCTTTATACATAACGCCAATACGCTCTAGGCTATAAAATAAACTACCCAACACCATGCCTTTATAGCAATACATTTGTGAGATAATCTGGTTCTCGACATAGTTTTGCCATCAAAAAAGCCGAGCATTTCTGCTCGGCTTTTTGTATACGCTACCAGACTTGGCTGATGGGGAGGAACCTAGTCTATGCGGCGCTTTTCGAGTTTGAGCGTGCCAATGGCGGCGCTGTCGGCAGCACTTGGCTTAACGCCTGTGAGGCGAAGCTTCTTGAGGCTGCCAAATGTCGCCAGTTGGCTACCGTTGGCTAGCGTGGTCTTGCGGCTGTAGTCGTAGAGCGAGAGCGACTCTAGGCTGCCCTTGCTGGCTGCAACGTCGGCAATGTCTAGCACGAAACCATCTTTGCCCGAGAGAGCAACTCGCTTGAGCTGTGCAAGCTTAGCAAGCGGCTTGGTCGAGGCGATTGGGTTGCCCGAGACCATCACAAGCTTGAGGTTTGCCAGGCCAGCGATTGGATCGAGCGACTCAATCTGGTTAGAATGAGCGGTCAGCGACGTCAGCTTCGTCAGCTTGGCAAGCGGTGCAAGGCTCTTCACCTTGTTACCGTCAATTGCCAGCCAGTCGAGGTTCGTTGCTGCCTCGAGGCCGGTGAGGTCGGCAACCTTGCGTTCATCCGCTGCGTCACCCGGCAAGATGAGCGACAGGCCAGTCAGCTTTTGCATCTCACCTGCTGTTACGTCCTGTGAGGCACTGCGGCGTGCGCCAAGGGTCTCAGACAGGCGCTTGTTGATTGCCGCCTTAAGATGGGCGTCTGGGACCGCTACAGTGCTGTTGTCACTCTTGGTGTCGGCCTCAGCGGTTTGGGCTGCATGAGCAGTGTCAGCTTTACTGGCGCTGCCCATGCCCGGTGCTTTTGGGTTTGCTTGCCCATTGGCGGTTGCGCCATTGGCATTATTTTGCTGTGGGGTGCTGCTGCTCTTGCTGCTTATGTTTGGTTCGCCACCGGTCATGTTGGCGTTGACCAGTGCACCACGGTTCACCTTGGTGCCGGCCTTCACAGTTGCGCCGCTTGGGTCGATTGCCTTCGCCACATCGGCAGGCAATTCCTTACCACTATTGGCAGCTGGGCTACCGGCCTTGATGGTATAGTTACTCTTGTTGTAGTCATTGTTGTTCGCAGCTTCGCTGGTGAAGAATGGGTTGGCGCTGCGTGAGCCAGTTTGGTCGAGCGAGTTGCGCTCTAGGCCATCAATCGCCTTGCTGACCCGGCCATCCTTAGCAATGTCTGATGTCTTGCTGAAGAGAACGTCAATTGGTGCGTCGGTCTGCGCCAAGTCCCAGGTAAAGACGGTCTTGTCGACATTGGTATCGTTGCGGTAGTAGACGTTGTAGTCGAGGCCAGCAAACATCTCGTTTGTACCAACCTTTGGCCCACCAATGTTGGCACCACCCTTGGTGCGGACACCGTATGCCCAGTATGGGCTATCGCCATCCTTAGCAGTTGCGGCACGTGACGAGATGATGTTGTTATACATCTCTGTACCCGTCGTGTCCCAGCTCAGACCTTTGGCCTGCGACCAGCTCTCCGGTGCAGTACAGGTGCTACCTTGGTAGGCATTACAACCCTTGCTACGGGTATCCTCACGGATGCGGATTGGGTAGGCGGTGCGTGAGATAGAGTTGTTGTAGATCTTCGTCTTGCTACTACCCGACACTAAGATACCAGAACCCGAACCCTCAATAATGTTCGAGGCGATGATACCAGTGTGTGACACCTCATAGAAGATCGCCATCTGTACGTTGGTAAAGTAGTTGTTGACGATGTTGGTGTTGATACACCCTTCATCACACCAGAAGCCTGGCAGCTGGTGGCGCTTGGCTACAGCGATGTCGGAGTTGGTCGAGCCAGACTTCGAGTAATCCACCACATTGTTGCGGAAGGTGAAGTTCTCGGCGTGAGTCACCTTCACATCGGCCATACCACACCATGAGGTACAGTAGCTACCATTGGTTTCGAAGCCAGCGGCGTTGTTGTTGCTAAAGGTGTTGTTCTCAAATACGGCATTCTCAATGCGGTTTGCGCCAGCACCATTACCCCCGTTGTCGAGGAATTGGCTGTTCTTCACCACACTGCCCGATGCTTTATCGAGGAACAACCCCGAGTTCGAGTTCTGCGCCACGATCACATCTTGCACCAGCGAGTTCTTCCCGTTGATGGAGATGGCGATTGGCCCAGCTTTGTCGTCGAGCTGTGGGTCTTTAAAGCCCCAGGTTTGGTTTGGTGCATATTGTGCAATATTAATACCCTGCAGCTTGAAGTTCTCGCCTGTTGTGGTAAAGGCGCGGGTGCGCTGCGAGACCTCCGTTGTCCCAGCCGTTGGGTCAGAACCTAGGTAGTAACTGACAGTGTCTTGCCGACCTGGGTTGAAGTGCCCACCACTACGCGTCGTCTGAGTGGCATCTTCTACATAGAATTTGCCTGGGCCAACCTCAGCCTTGCTCCCGACCTGCGTCAGTGGCTTGTCGTTAATAAAGACCTGCTCTGGGTAGGCAGCCATACCTTCGACTTCTGGCTTGATGTTGGTCGTACAGACGTGGCAGAAGTTCTGGAAGTTGCCAGTGGCCTTCCACATATTGCCTTCGCGCGACCAGTTAGTCACGACATCACTACCCTTCAGCCACACCTCAGCGTTCGGTGCTGCCTGCATCGTGACATTCTTCTTCGTCACAAAGAAGTGTGGCTCGCGGTAGATACCACTCTTTGCTACCACTGTTCCGCCGTCGCCGATCTTCGTGACGGCGCGACCAAAGCTCTTGTACGGTGCTGACTCGCTTCCGTTACCCTTGTTGTCATCCCCGTTGGGCGACACCCAGGCTACGTTGGCGTTCGGCACAGCGTAATTTGCCTTGATATAATTATAGTTTTTATTCAGACCAGCTGCGTTCACCGAGTTGAGACCATAAAAAAGCCCGCCTATAGCGAGCCCACTCACAGCCACAACCGATGCGATGCGCATGACGATCCCACGTTTTTGACGTCTAATCTTCACTGCTCTTTCCTCCCCTTGTCGGTTGGCGTTAGATTTACGTTACAAAGACTATTCTATCATAATGGCCGCGCTGGTCAATTAACCATAACCCATATAACTACGCGATCATACGATCTATGCCGCACCCAACGCCCATACTTCGCCCCTCTCATCAGTCGTACGCTTGCACCGTACATATATAGATCATACCCCAGATAGCACTCTTGACACATATGATACTTCGCACGTATTGCATGTATCACTTATTTCGCCATATTCTGCACAAATAAAAATATCATTGTAATATCTACAATGATTTGTTTCTCTCCCGTTCTGACGTGTTTTATGTTAAAACTATAGATTGCTAAGCAATCTCAGTATTCATGTGATCTTTCATGTGTCTATCGAGCTATCAGTGCTACTGCGTGGTTGCTTCTTCTGTCGCTTCTCGTCACTATTTGCACGAGACGAAGTCCAGCATATGGCGATATCTCAAAAACAATCCTGGCGGAGGAGGGGAGATTCGAACTCCCGCTGCAGGTCTCCCCACACTAACGATTTAGCAAACCGTCCCCTTCAGCCACTTGGGTACTCCTCCAGCGTGTCGGATTGTGCACCAACGTGCACTGGCTATTGTAGCATAGGTCAGGCAATTACGCTAGCCATTTGTGACGTGCAATTTTGTCCCTACTTCGCCGCAGTGTCGTGAGCTATATATTATCTTGCACTCGCCCTCCCTGTATCAAGCAATATAGTTAAATAAGCAATTGGGTATCTCTAGAATACTAATCGTCACGTGGGCTCAAAACAGCGTCATACTAGCAAGTTTTCAAGACGCTACTAGCAAAAGAGATGAAGGAAGCGAGTTACCACAGTACCATAAGTTGAGAAATTTCACCGCTTTCCTCTCGACAAAAAAAACGCCATATCGTATAATTACAAGATAAAAGGAGCTAAGTTTATTATGCTAAAAAAATGTCTACTATCTATCAGTGCTCTTGCCCTCATCGGGGGTGGGATAATTGCTGCTGCGCCGCCTAGTGCTGCAATCGGCGGCGTGTCAGATGGTGCCAGCCGCTCACGGGGTAAAGACCAGCCAGCCGATCTCTTTGGTGACGCCGGTATCTTCACACGAGTAAGCAACATCATGCTGTTTCTCGTTGGTGCTATCGCGGTCATTATGATCATCTTCGGTGGTATTCGTTATGTTGTCTCTGGTGGTAATTCATCACAGGTGCAGGGCGCCAAGAATACGATTATGTATGCCCTCGTTGGTGTCGTGGTGGCACTGCTGGCCTACGCCGCGGTGAACTTTGTTATCAACACCATCATCCCTGGTGGTAACATCAATACCACGACCAACAGCAGCAACACCGGTGCTTCGACCACCTAGCCAATAATACTTGGCTCTCTTCTCACACAAACATATGCGCACACCATCGCGGTGTGCGCTTTTTATTACCTCTGGCAAGCATATGCAAAGCAGAGGTAGACCAAGCAACGCTCCTCACATCACGATGCATCGTTATTATAATAAAAACCTGCTAGCCCAGAGCTCGCAGATAAATACGATCAAAAACATGGCGGAGAGAGAGGGATTCGAACCCTCGAAGCCTTGCGGCTTACCGCTTTTCGAGAGCGGCCAGTTCAACCACTCCTGCACCTCTCCGTGTGGTCTGCCTTCATTATAACAGATGCGCTGCCGAACGAAAATATCGTGCAGCAGATATCCTTGAGCTCTTGCCCCACCTTCGCGTATACTAGAGCCATGCAGGATTCTATTTTTACCAAGATTATCAAGGGTGAAATACCAAGCCACACGGTGTATGAGGATGAGCACACGATTGCCTTTCTTGATATCAACCCGCTGAGTGATGGCCATGTGCTGGTGATACCCAAGCAGCAGATTGACTCGCTGTGGGCGCTCCCAACTGAGGTATATCAACACCTCTGGGCGGTAGCGCAGCGGATTGCCCACGCGATGGAGACAGAGCTCAAGCCTGAGCGGGTCGGCGTTGTGGTAGAGGGCTTCGATGTGCCGCACGCTCATATTCATCTCGTGCCGTTATATGACCGCGAGGTACTACAGCTCCATCATGGCTACCCAACCGACACTAGCAACACTCACCTATCTACCACCGCCCAGCGTCTTACTGCAGCAGTGTCCAGTAGTAGAGACGCCAACGCATGATCACCATCATCGCCGTCGGCAAGCGGCACGAGCCCTGGCTAGTCGATGGCATAGCACGCTACGAGCAGCGTATGACCCGTGCTTGGCAGCTGCAGTGGAAGCTCCTTCCAGCCAGCCAGCATAGCGGCGATGCGGCGCGCCGTGAGGAGTCGCAGCAGATTCTTCGGGCACTTTCGCCCCAGGCATATGTTGTACTACTGGACGAGCGTGGCACAATGCTTGACTCGCCTACTCTCTCGCGCAGCCTGCATCAGCCAATGGCGCAAGGCAAATCACTCGTGCTTATCATTGGTGGAGCATACGGTGTGACAGAGGCAGTGATGGAGCGCGCTAACCTGGTCTGGTCGCTGTCTCGCCTGGTGTTTCCACATCAGCTGGTGCGACTCATCTTGGCCGAGCAACTCTACCGGGCGCAGCAGATTGCCGCTGGTCATCCGTATCACCATCAATAACTAACCAACAATCGGCAAGAACTGATTATCAAAGGCATGGCGCGTCCCCCGCTGCTTATGCGCCAGATATCTATATTCATCATCGCGCGGTGGCACACTCGGCGTGTGGTGCTGCCCGTGATGCGCCGCCTTGTGCCCCAGCGACGCATGATGTGGGTGAACGTGCGGGTCAGCCGTTAGCTTATCGGGCTCCGCCGAGCCTGGTGCCCCACGGCTACGCAGCACGGCAGGCTCGAGTGTGAGAAGCGCAGTGGTCATCTTATCAAATTGCCCATCGTGCAAGAACACTCCCAGCGCGGTAGCCAAGCTAAAGACCGCCACAGCCGCCTGGGCGAGGATAGTTTTGGGTGAAGTAGTGTGGTGTGTGTGTTTCATTGTGTGTTTTCTGGATGTGTGATTTTCATTAGTTCTATTTTTGTTCATATTCATGGTAGCAGGATGTTTCTTTTCTGTCAAGTATGTTTTGTGTCAATGTCGAGATATTCTCTCTTTTTGCATGAGCCCTCTTCCCTATTTTCTCGCTTGATGAAATATGGAAGCTGTTTACTATAGCGTATGTATGCTTATATAAATCCATGCGACGAACACTCTAGTACATCTCGCTCGCCACAAGACCTCAGCAAAAACGGGTACGAATAGATGTGTGATGGGATAGGATTTTTTAGCTTCAGGCTATTATAGCTCGTTATCACAATAGCCCTTTGCTTCGTCTGTACGTGCGCCTTCCTTTCCCCACTAAGCGCACCATCTGTCATTTGGGGTGAAGAACTTAGATAATCACCCTCCAATATCTCTATATATCAAAAAGGCTACCATCACACATCGATGGTAGCCTTTTCTGCTTTGTATAGCGATCTATGCTGCAGTGCTGCTACTCGATCACCTGCAGCTCCTTCACCAGCCGCTCGATCAATGCTTGCTTGCTCGCCAGCTGCTGGCGTGATTCTTCCACCAAATGAACGGGTGCTTGGCTGGTATAACGTTCGTTTGCTAGGCGTGCCTCCAGCTTGGCGGCGTCGTTGCGTGCTGCAACTAAACGCTTCTCGAGGTTCGTCTGGTGCTCATAGAGTGTCTCGTCGCTTACGTCGAGCCAGGCATCGCGACCACTGGCGGCCAGACGCAGCCCTCGTGCTACATCAATATGTTCCACCGCCGCTAGGCCAGCCAAACGCCGTACCAGCTCGGTATTATCCGCTATGAGCGCGTCATCCATATAGAGCAGTGTGTAGCGCTCATTGCCTGGCAACTCACTCGTTACGTAGCGCGCTTCAGTCACGAGCCGCTTGAGCCGGCCAAACTCAGCCGCCTGCAACTCATTGTATTCCTCAGCCTGCGGATATCGTGCCGCTGCCAGCAGGTCGTTATGCCAGCTTAGGCTTTGCCAAATCGTCTCCGTCACAAATGGCGCAAATGGGTGAGCCAAGCGCAAACACGTATCGAGCACCCACACCAGCATATCGGTGTGCTGCTCCACCTTGGCGGCCTCGATATACCAATCGGCCACATCATCCCACACCGTGTGGTACAGCGTCTCTGCCGCCTCAGCAAAGCGATACTGAGCTAGCTGCTGCTCCATCGTCTCCCCTGCCCGGCTCAGCTGGCGAATGATCCAATGATCAGCCATCGATTGCGGCGTCGGTACGTGCACCGGTTGCGTGTCCCCCACTTGTGCCTCAATGAAGCGAGCAATGTTCCATAATTTATTACAAAAGTTGCGCGCTGCCACCACCTTGCCGGTGTTAAACGCCTGTGGCTGAGCGGCTGAGCGGCTAGCGATAATCCCCATGCGTAGTGCGTCTGAACCATACTGGCTAATCGCCTCCATTGGGTTAATCACATTACCCTTACTCTTGCTCATCTTCTGCCCATGCTCATCCAGCACCAGCCCATGCAGGTACACATGACGGAACGGCACCTGTCCTGTACAGTACAACCCAAGCATCATCATCCGCGCCACCCAGAAGAAGAGGATATCTCCCGCCGTCTCCATCACCGCGTTGGGGTAAAATTTCGCCAGCGGCCCATCTTGCAAATAGTCGGTGGTGATGAATGGCCACTGCCCACTACTAAACCACGTGTCAAGCGTATCTTCTTCCCGACGATATGTTGTGCCATTTACAACTATTTCTTTTTCGTTGACATTTGTGTTGAAGATCCAGTCGCTTGGATTAGTCGTGCTCTGGAAGGCTGGGATGGGTATACCCCACGGGATCTGCCGGCTCACATTCCAGTCTTTGATCTCGCGCAGGTATTTGATGACCACCTCGCCTTTGTTGGCGGGAGTGAAGGTCACATCACCGCGTTCAATAGCAGCAATCGCCGCATCCGCCAAGGGCCGCATCGAGATAAACCACTGCTCCTTGACCATCGGCTCGATGACGGTGTCGCACTTGTAGCAATGCCCCACCGAGTGCTCCAGCTCCTCCTCGCCACGGCGCAGCTCTTCGCGCTCCAGCGCCTCCAGCACCCGCTGACGTGCCTCCGCTGTGGTGAGACCATCAAATGGCGCAGACACATTCGTCATTCGCCCATCAAAGCCAATCACCTGCTCCACCGGCAGCCCATGCCGCTGCCCCATCTCAAAGTCATTTGGGTCGTGGGCCGGTGTGATCTTCACCGCACCGGTGCCATATGACGCATCGACATATTCATCAGCAATAATCGGGATCTCGCGCCCCACCAATGGAAGCAGCGCCTTGGTACCGATCAGCTTCTTGTAGCGCTCATCCGCCGGGTTGACGGCGATGGCGGTATCGCCCAGCAGCGTTTCGGGCCGCGTCGTAGCGACGATAATTTCACCAATATGATCAAGCAGCGGATAGGCAATGCGCCACAGCTTAGACTTCTCCGTTTTGTGCACCACCTCAATGTCGGCAAAGCTGGTCTGGTGCTTGGTACAGTAGTTGACGATCCGCTCACCGCGGTAGATCAGCCCATCTTGCCACAGCTTGTTGAAGGTACCATAGACTGTCTCTACCACCTTGGGGTCAAGCGTAAAAACCATATCTTCCCAGTCCGCCCCAACGCCGAGGGCGCGTAGCTGGAGCTCCATATCGCCCCGCTTTTTATCAACAAAGTCCCACACCTGCGCATACAGCTCATCACGCGAGTAGTCGAAGCGCGTCTTGCCCTGCTTCTCGAGCTCGCGCTCATACACCACCCACGTCTCGAAGCCCGCATGATCTGCCCCTGGGATAAACACCGCGTCGTCGCCCTTCATCCGGTGGTAGCGCACTAAGATATCTTGCAAGGCCGAGCCTAGCGCATGCCCGACGTGCAGGTTGCCATTAGCATTGGGCGGCGGCATCACGATACTGTAGGGTGTGCCCTCCCCTCTTGGTCGAAACACGCCAGCGCTCTCCCACATGGCGTAGATATTTGGCTCGTATTCGTTAGGGTTGTAGGTCTTGGCAAGTTTCATGGCGGTGGCTTCCTTACAGATTATTGATACTTTTCACACGAAAACAGCGCGGTCGATACTTCACGTGAAAAATTTGTGTGCAGTATCTGCCAGGCCGATTTTTTGGTGCAACTTCAGCTACCTAGTATAGCACGTTTGACAGCTTAATGGCAGAGGTGACAGGGGTTAGTGATAAGGCTAAGACGCAGCTGATTGTGATGATGTAATTTGTTTCTCGCTTTGCAGATTAGTCACTATCAAGCAGTTGTTTGTTCTGATAGTTTCCCACTGTGTAGTTTTCACGTGGAAGGTGTGGTGTGTACGGCATGCAACTAAAGCAATTACGATTTTACTATCTCATCTAGTAGAGCATGAGAAATGGGGAGACTTACCCGAAAAACAGCAAAAGTCTTTGCACTGCAAATGTCTGCCCACATACCATCATGCTGCATTCATCAACGCGCTTTATACAATGCAAAAGGGAGGTATGAATAATAAATCAGAGATGAAGATAAATTGTGTTTATCATAGTGACAACCAAAATTGAATTACAGTAGGGAAGAGGTAGTCCAATTTTTCATCTATACATATCTCTATTTCACGTGAATAATACGTGGAACTTTATCAAGCTCTATAGCCCCACATCATCATATGGATCTCATATTGTTTTCCGTCTAAAGTCACATCAGTAGAGTAGGGAAGGGGAAAGATAATATAAAAAGACGCCCCACTAGAGCGTCTTTCTCTGAGTAACCCCACCAGCTACTATTTATGCGAGCGACGATACGATGCTTGGCGCAGACTACGCACATGTTGATACAGCGCTTGGTAGAGGTGATACAGCCGGTAGCGCAGTGGATGGAGGGGTTTCTCCCAGGTGCCGATGTAATCCACCGGTGTGCCACCAAACGACTTCTTGAAGTGTGTAAAGCCCGCCCAGGGGTGATCCTTCGGCATATCGTCTGGCGCAATGCCGTAAAAATCAAAGAATTTGTGCCCGGTATCGTGCGCATAGAAGAGGGCGGACACCACCAGTGCTGTGGCTGGGCTGAGGTTGCGCTGGGCGGTGTAGGACGCAGCATGGGCATAGGCCATCGTCGTGCCGTCACTAAAGAATATCAGGCTAGCAACCGGTTTGTCCTCCAGCGTGGCATACATCAGGCCAGCTGCCTTACGCGGGAAAAGCACCTCTGCCATTTGGCGAAAGTAGGCATCACTATGAGGCTGCATGCCAGTACGCTTGGCAACATCGTGAATCATATCAAGAAAGATCTCTATATCTGCTGGCTCATAACTGGTATGGAAGCGCACCCCTGCCTTCTGATTTTTGCGCCACGTGTAACGCACTGCTTGCTTGGCATTGGCCAGAATGGCATCGTGATCCATCGTCACATCATTAATAATCGTTCGATCTGGTTGGAGGCTCTTCGCTTTGCGAAAGCCAAGATTTTGCAACTGCTCAAGTCGCGTCGTTCGGGGATCGACCCGCACAAAATCTGCACCATATTGCCTCCCAGTGGCAATAATATCCTTGAGTGCAGCTTCCTGGGCTGCATCATTATCTGCTTCGGGCCCATAGGGCACATACAACCGATGGTTGAGCCGACCGTGCTCAATAATGCCATAATACTGCCACCCTTTGTCTACTCG
Organism: uncultured Candidatus Saccharibacteria bacterium; assembly: GCA_963526965.1. Taxonomy (GTDB): domain Bacteria; phylum Patescibacteriota; class Saccharimonadia; order Saccharimonadales; family Saccharimonadaceae; genus Saccharimonas. The sequence goes on along the minus strand of CAURPS010000003.1, from coordinate 126,519 downwards.
CCGCACCGTATGGCGCTGCTGCGCTTGTTGAAAGGCCTCCCATGCCTCAGTCTGTAAAAAATGTTTCATAACATTAGTATAGCAACTTTGCGGCGGATTTTCACTGATGATTGTTGCAAAAACATATTCATGTATGCTCTGACGAAATGATAAGTCTGGTGTAAGGTATTATCTCTCTAAACTCCTTCGTTATAACCAATTGTGTGTTACTCATTACCATCGGTCTCTTCCTCTCACCACTCAAAAATGCTATACTATCGCTATCATTATGCAGCTCAAACCCATCGACCCATCCACACTCGAGCAATTTGCCGCGCAGCACCCGCTGGGGAGCTTCGTCCAGTCGGCCGCTAATGCCAAGCGGGTGGCACAGCTAGGCTGGCAGCCACATTATTTGGGGCTATTTGCTGAGGGCGGGCGCTTGGTGGCTACCGCCGTGTTGTATGAGTGGCGCACCTTGGGCTATAGCGAGTTTGAATGTTTGCAAGGGCCGCTCGTGGATTATCACAACCCAGCCGTGCTCAGCACACTATTGACAGAACTTAAGAAATATGTCAAAGCACACAAAGGTATTTTGCTCCGCCTGCAGCCGCCACTCATCCTGCGGCAGGGAAGTGACCCCACTCAGCTTCTCGAAGTAGCTGGCACAGCCAAGGCATTGCAACAATTAGAAAAGGCAGGCTTTCGCGCTATCCCCCCACAGCAGACCGACCGCAACGCGCGCTATGTGCGCTGGTTTTTTGCCAAAGATCTCTCGCCCTACCACGACGATGCAGCACTACTCAAAAGCTTCGATACCAAGACACGCAGCTGCGTCAAGGCAGCCACCAAGTATGGTGTGGCGGTACGCGAGATTACTGCAGTGGATGATCTCGCGCCATTTGCGAAATTGCTGATCGATACCGGCACGCGGCGTGGCTTCTCAGGACGCAGCGAAGCGTTTTATCAGCAATTGTTCCGCGCCTTCCACCGCACGCAGGCGTGGTTTCTCATTGCCGAGCTCGACCTTGCTGGCTACCAAGCCCGCCTCAGCGCCCAGCATGATAGCCTGCAAGCCGAGCGCGATATGCTAGCGACTGAGCCAGACAAGCAAGGGCAGGTGAAGGAGCTCGATAACCAGCTCGCTGCGGTGTCAAAGCGCCTGGCAGATTATGAAACGCTCCGCCAAGCGGCTAATGGCGATGTATTGCCACTTGCTGCTGCCATCTTCATGCACACGAGCGATAACGAGGTGGTGTATTTTCTCAGTGGGTCGGACGATCAACATGCCAAATTTTCTGGCTCATACGCCCTACAATACGCAGCAATGCGCCGTGCCATCAGCTTTGGTGCTCAGCGCTATAACTTCTACGGCACAAGCGGAAACTTCAATGGCTTCCCCGAGCAAGAGGGGGTGTATCACTTCAAGAAAGGCTTTGGTGGTCAGCTGGAGGAACGCGCTGGTTGCTATGAATATATTGCTCGACCATTCATACATCAGGTGATTCGCTGTGTGCGTGCGGCGCGAAAAATTATAGCGCGGTAGAGCACTGCCTTCGTAACAATATCTACATTATTAGATAACGTGGTGGATAGAACCACCTTACGGTGAGATAAAAAATCCGCAACTTGCAGATCTTCAGCTTATTTTTCGTGTCTGTGATATTTGATCTTTGCAATAGTCCATGATACTATTTTGCCATGCTCGTCAAACGCCCAACATCAGCGTTATCTATGCAAGAATTACGGCCAGACATCTTCATTGCAGGCCCTATTTCTGGTGCAGAAGATTGGCAAAAGCAAGCAGAAAAATTATTAGAAAATATTGAGCGCGGCGAAGAGCTAATTATTGCCAACCCACGACGCCCAGAAGGAATCCCGCGCGTTGGTGATATTGCGAAGGAGCAGATCACGTGGGAGCACCGAAATTTGCAGCTCGCACGCGTGGTCATGTTTTACTTTGTCAAGGGGCCGGGCATCATTACACCACTAGAGCTTGGTAAGGAACTCGGACGCGGCTCGCCCATCGTGCTAGGCATTGACGAAAGCTTCGACCGACCATTTGATATCGAAACACAAGCACACCTCGAGCGGCCAAAGCTCCCGATCTATCACACACTCAATGAAACTGTTGTAGCTGCTGCAGCGCTAGCCAAGCAGATTCGCGCAAAAGAAGGCTAATTAATCAGCCCACACCGCTTCGCGCATCGACAAACTTGGCTGCACTTCGAGCAGGTATGGGTCGACTGTGTGACCAGCCTGGGCGTAGTAGTAGCCGAGAGCGGCGATCATCACTGCATTGTCTGTGCAAAAGGCCATTGGTGCGTAGCTAATGGAGCAGGGCAGGGCAATGCGCAGCTGGCGGCGAAGTTCTTGGTTGGCCGCCACGCCACCAGCAATTACGACGGAGCGTGGCGCATAGTGTTCATAAGCCAGCACCGTCTTATCGACTAACGTCTCTACCGCCACACGCTGGAAGCTCGCCGCCATATCATAGCGCTGCTGCGGCGTAACAAGCGCTGGAAGCTCGTGCGAAGGGAAAGAGGTATCTTTGCCTACCTCGGCTTGCATTCGACGCAGCACGGCCGTTTTAAGGCCCGAGAAGGAGAAATCGTACTGGCCCTGCATCCGCGCCTTGGGTAACGCGTAACGCTGCGGGTCACCGTGCGTAGCGGCAGCAGCAATGGCCGGGCCGCCAGGGTAAGGCAAACCAATGATCTTTGCTACCTTGTCGAAGGCTTCGCCCACGGCATCGTCCTGCGTCTGGCCAAGTAGTGTATAGTCACCATGCGCCCGGAACAGCACCAACTGACTATGCCCACCAGAGACAATCAGCGCCAGCATAGGGAAGCTCGGCTGCGCAGTAGGGAGCATTAGGGCGGGCTCGGGCTTTGGCCGGCCATCCTCCACCACAAAGTTAGCATAGACATGCGCCTCCACATGATGAATCGCGTAGAGCGGCTTCTCGTGCACAAGTGCCAACGTCCGCGCCGCCAGCGTCCCGACCAGCAGTGACCCCACTAGTCCAGGCGCATACGTCACCGCAATGCCATCAATCTCATCCCAGCTGCATGCCGCCTCGGCCAAGGCGCGGTCAATCACCGGGGTAATCATCTCAATATGGCTCCGTGCCGCTACCTCTGGTACCACACCACCATACTGGGCGTGAATGTCTATCTGCGAGTGTACGACACTGCTCAGCAAGCGCCGCCCATCGGCCACCACCGCAGCCGCCGTCTCGTCGCAGCTGCTCTCTATCCCAAGAATCTTCATAGGGTTATTATAGCAAAGGAGGGTACACAACGCAGAAAACTTACTCCAAAATAAAAATGGTGTAGAAAATACGTATAATCTCACTTTTGCAGCGTTGGCTCCACCAGCCAATCCCTTCATCCGATGGAGTGTGAAATCAATTGCAATAATTACTTTTAGCCCTAGTGCACGAGATGAATATTCGAGAGATATATTCACTCTTACAGTAGTCTAGAAATGGGCGTGTGAGGAAGGTGATAGTGAGAATAACCGAGTGTTTTACAGCCCTCATCTTAGCATATTTACTTGCTCAAAAAATCATGCCTCTCATGGTTTTAAATACTACCAAAAGTGGTATAATATGTGCCATGGCATTTTCTCTAAAACAAACACTCAAGAACACCCTCCCGCCCAGCGTGCTGGCGGCGCTAGAGCCAGGCTATCGGCTGCTCGAAGCTACTGCGGCGGCAGCCAACCAAGGCTTCCCAGCCCAGGGCATGCATGTCATTGGTGTAACAGGGACGAACGGCAAGACCACGACGTGCTTTATGATCCACCGCATGCTGGTCGAGGCAGGGTACAATGCCGGCCTAATGACGACTGTGGCATATGGAGTGAACGACGACATCACATCGCAAACCGAGCACATGACCACCGTGTCTGCACCCCTGTTGCAGGAGCGTTTGGCAGAGTTTCGGCGGCATAATGTGCAGTGGGTAGTGCTAGAGGTGACGAGCCATGCGTTGGCGCAGCACCGCATCTTTGGCGTCCCGATCGACATTGCCGTCATGACCAACGTCACCCACGAGCATCTCGATTATCACAAGACATTCGAGCGCTACCGCACCGCCAAGACACGGCTCTTCAAGCTTGCGCGGCGGGTTGGCATTATCAATGCAGATGACCCATCAGCGGCAGTCTTCGAGCAAGCGGTGCCGCGCAGCCTGTGCTATGGCATTGCAGGCGGCGACATTCGCGCTACGAACATCGCCCAAACCGCCTCGGGCAGCCGCTACGATGTGTGGCTCATGGGGGAGATGCACCACATCACCATCAATATGCCGGGTGAGTTCAACATTGCCAACAGCCTGGCTGCGGTAGCAGTAGGGCACGAGGTAGGCCTCAGCCGGGCGCAGATTGAGCAGGGCCTAGCTGCACTCACCGGGGTGGAGGGCCGTATGACGGTGGTTGATGCTGGGCAGCCATTCTCCGCTATTGTCGATTTTGCCCACACACCCGACGCCTTCGAGCGGCTGCTGGGCAGTGTGCGGGAGAGCACCAAGGGCAAGCTGATCGTCCTGTTTGGCTCGGCTGGCCAGCGCGATGAGTCTAAGCGAGCCATCCAAGGCAAAATCGCAGGGCGAATTGCCGACGAGCTTATTATCACCGAAGAAGACGACCGCGATGCAGACGGGCAGCACATCCTCGCCCAAATCGCCAAAGGTGCAGAAGCCGCCGGCAAAACCCAAGATACCAACCTCTTCCTCATCCACGAACGCGCCGAGGCCATCCGCTTTGCCGTCCGCCGTGCCCGCACCGCCCGCGACACCGTCGTCTTCCTCGGCAAAGGCCACGAAAAAACCATCGAACGCGCCGACGGCACCCACTCCTGGGACGAAATAACAGAGGTAAAAAACGCCATCCGCGAGCGACAAGCATCGAAGAAGAAGCCAGCGAAAGGCAAGACTAAACGCAAAAAAGAGAATAATAAACATAGAAAAAAGTCTACATCTCGCCCAGCAAAACGCGCTTCATCTACTAAGAAACTTTCCTAGTTCTTGGTTTTCTTATTATGCTTGGTAACCAATGATTGTTGTTTAAATGTAAATTATTATATGTACTTAGCAAAAACTCGCCACAAGAGTGGCGAGTTTCTATATTTACGACACTAAGACTAGTGTAGAAAGTATGACTTTATTGCTCATTTTGGCGATCTGTTACAAACATCTCTGTTATTAGCTCTCGATAGTCTTTCTCTGCATAGGGTGTCCCGTCAGGATGGTTTAGGCCAAATATTTTCTTGAAGTCTCGAGCTACCGCATTGTGCGCATACCGACGAGCCATATCTGCCTTGATAAGGTCATTTCTCTTATTATCATCACTTTTATCTTGCCTAAACAATTCTCCTGCCGCTTCGTGCTCATCAACCGCCTTCTTATACGCGCTATATGCAGCGGTAGTCTGTTGTGGCATTAACGGTTCACCTGGGTAATGATATGTTTTCCTTCCCTCTTCATCAATTCTCAATACACCAAGTGCGTCAAGTACAGCCTGAGGATCATTCCTGTTGATGCCATAGTCTTCTATTACGCCATTGACAATATTTCGGGCATTTTCGATAGGAGGATCATCAACCTCACCCACCTTAATTTCTTCCATAATGACTCGCTTCATAAAATCAACAATTTCTCGCACCTGCGCTCGTGCATTCTCTCGTGCTTGCTCAGGCGCCTTCTTATTGCGCATTGTAATGCTGAGTTCTCTCATATTCTCAGGAAATTGCAGTCTTGCTAATTTTAAAGCTTCACTATTGATAAGTTTCATAAGCTCAGCATATTGCTCTTGCTGAAACTCACGAATCGTCTGGCATGATTTCTCGAGTGCCTCTAGAACGCCTTCTTTTAATTCATTCTCCCCATGGTATGGGGTAGTTTCGATATCTGATGAGTTGTTTGTTAATCCAAGTTCATGATGCATGAAGCTATATTATCATATATTGCATAATATGTCGATAATTATTAGAACAAGAAAATCCATCAATATGATGGATTTTTACACCTTGCTATAAATCGGCTCTACCGCTGCGACAAATAATCAATCTCTTTGATGATGTCGAGCAGCGCTTGGGCGCGGCGAGTTTCGTCGCGAATAGATTTGGCAATTTGGTACGCTGGGTCGATCAAGCTCTTGTCGTCCGTCGAGCGGATCAAAAGCAGATAGGTGTCGAATTTCTCATCTGGGCTGACATTGAGCTTATCCACCAGTGGGCGCAGCTCTTTGATGGCCGACTGCTTCACGCCATTGAGCGCCTCACCACTGGGGGCAGGCTGCGACGGCTGCTGCTGCGACGACATGACTGGCACGGACGAGCCCATATTGCCCGACATACCCGAGAGTGACGAACGGCCAGCACCTTGCCCCGACATCATCGCCTGCGACCGCTGCGAGGCTGCTGTGCCCACCTGTGGGCCGATCCCAGCGAGCACCTTGGCAAGCTCTTGATCGTCGGTAATTGATTGTGATGTAGTGCTGATATTCATGGTTCCCACCTGTCTCCAAATATGCTTATGATTCTCTGCTAATTAATGTATCATGGGAGGGTATACTCTTGCAAGCAGAAGGAGACGATTATGCTTGATGACCAGACCATATTGCGCCAACGCGGTGCCGAAGCCACTCTGTATCACGTTGCAACATTATGGAAACAAACGACGCTACCAACAGAGGTAACTAGCCAACTCTCGCATATATCAGTCCAGCATGATATTCGTAATGTTGTGATTATAGCAACGGATGGTGGTGCGGTGTTGGCTCGCGTCGCTCAGCAGCTCGTGCAGCATTATATGGCTGTGCCTGTACTGTGCTGCGATGCAGCAGCAGTGCCACCATTTGTGAGCACGCATAGCTTGGTGATTATTATCGAGGCTGGCATCTTGCCTGACCAGGTAAAAAACATGGTGTCTTATACAGAGCAGCACAGTACTCCGACTGTTCTGCTCACTCATGATGCTGCTGTGGTTGAGTGCACTACAGCATACCCTGCAGCTATCGTCGTGCCGGTTGCGAAGAGAGAAGGGCAGGTAGAACCACTACGCATACTCAGCACACTGAGTGCGCTACTGACGGCCTATCAGTTGCTGGATGATGATCTTGTGGAAGCGATAGCAGATGGCACAGCGAATGCAGCGCAGCAGTGGGGTGCTGCCGTGCCGACCGCTCACAACCTTGCCAAGCAGCTGGCGCAACAGGCAGCGGGCAAGACAGCGGTGTTTTGCGGCAGTGGGGCGCTCGCGCCAGTCGCCCAGTGGTGGCAGTGGTGCTGGCAGGAGCGGGCGCACAATGTGGCATTCGCCACCACCCTTGCCGAGGCCGATCAGGCTGGCGCTCATGGCTGGCTAAGCCATCCTGTAGACAAACCATTTGCGCTTTTCGACCTCGCGAGTGAGAATGACGCCGCTACCCAGCAGCGCATGGCAGCGCTCGATCGCCGCCTCAGTGGCCGCAGACCCCATGCAAAGTCTATATTGCTTGCGGGCGAGACAGAGATCGAGCAGGTACTGCACGGCATGATGTTAGCAGAATTCGCCAGCTGTTACCTCGGCGTGTTGAACGGCGTGAAGCAGGGGAAGGGCGGCATGTCTTAGAAATTCTAACCTAACGTGTTTTGGTTTTTTGAGAATCGTAGTGTTTTGTTTTTTCTATTCTCACTCTTGAGCCCTTGTCATGATCTTGTACGGTGGCTCGCTGTCGCAAAATGTTACATAAACAACGAGCTGCTACAATAAATTCACCAACGAAATCGCTCATCATCTCAAACATTACAGGTGACGATTAATCTGGAATAATATGTGCAGAAATTCTATCATCTTACTCTGTAAATGAGCAGGGTAGGGCGGGCCAGAAATACCACAACTCATACAAAAAACCCGCCACATTCCAGGCAGGTTTCGTGCCAAAATAACCTTGTTTAGTGGTACTGCCGTAGCGATTCGATCGTGTTCTTGCGCGCAGCACGAATAGCTGGATAGAGACCGAAGGTGAGACCAACCGCTAGTGCGAGGCCAATTGCCATCACTGCTGTCTGCCACTCCAGTGCTGGCGGGAAAGACAGCCAGACGCTAAAGCTCAGCGCCACTATGTAGCCGAGGATGTAGCCCAGGATGCCACCAAGCAAGCTAATCGCCAGCGCCTCGATCACAAACTGGGTAATGATATTGCCATCGGTCGCACCAACCGCTTTGCGGATACCCACCTCGCGCGTGCGCTCTACCACGCTCACCAGCATGATATTCATGATGCCAATGCCGCCAACCACCAGCGAGATCGCCGCAATTAGCGTCAACACCTGGGTTAGCGCTGTGAAGAGCCGGTTGGTTGGCTGGCTAATCGCATCGCCTGTTGCCACAGTAAAGTCTTCCTCCCCTTGGTGATTTTGCTTAATCTTGTCCTTAACTTGCTGAGCAATCTGCCCGACCTGCTGCGATGCATCGGCCTGGATGTTGATCTGCTGAATCTGTGTATGACCACTGTGGATCTTCTTACCTGCCTCGGTGGTGATGATAGCTGCGTTGTCGAAATCGACGTTGTTATAATTCAGCGGATTTTCTGTAGCCCGCATCACTCCCACCACAATAAATTCCTTGCCGCGGATCTTAAAGGTCTGGCCAATCGACTGCTCGGTGCCAAACAGCTGCACCGATAGCTTTGGGCCAAGCACCGCTGGCTTAGCGTCGTGTGTGCCACCCTCGAGAAAGTCGCCCTCACGCAGCTCGAGCTGACTCGTGATAGCAAGGTCTGGCGAAGTTGCCACAACAGTAGTGGTGGCTTCTCGGTCGTTGCTCTTGAGCTTGTTCTCAGAGGTCATCATTGGTGCTACGGCACGGATATGTGGCATCTTGCGCACTGCCTCGACGTCGGACTCGGTGATGGTACTAGTATTGTAATTATACTGTGCCACCGAGCTCGCTAGCGACGAGAAGCTCTTGTCTTGTACACCAGGGCGCACCACAATGAGGTTATTATTGAGGTCGGACACCTGTTGGGAGATGATATTGTGCAGGCCGCCGCTCAGTGCCAAGATCGCCACGATACTACCCACGCCAATGGCCACACCCAGCGTCGCCAGCAAATTACGGCCGCGATTGCGCCGGAAGCTACTGCTTGCATTTTCGAAATGGTCGATGATTATCATGCCTGGGGCTCCTTTGTGCTAGATTGGTGAGCAGATGATGATGGAGTGGGCTGCTGGGCTGGTGTAGCCACAGCTGGCTGAGTGGTCGATACAGCAGACGGTGTGGATGATGACTGAGCTGTAGTATGAGCCACTGGTGCTGCAGGTTGGTTGGTTGGTTGCGGTGCAGCTGGCTGAGGCTGAGCTGGGGTAGATTGCACTGGCAAAGCTGGTGTAGGCTGAGCCGGGGTAACTGAGGTTGTATGAGCCGGCGCAGCAGAGTGTGCCAGAGCAGGCTGCGCTACCGACGGAGCGTGCTGGGCGGTGGGCAAGGCTGGCGGCACCTCTGGTGGGGCAACTGGCATAGGCTCAATGGTTGGGCCATCTTGAGTATGCGGATCTTCATAGTCGACTACTGCTGGTGCTGTCGTTGCTGGTGCAGGGGCGGCCTTCGCGGGACGACCGCGGGCAATTGCCTTGACGGGTGCAGCTGGCTGAGCAGCCGATGCTGTGCCCTGCGCAATCGTCGGCGCAGTCTTGCTAGCAGGCGCCGCCCGACGCACCCGTGGCTTGCGAGCCACTGGCGTTGGCGCGGCAGCAGTGGTGCGCATCTGCTCATCACTAGCAATCTGCCCATCAAGCATCTTAATCACACGACTGGCGTAGCTCGTAAGGTTCGGGTTGTGTGTCACCATAATGATAGTATTGCCTCGGCGGTGCAGCTGAGCCAGCTCTTCCATGATGATATGGCTCGAGCGGCTATCGAGGTTACCCGTTGGCTCATCCGCCAGGATAATCGACGGGTGATTTACCAGGGCGCGAGCAATCGCCACGCGCTGCACCTGCCCACCACTGAGCTGCCACGGCATGTAATATTCGCGCTCTTGGAGGTGGAAATTCTTCAGCACCGCACTGGCCTGCTCCAGACGCTTGACGCGGCGCATCCCCCCACGATAACTCAAGGGAAGGGCAACGTTCTCCAGCACCGTTAGGCGATTAATCAGGTTAAAACTCTGGAAGACGATGCCAATCTGCCGCGAGCGAATCCGAGCGTGTTGACGCTTGCTCAGCGTCGCGACCGATGTCCCGTCAAGAAAATACTCGCCGCTGTCGGCGCGGTCGAGCAAGCCCATGATATTGAGCAATGTCGTCTTGCCACAGCCACTAGGGCCCATAATGACAATAAATTCGCCTTTTTCGACTCGCAGGTCGACGTTGTCCAAGGCGTTTTGGGCAGCGTCGCCCAGACCATACTGCTTGGTGAGGCCTCGGAGTTCTATAACTGGTGTAGAAGATCGTACCATAATTATCCTTTAGTATAAACTGTCAAAAAACATTTCTGCAAGCCCAATCTGCCCAAAAGTGCATATCTATGGCCACGCATTATGCAAAAGACGAATCAGCAGCGCACTCCTATGGCAGCGTGCCGCCTGGCGCTGATATGGCGGAGAGACAGGGATTCGAACCCTGGGTGACGTTGCCGCCACACACGCGTTCCAGGCGTGCCAATTCAACCACTCTTGCACCTCTCCGTACCTCTGTATTATAGCGGATATAGGGTAGGGTGGCAATATGTATGAGTGATTCGGATATATAGTGGTTTATTCGTGTAAATTATGTAGCTTATCAGAGTATTTATTAGGTATATTGTTAATTTGTGTGGCTATATTTTTTCAATAATAGGGACGGGGTACCATCATATCTGCATAGATGAGGATTAACTTCCTATATTCGAGCCATCATATTTCTCCATCATGCAATATGTATAAAATATCTCCCATTTTTGCCAAAAAATATCGTTCGAATATATTTCTATACTAACCTCTGTGTGTATTCGTCATTCATTTTCCTCAACAGAGGCCAAAAAATATTTGACCTGCCGCGCAAACAATGGTAGCATGAAACGCAAGTGCGCATAATAATAGCACACATAACCACTAATCCTGTATTGGGGAGGATTGAAGCTTATGACAGACAAATACAATGGTTATCCGACAAACGCTAGCGAGCCTGAAGCGTTAGGCAATACAGTCTCTCATGAAGATAGCGAACGAGAAAGAGTTGTTGACCGACGAACTTTCTTTGGTGTTCTTGGCGTTGGTGCCGCTGCTGCAGCAAGTATAGCGTTCTTAGCTGGTCGTGGTTCGGCCAAGAACAATAATACAGCTTTAGAAACACCCTCTCCATCAGAATCTCCAAGCTCGAGCCCAGAAGCAACCCCATCTGCCACAGCGACAGAAACTTCATCACCTACACAAGAGCCTGTGGAGCCTGGCGCACCAAGCAATGAGCGGCCCGAACCTCGCCGGTCGTATAACTTCGCGAATCTTAGTGAGTTTGACTCTGAAAAGTGGAAAACAATGAGTGATTATGACAAAGGGCTTGCGTGTAAAACCCTCTTTGGTAATAACCTAAAACCAGAGGTCATGACAATTCTTACCGAATCACGTGCTGACCAGTCAAAAGAGTTGGCAATTACGTGGTTTGATAATGTTGATCGACTTTTCCGTGATCTCTGTGATGATGCTCAGTCAAATGCTTTATTCACAAATGCAGAGGGTAGAGAAGTCGATGCATGGCCAGTGCTGCGGTGTTTGGCAGACTATATAGACGTCCCACATTCTAACATTGTTAGAGATTCCAATGATGAAAGTAAAGATGGCGGCGATAAAAATCAATCAAAACCCCACGGTTATTATGGCCGCCTTGTTGAAGCCGCCTATGAAGCTCATACGAAAGGCAAAAAACCAGAAAAAGAAGACCGCATTGCTCTCCGCGTTACGAAATGTGCGATCATGGCAGAATACGAAGACCCATTCCCGATCAACGACGGCAAAGAAACCAATCAACCCCAGGTATATTCGGCAGCATATTGCGAAGTACAAGAGGTAGAAAACGAAAATGGAGAATCATACCGTGTCGCTCTTGAGACCCAAAGGCAGATAACCGAAAAAGATCGAAACACAAACCACTACACAGTACATTCATTCCCCCGTGTATCTTATTTTTATCCAACAAACGAAAACGACTATAAAGCTCGCGCGATCAAACCAAGGGTTACCGCGCCTCTCAACGATATCAAAGAAGGCTAAAAATCTAGCTTTCATCCAGGCCAGCCAAATACCATACACTACTTATGTTATTTGGCTGGTTTTCTTACTTATTTTTGTGTATTATATGTAGTGTATGACAAACTCTCTTGTATCTAAGCTAAAGCGCTTTTCACTCTTTCCATTAGCTATTATTCTTGTACTTAGTTCTAGTGTGTTTATAGACCAAAAGGCTTATGCTGATGATCATGATGAGAAGATTCGAAAATGGGCTCTCTTTGAGGCGCAAGACGGGGAGAGTGGCACATCTCATGCTGGGTGTTTTGACGGGATTGACAGTATTGACTTTAGAGATGTCAAAACTAATGGTCTTGGCGGAAATGGTTTTAGTAAAGAGCGCTTTGTCCTAGGCAAAAAAATGTCATGTGCTGCCATTTATGAAGAAGGTATCTTAAAATGGGGGTTTTCGGGCGCTGAAGATTTTTTGACCGCAGCTGGTTATAAGAAGAACAATAGCAATAGAACATGGGAAGCAACAAAAGGTCGGCAAGGCCCTGTCAACGCAGCAATTCGTAGTAAGTTAAAAATTAATGATAATAATATAGAGGAGTATTTAAAACCTGGTGAGATATACACGTATTATTATAAGGATTTTGTCAGCACGTGTTCCGTCAAGGATGAGAAAAATCGATCAGAGCTTAATAGTTCTCAAATCACTCTTGCAGACAAAGCAGAAGATGGCTATATATCATATAGCAGGATTGGAAAAGACGGCAACAGTGATATAGTACAGCAAGTTATAGCAAAGTACAAAGCTCCAGACATAACTGTAACAGCGGGTAATCATTCTAAGACAGAAGAAGACAAAAAATTCTGTATCGATAAATCAAAAAGAGTTACAGCGCAAGCAAGCAAGGCAATAGATAACGCCAAGAAAAACGCCTCAGCAAAGGCAGTTGACGACAGCCTTGCATCAGCGTTGTCTTCTCTAAAAAATAAGGCATGTGCGGCAGACCAATCGAAATGTAATGATAATGGTTGGGAAAAATCTGTTGCGGTTTGTATTGCAAATGCTACGAAATCCTATGTTACAGAGGCTGTAGTAACGCGCGGGAAATCTAGTAAAGAAAAAGATATCAACACATACAAAAAAGAATACATTAGCAAATGTATGCATGAAAAATGGCCAAATCTGACAGAAAAAGAGATCAAAGACATTCTTAACGGTGTTGATACAAAGAAGGCGGCAGACGCAGCAAAGGCAGGAGACATTGACATAGGGGGTGGTGAGGGTGCTCACGACACGCCTGAGGATGGTGAAGAAGAATCCAAATCACGCTGTGCCATCGATGGTGTTGGCTGGGTTGTTTGCCCTGTCGTTAACTTCCTTGCCGACATCTCAGACGACTCTGCAGGTATTTTAGCCAAACTGCTTGAAGTCAACTCATTTATCTTAACTAACCGTGGTCCTGATTCGGCCTTCCACTATTGGTCACGTATTCGGGATATTGCCAATATCGTCTTTGTTATCGTTTTCTTGATTATTATCTACTCGCAGGTTAGCGGTCTTGGTATTAGCAATTATGGTATTAAGAAACTTCTACCCAAGCTTCTTATGACTATCGTCCTCGTCAATATATCTTTCTATATATGTAGCATTCTTGTCGATATATCAAATATTGTCGGGTCATCATCGTTCAATTTCATCAGCTCACTTGGTGGTGGCGGGAGCGGCCCAGAGGGTGGCTGGGCAACAAAGGGTAATGCGCTAGGAGGAATTGCTGCTGCTGTTCTTGCTGGCACCGTTGGCTTCTTTGCCCTTGGCGCGCTTATTTCTGGTCTTATCTTCATTGCTGTTACTGCAACTGTTACAGTATTCCTTCTCGGGGCGCGGCATGCCTTGGTTATCTTTACTATTATCTTGTCTCCACTTGCCTTTGTAGCCCTGCTATTGCCAAGTACAGAAGGATTATTCAAGAAATGGTGGGGTTTCTTCAAGACATTGCTATTTCTCTACCCTGCAGTTGGCTTGCTCTATGGTGCGTGTAATCTGGGGGCAACGGTCATTAATGGCATGAAGGGCGAATCAGAGGTGTTATTACAGATTATTGCTGCTGCGCTTACCTTCACGCCACTCCTCTTAGTTTCTCGCCTAACAAGCCTCATGACCTCAATGATGGGGTTAGCAAATATTGCCGATAAGTGGGGACAAATGGCTGGCAATGCGGTAGGCAAAAAATCACAAAAGATGCTCAATGAATCCAAATGGGGCAAATATATGGACTATCGTGATCAGGTAAAGGCAGAAAGACGTGCACAAATACAGGCTGGAACTTATAAGGGTACAAAAAATCCTACTACTTGGGGTAGAGCTGCACGGAGTTGGGTATCTGGAAAAGCTAATAGAGTTATTGAAGTGGGAGCAAATAAGTTTAATAATGAAGCCGCTAAACGCATGATAGAGGATCTCGGTAAAGAAGCATCTTGGCAAGAAGAGAAACGGTATGACGAGTCTATAAAGAAAGCAAAAACTATGTATGAGAGTGATGTCTCATTTATAGATAGTGGGACTGGCAAGGAAACCCGCCTTGGGAACGGCCAATTTGTTGACATGGCTAGAGGTCTAGTAAAACCAAATATAAAACCAACAGATAGTGCAGGAAATGTAATTACAAGCATCCCTCTGCCACAAACAACTTCCGAGAGAAGATATGTCCTAGATAGGGCTGGACGATCTGCGAATGCCCAGCAGTTTGTGCAACTTGCAGAACTTGCCAATAGCCTTGAGAGCGAAGGTGAACGATTGGCTCTTGCTTCAGCTCTTAGTGCATCAAGTGGTGCAAAAAAACATGGCTGGTTTGATGGTGGGGCCTACAATGATATAAAGGATGGTAATTTTGATCTTCAGCAATCTATCGTTAGATCTATTAATAAAGAGAAGTTTGGTAAACCTGAAGAAATTGCAAACATGGATCAAGCATCTACAAAGATTATCAATGATGCTTTAGCACAGCCCGGCCCTCGAGTGGGTGCTCAAGAACTGAAGCAAGCTCAACAAAGGCTACAAGAATCTGCACGACTCGCCCTTAAAGATAAACAGGTCAAAAATGAAATTCGTAGTCGTCAGAGCATCAAAGATACTGTCGATAACTGGTCTCGCGGCAAGTTTTAATAAAATATTTGATGGTAGTAAGAGAGACTTCATCCCCCTCATGCTATAATAAATACATAAACTATGTCGAGATATAAGGTTGCGCAGGATGTAGAGGCAGAGGATAAGATTCTTGGGCCGTTTAGCTTTCGCCAGTTTATTTATTTGCTGGTTGCGGCGGCGGGGATTGCGCTAGCGTGGGGGCTGTCGCAAGTGTTTTTGCCACTGGCGGTTATTCCGGTGCCGATTATTCTGCTGTTTGGTGCCTTAGCTTTGCCACTACGTAAGGATCAGCCAATGGAGGTTTACCTCGCGGCGGTGATATCATTCTACACCAAGCCACGCCGGCGTATGTGGCAGCCCGATGGCATCAGCTCACTCATCGAAATTACGGTACCTGAGAAGGTGGAGATTGAGCGAACAAAGAACCTCAGCCAAGACGAGGCCGAGCGCCGCCTAGCATACCTGTCGCAGCTGGCTGATAGCCATGGCTGGTCTATCCGCCATACTCGTGTGCCCGACGCACAGGGGTCGATGATTAGCGATGTCTACTTCGAGGCGCAGCAGACCTCGGATATGTTTGATGATAACAGCAGCGAAGCACGGGCGATGACGCGGCGCATTGAGCAATCCAACCAAGCCCGGCGCCGAGCCGCCATCGAGCGCATGCAAGCCCCAGCGGCTGCGCTGCCTGCCGTAGCTGATGGGCAGCCACTCCAGCAAGCCCCGGTGCCGTATCAGCCAGCCTGGCCACAGGCCCAGCCGCAACCATACCAGGCAGCACCGCAGCCAGCTCCAACTATCCCACCACAGGCTACACCTCCGTATCAGCCACCCGTTGATGCCGCTGGCTTTGCGCCAGTGTCGCCAGCTCAGCCTCGCATGCCTGAGTCGCCATACTCAGCACCAGAGCCTCAGCGCCCAGCGGTGTCGTATTCGTCCACGAGCTTCCCGGAGAATCGTACGGCGTCGTCGCATCAGCAAGCTCCCTCGCCCGATGCTAGCGCCTACCAAAACCAACCAAACCCATACCCACCTCAGCAACCTACCGAGGTATACGAGATTTCGCCAGTGGATGATGCGGCGCATGACGAAACGCCTGTTACTGAGCCACAGCCCATGCCGCAAAAGCATGACTCACTCCAGTCTCTGCCAATGGCACTGCCCGCCGTTATTCCGCACGATTCGGTCTTGCCAGACGCCCTGAGTAAGCCCTACACACCGCCTGAACCTACAGCAGAAGCTGCGCCAGAGCCCAAGCCAGAGGAGACACCATCCTTTGAGGCGATCTATGCCAACCTGCGCCAGCACGCCACTCCCATCACCGATGCTGTGCCGCTTGTACCACCCCAAAAGTCAGCCACGCACACAACAACTACGCCCAGCAACCCACCAGCTGAAGCGCATCCTACTGACACTCAACCATCATCCACCCCAGTACCTGCAGAGCAACCAACCCCGCCAGCAGCCTCCAATTATCCGCAAACCCCTGTGTCGTATCCTCCCCAGCAGCCTACCTACCAGCCAGCACCACCTCAGCAGCCACCCGTTGCACCAGTTCAAGCCGCACCAGCTCTTGCACCCACCCCAGCCGCAGTATCCTACCGAGATCGCTCAGCACTGGCTGATGACAAAAATGTCATCGATATGGCGGTGCGCTACAACCCATACCCCAGCATTCATCAGTCGGTCATCCAGCCGCTCGACCCCAGTTATTACGCCAAGACAACCCCCACGCGCGAGGAACGTCTGCGGGAGGAGCAGCTCGCCCAGCAACGCAACAATCTGCCGCCAAACACTAGCACAAACACCGTCTCGCCTGATATAATTAGACTAGCCAGCAACTCTGATTTGTCCGTTGCTGCCATTGCCAATGAAGCCAATCGGATTCAACATCAAGAGCAGGCTAGTCAGGATGATGACGATGATGAGATTGTCATCCCTTTGCGCTAAGAAATAAGAAGGAGAGTGGTGTCGCCAAATTCACCCAACAATCAACAACCACCAGCTGGGCCAGTCAGCCAGTTTGGCTATAGCCAAGGCCAGGGCGCTGCGCCAGCTGGCCAGGTGCCAGCTAATTACCCGCAATATCCTGCTCCGCCACAGGGCAATTACCCCGCCGTGCAAGCACCGGCTCAGCCACCAGCTGTGCAAGGTAATACGAATGATCAGCCTACTCAAGACACCAAGAAAAAGGCTCCACCCAAACCCGCTACCACACAGAATAGCCTCCTCCTCTCGGAATTGCGCGATGATATGATCATCATGGGTGATGGGAGCTTCCGCGCCGTCATTGCCTGTGAGTCGATTAACTTCGACCTCATGAGCGCTCGTGAGCGCGAGGGGGTAGAGTATAGCTACCAGAACTTCCTCAATGCGCTGTACTTCCCAGTGCAGATCTGCATCCGCTCGCAGCGGGTGGATATTGGCCCATACCTCGACAAGCTCGTCGCCATCCAGCGCACCCAAGACAACATGCTGCTCAGCGTGCTGATGGAAGACTATATCAACTTCATCGACGACCTCTCACAAAACGCCAACATCATGGACAAGAGTTTCTACGTCGTCATCCCGTATTACCCAGCAGGGGAGGGGACGATTCTCGACCAGAGTAAAGGGTTCTTCACCAAGCTCTTCGCCCCTAAGAATACCAACACTGTGACGAAGATCAGCAAAGAAACCTACGAGCGAGCCCGCGAGGAGATCCGCAACCGCGCTGACACCATCCTTAATGGCTTGATGCAGATTGGTGTGCGGGCAGTGCAGCTCAAGACTAAAGAGCTCGGTACCCTCTATTACAACATGTACAACCCCGACACGGCGGTGCGCGAGCCACTGGGCGACTTTAATAACGTGACTTCCACCTTCGTCCGCAAGGGTGAGGGAGCCGTCCCAACCTCGACAGCATATCACAAAGGAGATTTTTAATGGCACGACGACCCGATCCAATCGACATTGCTGCCCAGCAGCGCGAGCGCGAGCAAGCAGAGGTAGAAGAAGCCTTTATCAAGGGGATGACGACGCTGCGCGACCTAATCGCGCCCAGCAGCCTCGAGATTCACAGCACATACTTCCGCATTGGTACCAAGTATGGCCGCACACTCTACATCTATGGCTACCCACGTGAGCTCTACACAGGCTGGTTGTCAGGGTTGATCAACATCGACCAAGTGCTCGATATTAGCATGTTTATCTACCCCGTCGAGACAGAGATCGTCCTTAATAACCTCCGCAAGAAGGTGACGCAGCTTGAGGCCGATATGGCGCTTAATTCCGAAAAAGGCAAGGTGCGTGACCCAGCCCGCGAAGCCGCTCTGGCCGATGCCGAGGAGCTGCGCGACCAGCTACAGCTTGGGGCTGAGCGTTTCTTCCGTTTTGGGCTTTACGTCACGCTTTATGCCGATAGCCTCGAGGAGCTGAGCTTCGTTCAGCATGTTATCGAGACAATCTTTGGCCAAAATATGGTCTACAGCAAAACTGCCAGTAACCAACAAGAGCAAGGCCTCAACAGTACCATCCCCCAAATGACCGACCAGCTGCAAGTCCGCCGCAACATGAACACTGGTGCGGTGAGCACGAGCTTTCCCTTTACCAGTGCCGACCTCAGTGACGGCGAGGGGATTCTCTATGGTGTGAACCAGCACAACCAAGGGCTCGTTATTTTCGACCGCTTTAGCCTTGAGAACGCGAATATGGTCGTCTTTGCAAAGTCTGGTGCTGGTAAATCCTTTACCGTTAAGCTCGAAGCACTGCGCAGTATGATGCTTGGCACCGACATCCTTGTCATCGACCCTGAGAACGAGTATCAGAAGCTAGCTGACGCAGTCGGCGGCAGTTACATTCGCCTCAGCCTCAGTAGCGATACGCGAATTAACCCCTTCGACCTTCCCCGAGTAATCGACAGCGACGAAGCAACTGATGCCCTGCGCGCCAATCTCATCACCCTGCAGCGGCTCTTCAAGCTCATGTTGGGCGGCACGTTGGTGGGTGGGCAACAGATTGCCTTGCTCAGCCCAGCTGAAGAGGCCGATCTCGATCAAGCGCTCATCGATACCTACGCTCGGGCTGGCATCACCAGCGACCCACTAACGCATAATTCTCAGCCACCGACGATCATCGACCTCTACGACACCCTCCTTCACATGGGTGGGGCAGGGCCATCGCTAGCCCAGCGCCTGCGCAAATACACCACAGGTACTTTTGCTGGTATCTTTAGCCAGCAGAGCAATGTTGATATTAATAACAGCATGGTGGTGTTTAATATCCGCGATCTCGAGGATGACCTACGGCCAGTGGCAATGTATATTGTGCTGAGCCACATCTGGAATATCGCTCGCACCGTGCAGCGCCGGCGGATGCTGATCGTCGATGAGGCTTGGCAGCTGATGAAGTACGAAGACTCGGCGGAGTTTCTCCATAGCCTAGCCAAGCGAGCTCGTAAGTATTCTCTGGGGCTGACGACTATTACACAGGATGTGGAGGACTTTATGGGGAGTGAGAAGGGCCGGGCCATTGTGGCAAACAGTTCGCTCCAGCTCTTGCTAAAGCAATCGACCAGCGCGGTGGATGTGCTCGCTGAGGTCTTTAAACTCACCGAGGAAGAGCGTAAGCGTCTATCTAACTTCCCTGTGGGCGATGGGCTCTTCTTTGCGGGGCAAAACCACGTCCATATCCGCATCTTCGCCAGCGAGACCGAGACGCAATTCATCACTACCAACCCGGTGGCCAATAACAGCTTATATCAGCAGCCAGTGAGGTCGTAGCCCACCATGCCTACCCCCATTCCCTCTCAGCAAAAACCCGATCTCGACCGGCACAATCCGGGAAATACGCATTGGAGCAACGACACCTTCGCCGGCCGGAATAATCACGCTGGCAGTGGTGATTACAGCCAATCCAACACCGCCCAAGACCTCCAGTCGCGCGAGAACAGCGGGAGTGGTTCATCCGCCCATAGCAACACCAGCAGCACTGGCGCAACTGGCAGCGACTACGCCAACTCCGTCCGAGGCCAGGAGGGCGCGCCAGGAAGCAACTGGAGCGATAATAACTGGTTCAACAAGGTAGTCCCGCCAGACAGTAAACTCTCTGAGCCCAAATCTCGCTTTGCCAAAGCGCGGAGTGCGATATTCTCTAAGAAGGGTGGGCCAATGGGAATCCTTGGCGCTATTTTGCTTGGCGGTGGCTCAATGATCTCGTTTTTTGGTGGGCCAAGTCTACTTTTGCTTCATATTAAAGAAAATCTCACCAACCACTGGAATTCACAAAATACCAGCTTCGAACGACGCGCTAATAAGGTGATGTTTAAGCGTATCCAAAACACTGCAACCGATGGCCTTTGTTCGGTTGTGAATGTACGATGCCGCTATAATCGTGTTTCGAATCGGCTGCTAAAGCAATTTGAAAAAAATAATGTTGAAGCCCTCGACAAGGAAGGGAATATCGTCAAAGCTTCCGATGGGTTTGATGCGAAAAAGTCCACAATCGGTGAAAAAATCGAGAATCTGCGCGTCACTTACCCTAATGGGACTCAGGAAACAATCAGCGCCAAAGATTTCAAAAAATTATATTATGAGAAGCCTGAGCTCAGAGCAATTATGCACCGCGCATATGCACCGCGCTGGGTCGCTTTCTTCGACAAAGTATTTAATAATGGCGTCATAAAAAAATTCTCCCTCACCAAGAAAAACAAGCTGGCTGGCGCCAAAAGTGAGAAAGAAGTCCGCGAAAGCATCGACAAAAATACCAAAGGCAAAGAAATGAATGGCAGATACGAAGCCAAGGAAAATGACAATGAAGGCAAAGAAAAGGTTACTGAAGACACTGATGTTGGCAAAGCCGCAAAAGAAGCAGTAAGTGAAGGTGCCGAAGGAGCAACAAAATCTATCAGCAAAGAAGCAGCAGCCAATATTATCAAAAATGGCGTTGGCAAGACTGGCAATATCGTCGCCATGATTGCTGGCGGCCTCTGTATGGTACAAGATGGTGCTCAGTCTATTAGCAAGACGATTCGCCTCATCCAAATGACACAGGTTATTAGCTATGCCATGATGTTCTTTACAATGGCAGATAATATTAAGGCCGGTTCAACAGACTATATGGCTGTTGCTGTACTTGGGACGATTCTTACTACTGTACTTGTCAACAAATCTGGCAACGTGACCAAAAAGGCCGCAACCGACGGAATGGGTCTTAAATATGGCCTAATGAAAGAGATAGCCCCAACTGGTACCTCCAATTGGACGGAGTACGTCCCTGGCGGAGGGTGGGCTCGGAAGATGAGCGGCGTTGCCAATGCCCTTGGAGCTAATATTAGCGCACTAAAGACATCCTGCACAGCCATCAACAGCACTGGCGGTCAGCTCCTCATGAGTGTCGTTGGTGGATGGACAAGCGTCGTCGGTGAATTGGTTTCAAACTTAGCTGCTCCTGTTATTTCTGCTGTGCTTGCGCCAATCCTCAGTAAGCTCATAAATTCTATGGCGGGCACTCTTGTGAGTAGTGCTACTGTTGGTGAAGATGCTGGAGATGCCCTCACGAGTGGTGCAGTAAATATGTTCTCTGAAGCAGCAGCGGCGGGTGGCAACGGTATGCTCAATGTCGACCAAACAATCGCCTACGAACGAGAAACAGCTCGTCTCAACCTTGCCTATGCTGCTGAGCAACGCGTTGAGCGGAGTCCATTTGACGCAACGTCGCCATATACCTTTATGGGAAGTCTCTACAGTTCATTCATCCCCTATATGGGTAGCTTTTCTAATCTTAGTAGTTTCGTTCATAATCTTGTGTCTCTCCCTAAGAATATCGTACCGGCTTTCTTTGGTAATAAAGTCAGCGCTAATACCGAGACAGATCGCATGAAAAAAATTTGGCAAGCATGCGATGACCCAAATATCCCCAAAGACGTCGCTGCTGGGCCATTTTGTAATATATCGTATGGTGCACTCAATCTCGATAAAGACCCTGACGAGGTTGCCCAATCTCTCGCTGGGCAATACAACGAAGAAACAGGCGAAGCAACTGGCGGCACGCTCAAAGAATGGCAAGAGAAGTGTGGCAAAGGTACTGATGGCGAGAATGGCGTCGACACCGCTTATTGCAAGTTTGACTCTGAGGAAAAAGTCAATGCTGCACTCTTCACAATCGACCAACGTGTCGTCGACACTATGGACAATGAACCGATCTCTGGTGGAGGTGGTGCAAGCCAATCTAGCAGCAGTACCCCCAGCGGCCCGGCAGTTGGCGAGCCAGAATTTAACCAAGCCCAGCCTGCTGCAGAAGGTGGCGATTCTATATCAACATGGAACGGCCTTAAAAACGGCGAGTTAGCAGAAGGCGACTTGGTAGCTCTGTCATTTTCGTCCGGCGAGAGGATGCACAAGCAAGCTGCGGCCGCTATGGAAGAAATGAACAAAGCATACAAAGCAGAAACTGGTGCAGATTTCGGTATTAACGAAGCATACCGAGACTGCCAACGGCAAATAGCATACGCGACACCAGGTGACCCACTATACCAAGGTGGCCTCGCCAAGCCAGCGCCACCGTGTAGTTCGAACCATGGCTGGGGGCTTGCAGCAGATATTAGTGTGGGAGACTTTGGTTCTTCTACATACAATTGGCTCAAAGCCAATGCGCATAAATATGGCTACGTCCATCCCGAATGGGCCGAACCAAATGGCAGCAAACCAGAGGCATGGCACTGGGAGTATGCTCGACGTGTTGGAGGGTCATCATGATCATACGGTGGACTCATGCTATTTTTGCTCAGTGTTTCTACTCTCTTTGTGTGCTTGTCACTCGCTGCCAAATATACACCCACCAACAACTGCTTCGCTTTTCGTCTCTTTTTTCTCCATCAACACAACTCTTTTCTCACTGCACAACTATCTATCGAATAAGCTCTCTTGTTTTTGCGATAGTGTTTTCTCTCGTATCAACTCCTGCTTCAGCTCTAGATGCAGGGTTCTTTTCTGGCAACAATATCGAGCATTTCGACCCCGACGCAGCAACCTGCTCTACCAGCAGCACCAGCAGTAGCGATGGTAGTAGCGCCACTGGGGCAGAAGACCTCAAAGACTTCGTCCGCAAATACGTCAAGATGGCTGTCGAAACGAACAAAAAGTATGGCACGCCATACGAGACAGTTCTTGCTCAGGGGGTTATTGAGTCTGGTTATGGCAAATCTGGACTTACCGTCAAGGCAAATAATTTCCATGGTATCAAGGCTGGCGGGAACTGGTCGGGTGAGGTGATCGATATGGAGACCGAGGAGGAATACGCCTCTGGCCGAACAACAATCGTCGATGGCTTCCGCAAATATCCTACCGTCGAGGCTGGCTGGCTTGGCTATGGCGAATTCATCACCAGCAACTCACGCTATAGCGAAGCCCTCAAATACCCTGGTGACCCACGCAAATACCTCCAAGAGATCAAAAATGCTGGCTATGCGACCGACAGCCAGTATGTCTCGACTGTCACTGAGTATATCGACAAGATCGAGCAAATTGTCAAAGAGGAGAACTTATCTCCGCCTTCATCCCAAATCCAAGTCGAAGGCGGCAATAACAATGGCGCCAACACCCAAAATGCATCAGCCACAGGCTGCACCGCAAACGGCAGCAAGAGTGCCGCCGGTGGATCAATCGTCGAGACGGCCAAGAGTCTTGCCTGGGAGGATGGACGACATGTCGACAGTGATGGTGCAAAACCAGAGTATAAACAAGCCCGCCAGCAGTATAACCCAGAAGCGGGTGGTGACTACACCGATTGCGGCAAATACGTTGCAACAGTGATGCGCATGAGTGGGGCAGATCCGAATTATCCACCAGCCGGAACGGCAGTTCAGCGCCCATATGTCTTAAGCCACCCAGAGAAATTCTATACTAAAGAGTCTCCTGGAATGTCCGACTTACAACCTGGTGATATTCTAATTTATAATAATGGGCAAGGTCATACTCTTATCTATACTGGTGACCTTGGTAATGGATTTGTTGGTGCACAGGCATCGCAATTTGATTACTCACCAACCTACATTAAACAAGGAACAGTCGAGTGGATGCTTGGAAACCCGGGTGTTGTATTAGCGAGGACAGTCAATGGAAATACTCAATCAAAAACGTAACCAAATTATCGCATTATTTGCCCTGCTTGCCGTTGGCATGATTGCCTTTACGATATATCGCTTTGTTGATAATCTCAAATACGATAGCACTATCCTCGTCTATGCTATCCCCGATAGCCTCACTGTCTCGTATGATACGATCAAAGACCAAAAGGTAACAACGCGGACAAAGCACGCCGTAAAGAGCGGGTCGTACACCTACACATTCCGAGCTAAGGGCTTTGCCGACCACCAGGTCAAGCTAGACCTCAAGCCAGGCGAAGAAAAGAAGCTATTCTTTGCCATGAATCCACTAACTGAGGAAGGAAAGAGAGAAGCGAAGAAGGAAAAATACAACGATATCCGCGAAGCAATCGGCGGTCACGAAGCAACACAAGGCGGAGCAAAGATATCTCAAGAGAGCCCTCTTATTAATAAACTACCTTACTACTCGCGTTGGTTTTATATTGTTACCTGCAACCCATACCGCACGACCGACCGGTCAAATCGGCTTGGTGTGTGCATCGTCACAACAGACAAAACGAGCCAATCGCAAGTCGACCAAGCCCTCAACTATATTAAAAAACACGACAAAGATATTGATAAATACGACATAAAAATCAATGGCAAAATATATCCCACCGCCGAAGAGCTAGAAAAGAAGCGTGTTGTTCCGTGCGGCGGCAATAACCCACCATGGTGTTATATGTACACTGATATATAAGGCGAAGCCTAGAAGCCTACCCCACCGCACTCGTCATCACGATCTGGTTATCGACGAACTCGCTAAGGAGGCGCTGCTGGCGCTGCTGATCGAGCTCGCCAAAGACATCGTCGAGTAGAATAAGTGGTGCTTGACCTGTTTGCTGCTGGATGTAGGCTGCTTCGAGAAATTTGAGAGCGAGCACAATGGTGCGGATTTCACCGCGGGATGCAGTCTTGGCGGCCGGATTGCCTCGGAATAGCACCGTGATATCGTGCCGGTGTGGCCCAACACTCGTCGCGCCGACCACTGTATCATACGCCGTTTTTTGCTCATACTCGGCAAGGAGTTGCTGCGCGGTCATGCTGCGCTCCTCTGAGTAGTGTAGCGTAACGCTATCCGCCACGCCTGCAATACTTTGGTACATAGCACTGCTTTTTGCACTAAGATAATGTAGCACCCGCTGGCGCTTGGCAATGATCGACGCACCATACTGACTCAAGATAAGATTCCACGAGAAAAGTGCCGCCTCGCTGAGGGTAGGGTCTTTGAGTAATTTATTGCGTTGTTGTAGTGCTCGGTGGTAGCGGCTCAGCTCGTGGCTATAGTGTGCATCATATTGCTGGATGAGTGTATCAAGAAAATCGCGCCGACGCTGCGGCGAGCCAGTGATAATTCGCAGCGTATCTGGCTCGAAGAGGACGATCGGATATTTTTTGCCATAGGGAAGGCGACCATAGGTTGTGCCATCAACGATAAAACGCTTGCGCTTCGTCTCATGGCGGCGATCGTACTGGACGCGGTAATGTTGCTCATCCGTCGCGAGATCGATTGTATAATTTTTTTGTTCATGTTGACAGACCGATTCATCACTACCGCGAAAGGAGGTACCACGCAGCGCAATATGGATCGCCTCGATAAGTGATGTCTTGCCAGAGCCATTTGGGCCAGAAATCAACGTTGTGCCTGGCTCAAGGTCAAGCGTCTTGAGCGTATGGATTCGCACATGCTGCACTGCTAGCCGTGTTATCTTCATCGCTAGCTCTTCAGTGGCATAATAATATGAATGTAGTTTGGCTCGGGCTGAGCGACTGTTAAGACGCAGGGCGAGAGCTTGCCACTAAAGCGGAAGGTGATCGTCTCACCATCAAGAACGCCTAGTGCATCACTAATGTACCGCGAATTGAGCGTAATTTGCCCATCACTCGACACCTCAGCTTCTGCCTCGGAGGTATTTTCGCCCAGCTCAGACGCAACGGAGTGAATCCGCAATTTCTGCGCCTCATGGTCAGCGGTGAGCGTGACACTGCCACCAGACTCCCGGGCAAAGAGCCCAGCCACCTTTACCACGCGTGAGAAATCGCGTGCCGCCAGCATCACATTTGTCTCTGACTGAGCAGGGATGAGCTGCCGATAATTTGGGTAGGTGCCATCAATTAAGCGGCTGGTAATCTCTACCTCCTCCAGCCGAAAGCGCACCTGCGTCTCGTCAAAGAGCACCTCCACCTCTTCTGTGCCGTCACTGAGCGAGCGCAGCACTTCTTGCAGGCTGCTCGCTGGCACAATGGCTGCAATCTGGCTCTGGCTTGCCATCAAACGCCGCTCAGCCAAGCGATAGCCATCCGTCGCTGCCATATACAGCGCACCATCCACTGTGTGCCAATACACGCCAGTCAGGACAGGCCGAGTCGTATCATTACTACAGGTCACCAAGGTTTGCGCTGCCGCCTGCTTAAAGTCCGCCGCGGCAATGCTATAGCGCACCGATTGTTCTTCATCAATCGTCGGCAGCTCCGGAAAGTCATCCGCTACCACGCCATTAATCGTCGAAGTGTACCCGCCAGACGTCAGTGTCATACGCGCGCCATCGGTCTCAAGCTCGATCGGCCCCTTCGGCAAATTCGCCACAAATTCGCTCACAAGTTTAGCCGGCAGGGTAATTACCCCCGGTGTCTCTACTTTTGCGCCAATATAATAGGTAGCGGCAATCTCTAAGTTCGTCGCAGCGAGAAGAAGGCGATTACCTTCGGTGCGGAATAGTATATTATTTAAGATCGGCAGGCCAGCTCGATTGCTCGCAACTCGCCCGACAACCCCGAGCGCTCGTGCAAGGTTTTCTTGTGTGACAGACAGTTTCATATCTACAATCCTTTCTTTTATATGGTTGATATAGTAATAGGTGCTGTGGATACTGTGGAAACCATGATGAATAACAGGGGTACGACTTGCTCACTACTTGTGCAAAACGCTGCGATCGCTGGCGTGGATAAGCCGGGGAGAAGTGGTGGTTATCCACCAGCCAATAAGGCTGGAGGGCGGTGCGCTCTTGGTGCTGTGGATGACTGCCCACGAGCTGTCCGCTGGTTATACGGCTTACTATACACGGCTTTTCCACAGGCGTCGCGAAAAAAACACACGGCCTAGGCATAGAGCTTATCCCGGATGTCAGCGACCTGCTCACGGATGAGGTAGTCAAGCTTGATGGACTTTTCGATTTTTTCGACTGAATGGATGGCGGTCGTGTGGTCTTTGCGGCCCAGCTCATTGGCAATTTGTGGGAAGCTCATATGGAGCTCGCTGCGCAGTAAATACATGGCAATCTGCCGCGGTACAACGATATGCTTAGCCCGCTTAGCACCACAGATTTCTTTGCTATCGATCTGGAAATGGCGGGCAGTTTTGTCGATAATCTGCTTGGCAGTAAGGTGTTGGGGGCGACTACGCCGGACGTTACCAAGCAAACCCTCCGCTGTCATTACGTCAGGAGCGACGCCGCGCATCTCAGCATAAGCAAGAAGTTGATTAAGCGCACCCTCGAGCTCGCGGATATTTGTCTTGACGTTCTTAGCCAGGTATTCCACGGTGTCGCGCTCAAGTGTCACGCCAGCGAAGCTCGCTTTGGTCTCGACGATCGCGCACCGCGTCTCAAAGTCGGGCATCTGGATATCGATCGCCATCCCCCATTCAAAGCGACTGCGCAAGCGCTCCGTCAGGGTAGGGATGCTGTGTGGTGGCTTGTCGCTACCGATGATAATTTGCTTATTAGCCTGATGGAGGGCATTGAAGGTGTGAAAGAACTCCTCTTGGGTCTTCTCACGCCCAGCAATAAATTGCATGTCGTCGACGATCAGTACATCGACATTGCGATACCGGTCAGAAAAGCCAGCCTTTTTGAAACGGATCGACTCGATAAATTCTTTGACAAACGTCTCCGAGCTCAGATAGGCGACCTTCTTGCTTGGGTCGCGCGCAAGGATCTCGTTGCCTACCGCTTGGATGAGGTGTGTCTTACCGAGACCGACGCCACCGTAGATGAAGAGGGGATTATACTTCGTACCAGGGCTATGTGCGACCGCTTGGCAGGCGGTGTAGGCGAGGTCGTTGCTCGAGCCGACAATGAAATTCTGGAAGGTATAGCGCGCATTGAGGCTGGTTGCTGGTGTGGTAGAGCTAGAGCTAGAGTGTGATGAGGTAGTTGGCTTGCTGATGAGCGCCGCCGCTCGTTCCTCGACGCGGTCGGCTGGCTGGCCAGTGGTTTCGCGGCTAATGACGGTGCGTTTTTTGCCGTGTTTGTTTACCACATAAGCGATGCGCGACACCTCCACACCACTATGCTGGAGCGCTTCTTTGACGATGCTATCATAGCGCACCTCAAACTGGCGAATCGCAAAGATATTCGCTACGCCAATGGTGATCACCCCGTCTTTATTGCTGAGCATCTCGGTATTGGCAAACCACGTCGAAAAAATACCGCTTGGTATCGACACTTCAATCTCACCCAAAACACTCTTCCACAGGCTGTGGTACACTGGCTTTTGCTACTCCTTGTTTGTTATACAATGACTCCTTTTAGTATAAGAAAAAACCGACTTTTCCACAACCGTGAGAAATACAACAACGGGATGAGTGCAAGAAGAGCAACAGGGGTGGAGTTTTTCCACAAAAATGCATTACCTCTGTTAAAGTGTGGATAACTCGCGAACAAATGTGGATAAACAATTTGGCTATGCTTATGACGGAGGTTGCTCGGAGCACAAAATCCACCAAGCGAGTGAAAAGTTGAAAGATCTGGAGCAATCGCGTATAATAGCAATGATATGCCAAAACGAACTCACCAACCACACACTCGTCATCGTGCTCGGACGCACGGGTTTCGGGCACGGATTGCCACCAAGGCAGGCCGCAATGTGCTCAAGCGCCGCCGCGCCAAGGGCCGCGCTCGCCTCGCACTCTCGTAGTGAGATGATAGCAAAATGACGAAAATAACCCACTGCTTGGTGGGTTATTTTATCTCTGCTTGCGGGTAGATTTGCTATAATACAGCTATGTTACAGCAACGATATCGGTTTCATGGCTATGGCGGGCTACGCTATTTGTATCGCCATGCGAGTGCCGAGCGTTCGCGCCTGCTGACCGTCAAATACGTAGCTAATCGCCGTCGGCGCATGCCACGCATTGCCGTGGTGGTGAGCAAAAAGGTGCACAAATCTGCGGTGGGGCGCAACCGCATTCGCCGCCGCGTCTATGAGATTCTACGCCAGCACGTGCCGTACTTTACAGGGGTGTACGACGTTGCACTAATCATCACCTCAAGCGAAGTCCTTACCACGCCGCACGATGAGCTTGCGCTGGTGGTAAAAAATCTCCTTGTGCGAGCTGGTATTTGCCCTGGCGACGCAACGCCAAGTGATGAAAGAGATAAGGCAGAATAAAATCTTATATCCTTTCAGTCTTCTTTGCGCGACCTACTTCATAGTACTTTGAGTCAAATCAATGCCAAATAGTTCTGTATAAACAGTGGTAAATAGAACTCAAAACATTTATAAAAAATTCTTTTCTTGTCATTCTATACCAATGAAAGGCAAGCTAGGTGAGTGTTCTTTTCTAAGGTTATAAATACTCTTATATGTAGTATTGGCAGTAGTGTATCGCATATATCAACGATTGATTTCCAAAAATACTTCGCCACAATTCATCTTCCGTGGCCACCTATGATACAATAAATGCAGTAATCGGAGTGAATATGTTTGAGACAATAATTTTACAGCCCATTTTTAACGCACTTTTGCTTATCTATAGTATCATCCCTGGTGGTGACTTTGGCGTGGCGGTGATTATCTTTACGGTTATCATTCGCTTTTTGCTCTACCCACTGCTCAAGCGGCAGCTCCACCAGAGCAAACAGATGCGCAAGATGCAGCCTGAGCTCGCCAAGATTAAGAAAGCAGCTAATGGCAACCGCCAAGTAGAAGCGATGCAGCAGATGGAACTGTATAAGAAGTACGGTATCAAGCCATTTCGCTCGATTCTCCTGCTCTTCATTCAGATTCCGATCTTCATTGGCCTCTACCAGGTGATTATGATCATCTCGCTCCACCGCGACCAAGTGGCACGCTACATCTACGAGCCGCTCAAGAATATCGATGCCATCAAGACGATCATTCACCACCCTGAACAGTTTAATCACACCATGCTGGGCTTTATCGACCTCACCAAGGTAGCGCTTGGCAAGGATGGCATTGTCTGGCCGCTCCTCGCTCTCGCAATCATCTCGGCTCTCACCCAGTATGTGATGACTAAGCAAACTATGCCAACCGGTAAGAGTGCCAAGCGTTTCCGCGACATCATGAAGGAGACGGCCGCTGGCAAAGAGGCTGACCCTGCCGAGATGAACGCCGCAATGATGCGCAATATGGCGAAGTTTATGCCAGTGATGATGTTTATGATCATGATGGGTCTGCCAGGGGCGTTGGCGCTCTACTACACGGCATCTAACCTAGTAGCGGTAGCGCAGCAGTCATATCTCCTCCGTAAAGATAAGCAAGAGCTTGAAGCAATTGCTGATGAAGTAGATATTACAACGCCTGCCAAGAAAAAGTCGACGAAAAAGCGCGCCAAAGCGGCTACAGAAGCCAACATCACACGCATCAAAGCCAAAGAATAACAGAGGAGGAGAACCCGATGGATCGATACCAATCAGTAACATTTGCCCGAGAATATCTCCAGAACATCATCTCGTTTTTTGGCGAAAATATTGCGGTATCGGGTGATGACGATGGCGAGGTAATGACACTTCGGGTAGAGTCGTCAGACATCAATAGTATCTTGATTGGCCGCGGGGCAGAGACGTTGCGGGCGCTGCAATATATCGTTTCGTCGGCACTGCGGGCGCAGCACGCGGCCATAGTGCGCGTGAGTGTTGATATCGCCGACTACAAAAAGCAGCACGAAGAAAAGGTTGCCGATAAAGCCCGCGGCTGGATCGAGCGTGTGCGTGCAACTGGTGAGCCCTACACCGCCCACCTCAACCCAGCCGATCGGCGCATCGTCCACCAAGTCGCTGCCGACGCAGCTGGCATCACGACCGTCTCCAAAGGCGAAGGCCGCGAGCGCCATGTGATTATCCAGCTGGAAGAGGCTGAGTAAAAGCTACGCTACGATACATCTTATAACCGGTCAGTGATGGCCGGTTATTTTTGCAATAATAATATCAAAAATAGCTACTTCGTAGCGGCGTGCTAATTCTTGTGCTCACTCCACTGTTTTTAATAGAACGTGATACAGAGCAGAAGTAAAGTATTATAAATGACATTACATCTATATAAGGTAAGAGAGAATAGACTCACGCTAAGGTGAACGAGGCTTTACGATTTCTGATCCACAATCACTCACACTGGCTATAAATAGACTGATTATGATTGCCGCAATGCTCGCTCATACACCGCCAACGTTTCCTTGCCGCAGCGCTCCCATGAGTAGCGAGCAGCTTGGGCTTTGCCTTTGACGATAAGCTCGCGACGGCGAGCTGGTTGGCTGAGGACGCGGTCGATCGCGCTAGCGATGGCATCGACATCGAGTGGGTCGAAGTACTCGGCAGCATCGCCCAAAATCTCGGGCATACACGAGGTATTGCTCGATATAACAGGTGTCGTGCCATACGCCATCGTCTCGAGTGGCGGCAGGCCAAATCCTTCCATTAATGATGGAAAGACGTATGCCTCGGCTTTGTTAAGCAGCCAATCGCGCTGCCCGTCGGGGATAAACCCAGTGAAGTGAATATTGCGATAGCCTTGCTGCTGGTAGTAGGCTTGGTTGCGCTTGGTGTCTTCGTTCATTCGCCCCACAAACACCAGGCCAAGGTCTGGCCAGCGGCTCAGCAGCTGCTGGTGTGCGGCCGCGAGGCGCCGCAGATTTTTATAATCAGGCTGCTGCCCAACGTAGATGATGAATCGCTTGAAGGGAAGGTCGATATATGGCGTGAGCTGCCCAGGGTGTGCCTCGCCCGCCTCGTAGATGACCGAGATTTTGCTATCGGGGATCTTAGTAAAGCTCTGATATTCTTGCTTGGTCGTCTGAGAAATAGTGATGATATGCTCGCTGGTGCGGGCGATCCGCCGAAACACCCAGCGCCCCACCAATTGCTTAAGATGAAACACCAGCCAATTTTTGTCAGAATTATATGTCTTGAGAAGGGTCATATCGTGCACCGTGGTAACGTGCTTACCTCTGTAAAAGACCGGTTGCTGCGGCATACAAAAGTGCACTAAGTCGGGCTTTAGCTCATCTAGGTAGCGCCGGAAGTCAAGCTGCTCCGCCAGCGAATAATTGGCAAAGTCGACCGTGCGGATGGTGAAGTTGGGGTTGTGTGGCTGCCAATAGTCGCGATCCTTGGTGGGGACAAGGATGCTATAGCGGTTAGTCGTATCAAGCCGCTCCAGCTGCTCGAGCAGCTTCACGACATATGTGCCCGTGCCAGAATTGATCACGCGGGCGTCGATTGCAATATGAAAACTCATACCCTCTAGTATACAGCTCCTGCACCAAAAGCGCCAGATGGACACGCGTGTGTCAAGGTGGGTGGCATTAAATTTAAAGTAACATCTCTGTAATATTACCCCCGCTCACTACCCCTCCTCAGGAACACTATAAGGGTCGATATCTCCCAGATATCGACCTCTTGCGCTGGGCTGCAAACAGATTATTGCAATCTGTTTTCACACTCCATCGGAGGGGTAGTGAGCGGGGATTAGGAATTACCAAATTCCAATAAATAATAAAAACACAAACTGTATATAAAAGTGCTATAATACCCATATTACGAGTAATATGACGGAACTACCGCAACACATAGCAGTTCAGACGAATCTGGCGCAGATAGAATATATTCTTCACCAGGTGGGCTACCACATCACTGGGACAGACAGCCGGCGGCCCTGGGGTGGGTTTATCTGTATTGACCCGGCACAGGCGGAGCAGTTTGCGGCGGATTTCTTTGCAGTATCGGAAGTAATAGTTAAGGACAATGCTCATGCACCGCTCAGTCCCAAGATTCTCTTTGTTCGGCAAGGGGCGCGCCTGAGCTGGCAATATCATCATCGGCGAGCGGAGTTGTGGCGTTTTCTGACCGCTGGTGCATACTATTGCAACACGAGCGACGAGCTACCAGCCCAGCCAACACCAGCTCAGGCAGGTGATATCGTAAGGCTGGCGGCAGGGGAGCGCCACCGTGCTTGCGGTGATGCTCAGCACCCAACGATTATTGCTGAACTCTGGCAGCACACTGACCCAGCGCACCCATCAACAGAGGATGATATTGTGCGGGTGGCGGATGATTATCAGCGTCAATAATAGGTATGAGCGTATAGTGAGTTTGTAAATGTACTGTTTAAAAACCATATTTTTCAGCGAAACATTATCTCTCTGTTGTTCGAAAAACAACACGATCGTACAAACAATAATTCCACATCAACGATGCACTGGTGGCAATGATTTTTGCAAGCAACAGCACAAGTGACTCGGCATGAATAACAGAGGCCAGGATAGGCGAAGCGCAGAAAATAACCGCATTTTGCAGCCCCCACAAGCCCGCCAGAGTAACGACGACAAACAAGATCAACTGCCGGCGCACATCACCCTGGGCACGAAAAGTGTACGACTTATTAGCAAAAAAACTGAAGATAAAGGCCGTGCCTGTCGATACTGTATTGGCCGCGAGCTTTGGCACGCCAAGCGCGGTGAGCCCAAACAGCAAGCCAATATCGATCGCTGTATTAATCCCGCCAACGAGCGCAAACCGCAGCAATTTACCGCTGTTATTTGCGATGGCGAGCCTCACGATGCTCCTCGACGAGATAAGGTGGGCGCTGCTTCGTTTCGCTAAAAATCCGGGCGATGTATTCGCCAATCACCCCCAAACTCAGCAGCTGCACTCCACCAAGGAAGAGAATCACCGCCATGAGCGACGAATAGCCTGCACCGGTTGGCACACCGAACAGTGGTCGGATGAGCAGATAGAGGATGTAGATGGAGGCCAAGAAGGCGATAAGGAAGCCCAGCACGGCTGAGATACGCAGCGGAGCGGTCGTAAAGCTTGTGATGCCGTCAATAGCCAGGTTGATGAGTGTGCGGGGACTTTGCTTAATGGTGCCAGCAGCCCGTGGGTCGCGGTCGTAGAGAATCTCCTTTTTTTTGTAGCCCACCCAACTAAAGATCGCTTTGGTATTGCGCTGAGATTCGCGTAGCTGGGTGATGGCAGTGACACAGCGTTTGCTAAGTAAGCGGAAGTCGCCCGTGTCGATCTGAACAGGAATATGCGTCGTACTCTGGAGGAGACGGTAATACCACGCGGCGGTTTTTTTCTTGAGCCAGGTCTCGCCGGAGCGGCTTCGGCGCCGTGCATACACATCATCATACCCCTGTTCCCACAGCTCGATCATCTGCGGGATCAGCTCTGGTGGGTCTTGTAGGTCGGCATCAATTACCACGACAGCATCACCCGCGGCGTGGTCGAAGCCAGCGAGCATAGCAGCTTCTTTGCCAAAGTTGCGTGAGAGATTAAGGTAGGCAATGGCGGGGTTGTGTTGCTGCTCGATCTGGATGAGCTCGAGCGTGTGATCCTGGCTGCCATCATTAATAAATAAGAATTCGAACTGGTAGCGCCGGCGATCGACACTGCGCTGCAGCGTCTCGAGCCGGGCAAATAGCTGTGGCAAAACAGCTGCTTCGTTGTAGGCAGGGATAAGAATGGTGATTGTTTTCATCGTAGCCTTATTGTATCACTTATTGGTTGGTATGAGCGCGATGAGCGACTGGATGGACGATGCCACCACTGCGCCACTGGCCTCGAGCCGGGCTGTCTTGGCCTGGGCTGACTCCAGCTCATTTGTGCCAAGGATCGCCCCAGCATGGCCCATCTGTACTCCAGATGGTGCACTGTGACCCGCAACGTAAGCATAGACTGGTTTGCTTATATGACGCTTAATATAATCCGCTGCGGCAACCTCGCTCGTGCCACCAATTTCACCGATCAGCACAATCTGCTCTACCGCCGCATCTTGCTCAAACAACTGCAAGCAATCAATAAAGCTGCTGCCACCAATCATATCACCACCAATCCCAATCACATAGCGCTGGCCAATGCCTGCCTGGGTGAGGAGGCTCATTGCTTCGTAGGTGAGCGTGCCGCTACGGCTGACGATGGCAGTGTGGCCTGGCGTGGCGAGCGCAGCAGGAATGATACCAAGGTTGTGCACGCTGGGGATGAGAACGCCAGGGCAGTTGGGGCCGATCAAAACCGAAGAACTGGTTGCCAGGCGTTGTTTTATATGCAACATATCGTGGACAGGCACGCCCTCGGTGATACAAATAATGAGTGGCACCTCTGCATCAATTGCCTCCATAATCGCCGCCTTGGCATGAGCTGCTGGTACAAAAATCACGGAAATATCGACAGGCTGCTGCGCCTGAATTTCGCGAATCGCCCGGAAGACCGGCACGCCGTGTACCTCTGTAACCGACCGATTGGGTGATGTGCCGCCAACGATATGTGTGCCACTCGCTAGCATACGCTCGGTATGAAATGAGCCATGTTTGCCCGTTATGCCCTGGACGATAACATGCTTACCACGAAAGATATCAGGGGTCATCATACGGCTTCCTCCAAAATGTGAGAGAGATTATCGTAGAGTGGGATATGTTCGCGGGTAAGGAGCGTCTTGGCTTCGGCCTCGCGGTTGCCTGTTAGGCGGACAGCGAGTGGCGGGAGGTCAGGTAGCTGCTGCTTGGCACTGATGATGGCCCTTGCTACGTCGTCGCAGCGCACAATACCGCCAAAGATATTAATAATGATGAGCGCCACGGCAGGGAAGCGGGCAATCTGCTCAAAGCTAGCCAGGATCTTCTCTGGAGTTGCCGTGCCACCAATGTCAAGAAAATTAGCTGGCTGCACACCGCGGGCAATCACCGCATCGACAGTTGCCATTGCCAGGCCTGCGCCGTTGGCAATCGTCGCAACCGTCCCGTTGTGGTCAAGCGTGACGAAATTATGATCCTCTAGGGCTGCTTCGTGCCACTGCGGATGGCGAAACAGCGCCGCATCGTCAATCGTCATCTTGGCATCGCCAGCGATGAGCTGGCCATCTGTCGTCACGACGAGTGGGTTAATCTCGAGTAAGAGACAATCGTTGTCAATAAAGCAACGCAAACAATTTGCCACCACATCCTCAAGCGCAAAGGCTTGCTCTGGTAACGACAGATACTCCGCCAGTGCTTCGGCCACAATATGAACTGTTTGCAGTGTAATGGCCTGGCGAAAGAACGCTGCACGATCGTGTTCTTCCACATCAATACCACCGCTGGTGTGGGCGAGTAGCTCGATGGATGATTGCTCGCGATTAATAGTAAGCGAAATGTAACACTCGCGGCCGATGGAGAGGACTTCCTCAGCGAGGAGCTTCGTGGGGGTGTAGCCACCAATATCGAGAGCAAAGAGACGCTGAATGGTTGGCACAACGGCGGATTGCTCGCGGACAATCACCACGCCGCCTGCCTTGCCGCGGCCACCGATCGGCACTTGTGATTTGAGGACAATAGGGGCAGTGGGCACCACCGTTGCAGATTCTACAACATTACTCTGCGGTACTGCCACACCAGCCTCAGCCAAGCACTGCTTGGCTTGATATTCAAGAAGACGCATAGGTATTATTGTACGCATAGATGGCGAATATGCAAAATGATTGCGTGCGTAACAGGGGTGAGGTGGAGTAGGTTAATTGCATACGAATAGAATATAGTGTACTTCTTTCGTATAATAACTATACCGAAAATGTTCCGGCCAGACTCTTATATAGTGCTTTTCCGCTTGTTGGGTTACTGGCCTCCATATATTTTCTTGTACAGTTATCATACGAAAATCGGTCTTTAAAATTCGCTTCTTTGGCGCTGACCCGTCCTCTCAAGCTGAACTATTTACCAGTAAAAAACTTCCGAAACTTGAGTAGGCCTGTCTGGTTAGGTAATGGCCCGTTGTGGATAATACCACGGATATAATCGACCGACACCTTGCGCTGCCGCTGGATAGCAAAGCGCTGCCGATAGGCCGCTGGCTGGTGGACAACAGAGGCGAGCATACCACGCAGTGCTGGCCAGCCATTGCCATGGCGCAGTGCACTCAAGAATATCAGCCAATAGGTGAGGCAAAAGCGCACGCCAATTGACCAAAACAGCCGCCCCGGCACATTCTTGATAAAAATGAGCGGCAAGTTCTTAAAGGTGTTGTATACCGCGAGCCCCGGGACTTTGCTGCTGCTGGCACCAACCTTGTGGTACGCGACGGCGTGCGGTGTGAAGCGCACCGTCCAGCCTGCTAGCTGCGTACGAAAACTGAGATCGACGTCTTCGTAATACATGAAGAATGCTTCGTCAAAAAGGTCAACAGTGTCGAACAGTGCCAAGCGATACACTGCTCCACCACCCGTTGCACCAAACACCGCTCCGGCCTCTGTTGGCGCATGGCTAATTGGCTCATCACGGTGGCGCGGGCCAGGCAACCCCCAGGTGGTGTAGAAGTCGCCCGAGCTATCGATGGTCGTCCCATCGCGACGAGCCAGCAGCCCAGTAGCAATACCACAGTGCGGATGAGCTCGTAGCTCGTCCACCAAGGCTTGGCACCAGTGTGTGTTGGCTACTGCGTCGGGGTTAAGTACGCCAACAAAGCGGAATTGCTGCTCTTTAGCATAGCGCAGGCCTGTGTTAATACCACCGGCGAAGCCGAGGTTGCGCTGGTTCTCAATGATGACGAGACTGAGCGCAGGGTGCTTAGCTTGATATGAGCGGAAGCGTGCCACCGAGTCATCATGCGAGTCGTTATCAACTACGATAATAGTCGGCACCAGCGTCTGCTGCGCCAACGAATCGATGCATTCTAGGGCATCATCGGCGCCGTTCCAGTTAAGAACTATGATTGCAAGATTGTTTTTTACCACGGTCATATTATATAATGGCCAGAGAAACTATGAAAGTAACAAATCTTTTGCAACGAAAAAATCGTATCTTGCTGCGCGAGCTGGTCGTAACGGACTTCAAGCTGCGCTACCAGGGATCGGTGCTGGGCTATTTGTGGTCAATCCTCAAACCGATATTTTTGTTTATTATTTTGTATATCGTGTTCGATAAATTCCTCGGCCTTGGTAAGCAAGTCGAGCACTATCCGGTGTATCTTTTAGTGGGAATTGTGCTATGGAACTTCTTTAGTGAGGCGACGGTGCAAGGGCTGCAGTCGATCGTCTCGCGCGGCGACCTTATTCGCAAGATCAACTTCCCCAAGTATATTATCGTTATCTCAGGTACCATCTCGGCCTTTATCAACCTCGCCATTAATATGGTGGTGATTCTGGGCTTTTGTTTGTTTAATGGTGTGCATTGGTCGTGGGAGGCGCTGCTTGTGGTGCCGCTGATCCTCGAGCTTTATGTACTCTCCTTGGCGGTGGCGTTTTTCCTTGCGACGATCAATGTGAAATACCGCGATATTGGCTACCTATGGGAGATCTTTATGCAGGCTGCGTTCTATGCCACGCCGGTTATTTATCCTTTGCAGATGGTGATGGATCGTATGCCGGCTGCTGCGCCATACCTCATGCTCAACCCAGCCGCCCAGATCATCCAAGACGTCCGCCAGGTGCTGGTAACACCCCAGACCATCCAGCTCTACGACCTCGTGGCATACCCTATGGTGCTCATACCATTTGTTTCGATTATCACTATCATCCTGCTGGCGGTGTTTTATTTCCGGCGCAACCAGCAGTATTTTGCGGAGAGTATCTAGATGGCGCAACCAATCGTTGTTATCAATAACCTTACCAAATCCTTCAAGATCCCGCTGGAGGCAAGCTCGGGCATCAAGCAAAAGCTCATTAACCTCCTCAAGGGGCGCAAAGGGTATCGGGTCTTTACTCCGCTTAAAGATATCGATTTTACCATTAACGAGGGAGACTTCTTTGGTATTGTTGGGCGCAATGGCTCGGGCAAGAGCACACTGCTCAAGACGATTGCCGGCATCTACACCCCCAATAGCGGGAGCGTCGAGGTGGGTGGCTCGCTGGTGCCGTTTATCGAGCTGGGCGTTGGCTTTAACCCAGAGCTCACTGGCCGCGAGAATGTCTTTCTCAACGGTGCATTGCTGGGCTTTAGTCATGACGAGATGGAGGCAATGTATGATAAAATTGTCGATTTTGCTGAGCTGGGTGACTTTATGGAGGAGCGGCTCAAGAATTATTCTAGTGGGATGCAGGTGCGCCTGGCTTTCTCTATCGCTATTCGTGCCCATGCCGATATCTTACTACTAGATGAAGTCTTGGCGGTAGGGGATGAAGCCTTCCAAAAGAAGTGCTACGCTTATTTCGATAAGCTTAAGCGCGAAAAGCGCACTGTTATCCTCGTCACGCACGATATGTCGGCGGTAGAGCGCTTTTGCAACAAGGCAGTGTTTATCGAGGATGGGAAGGTGAAGATGATCGGCAAGCCATACCGCATTGCCGCCGCCTATAGTCGGAGCAATATTAAGAGCTACAACGAGTCAGAAGGGCTAGACGAGCAAATATCAGATGACTTTGATATTACACTGCGCGGCAGTGATGGTAACGAACAGACGGTGTATGAGTATAACGAAACTATGACAGTGGAGTTAGAGTGGCAGCAAACAGGGGTCAAGCATGTTGGTGTGGCAATCTTCCGCGAGAATGGTGAGTATGTCTATGGTCCCAACACCTATCAAGAAAAAGTGAAGATTGCTGACAAGAATCGCGCGACCTACACTGTGCAGCTCAACCTCAACGAGGGGAGTTATTTCATCAAGGCTGGCTTGATGGGGGCGGACGACACCAAGACGATCGCCTTTACTGAGGAGGGGCCGCACTTCTCGGTGCAACGTGATTATGATCATGGCCGGTGGGGTGGTGTTACCAAGCTCAAGCATACCTGGAAATAGGGAGAAATGTCGTATATATTACATCATCTGACGCACCTTATCAAAGCCAATCGCCATCTCCACCGCGCGGTACGTTACCTTTTAACGCCGTATCGAGTCTATCTTGATGCTCGCCAGCGTCGCATCTACGATGCATGGCAGCGTCAGCATACTGAGCAGCCGCCAGCACTTGCCTCACTTACTGAGCAGCCGCGTATCTCTATCATCGTACCGACGTATAATACGCCAATTCCATTCCTGCGAGAGATGGTGCAGTCGGTGGTGGCGCAGTCGTACCCACATTGGGAACTTATCCTCGTTGACGATGCCTCGACTAATGAGACTACTCGCCAGGCGATCCGTGACTTAGCCGAGGACATACCACAGCTCAAGCCGTTCTTTTTGGACAAGAACCGTCACATTGCTGGTGCAACCAACTATGGCATCGCACAGGCTACGGGCGAATACATTGCGCTGCTTGACCATGATGATACTCTCCACCCTGATGCACTTCTGTGGGTCGCGGCCGCAATCGACCGTACGGGCGCGCAGTTCGTCTACACCGATGAGACGAAGATGGACGAGCACGGGCGGCCATATCAGCCATTTTTCAAGCCCGATTGGAACGCAGATTTTTTGCGCGCAGTGAATTACATTACGCACTTTGCCGTTATGTCACGCCAGTTACTCACAGAGGTTGGTAGTGAAGATGGGTCGTATAATGGCACGCAGGATTGGGAGCTGTTCTTGCGCCTAACGCGGGCTTTGCAGCCCGAGCAGATTACTCATGTGCCGCAGATCCTCTACTATTGGCGTGTTCACCAAGCCTCTACAGCGAAAGACCTTGATGCCAAACCTTACGTCATCGATGCGCAGCGTCGCGCCCTCAAGGCAGACAGCGCTGCTCGCCAGGTGCAGACCCAGGTGGAGCGCGACCCGCAGTATGGCGCTCAGTGGCAGATGAGCTATATCTTAGACCAAGCATATAGCACTGACACCGCGTTGTTCGATGAGTCGACCACTGTTGGTCAGCTGCTTGAGACAACCACTGCCGAGATGATATGCCTGACGCAGCATAATGCGCTGCCTTCTAGCACGCTGCAGCATCTCGCTGCCGATGCCGCTCGCCCAATGATTGGTGCGGTGACGCCACGGATTGCCGATGAGCAGCAGGTGATTGCAAATTTGTCGTCGATTTTACAACCATCGGTGGTAGGTCTGCTCCAGCAGCTCAGTCGGCGCTCATTTACCAAACACATCTACTTGACAGCACGCTATAATCTTGGTACTATCGACGCACCAACAGTGGTGGTGGCGCGCACCAAACTTGCCGCTCTTGCGCCAGACACACCGCTCACCAGTGCTCAGATAACTGCTGCACTCTGTGGTAAAGGATACAACACACTATATAACCCGCACGTAACGCCAGAGGAGGACGTATGATCGGTAAAGTACACAAAGCCGCCAAGAAAAGCATGAAGATTATCAAAGACGATGGAATGATCGGCTTTGGCAAGCGCGCCACGAAGTATGCCTATTATCGTAAATTCCCCGAGCGCAAGCAGAAGTATTACAAAGACATCCTCTTTATCAATGGTTGCACCCTGCCGCACCCCGAGCGCTACCGCGTGGCACACCAAATGGAGCAGTTGATGTCGCAGGGGCTAACGGTGGAGAGTGTGTTTTATGATCGACTCTCGCTGGATGACCTCAAATATTATCGTGGCTTCGTATTCTTTCGTTGCCCAGTGACAGAGACGGTGCGGGAATTTATTAAGCAAGCAAAGTTCTTCAACAAGACCTGCTTTTTTGATATTGACGATCTTGTTATCGATCAAACGTATACCGACGGCATTAAGTACGTCCAGCAGATGAACCAAGCCGATAAGCAGCTCTATGACGACGGAGTGAACCGTATGCGTGAGACACTTAAGCTTTGTGATCACGTTGTGACAACTACAACGCAACTGCGCGATGAGCTGCAAAAATACACCACTGGCGATGTACTCATCAACCGTAATGCCGCCTCTGATGAGATGATCAAGACGTCTAACATGGCACTTGAAGACCTGGCTGAGGGGAAGATCGCCAAAGATGCAGACAAAATCATCATTGGGTACTTTAGTGGGAGTATTACGCACAATGAGGACTTTGAGCTAGTCATCCCAGATTTGATTCGGCTGTTCGATGCATATCCACAGCTCCACCTCAAGATTGCTGGTATTCTCGATGTACCGGCCGCGCTTGAGCCGTATAAAGAGCGGGTGATGACGTCAGGCTTTGTCGATTGGCGGGAGCTGCCCGCAGTGATGGTGGATTGCGATATCATCCTTGCACCACTAGTCGATACGATCTTTAACCGTGCGAAGTCTGAGAATAAATGGCTTGAGGCTGGCCTCGTCAAGGTGCCAACGGTGGCGAGCCAGGTGGGGGCCTTTGCCGAACAGGTCAAGGATGGTGAGACAGGCCTCTTGGTTGGTGCAGATAACGATTGGTACGCAGCACTCGATCGCCTCATTACCGACAAAGCACTGCGCACTCAGCTGGGCGAGAATGCACACAAGATTGCCACCAATGATTATTCGACAGTCTACACTGGCTACACGCTTGCATCGTTTATACGGGAGCGCTTAGCGCGCAATATTGGCTTTGTTTTGCCTTCGACAGATATCTCGGGTGGAGTGATCGTTGCCGTCAAACACGCTGACATTCTCCGCAAGGCGGGCTGGGATGTAACGCTGATCGATTCAGTGAGCAAGCACGCCCTTAAGCAGGCCAAAAAGACCTACCAATACCGCTCCGAATTGCCAGGCTTCAATGTTATTACAGCGCACAAGACGAAGATAGAGGCCTTCTTCGACACGCAAGTGGCGACGCTGTGGTCAACGGTAGAGATTATCAAAAAGCACCCCAAT
Organism: uncultured Candidatus Saccharibacteria bacterium; assembly: GCA_963526965.1. GTDB lineage: Bacteria > Patescibacteriota > Saccharimonadia > Saccharimonadales > Saccharimonadaceae > Saccharimonas. The sequence continues at coordinate 83,238 of CAURPS010000003.1, read as the reverse complement.
GTGCGCAACCGGCTTTACTTCGTCCAAAACTTCGAGACTGATTTTTATATCCCCGGCACGGGTGGGCCACGCTTTGCAGCCAATGCATCGTACTGTGACCAGTCGGGTGTGCGCTATGTAACGATGTCGCTCTGGTGCCAGAAGTGGCTCAAAGATATGTTTGGCAAGGATGCGAAGTATGTCTCAAACGGCATCGATATCGAGTATTATCCATACCGCGAGCGCGACTTTGACAGTGGTCGCAAGATAAAAATCCTCGTTGAGGGCGATAGCAAGAGTGAGTACAAGAATACCGACGAAGCTTTTCGCATCATCAACCAGCTCGACCCTGCGAAGTATGAAGTCTCGTACCTATCGTACCGCAAAGAGCCTAAGGACTGGTACCGCGTCGATACATTCTACAATCGCATTGCACCTGAGAAGGTCGGCGAAGTATACGCCAGCTGTGACATCCTTATCAAGACAAGCATCCTCGAGAGCTTCTCCTACCCACCACTCGAGATGATGGCAACCGGTGGCCTCGCAGTGGTAGTGCCCAATGGCGGTAATGTCGAGTACCTCAAGGATGGTGAGAACTGCCTCCTCTACCAACAGGGTGATATAGCGGCTGGTGTCGCGGCGGTGGAGCGCCTGGTGGCAGACAAAGCACTACGCGACAAGCTTATCGCCGGTGGCCGCCAAACTGCCAACGACTATCAATGGAAGAATATTGAGGAGAAAGTAGCGGCGATCTACGAGTAAAGCTTGTTGTCTTGCTGTGATATATACAAACAATCCTCTCACAGATGTGGGAGGATTGTTTTGTACATCTAGTAGTTACTAGTTACTCTTCTCCACCAGCTTCATCATCACTGCTTCGATATGCGAACCGGGTCGGTCGCCAGCTACTTCGCCATTCTTTTTCCAGCCCTGCCAACCTACCCAGGAGAGGTGAGTGTTGTAATAAATATCGTAGCGAGTGGCGTCGGCGGGACTGAGGTTAAGCTTGAGGGCTTCGAGCGCTTTGCGCTGACCAGTCGTGCCACAGGGCTGCGATGGTGAGAGAGTGACTGGTGGGAGCCACTGGCCAGCAGTTTTTGCTTCGCACTGGATGGTGATGGGTGAACCATCGCGCAGCGATACGGCTTTGCCAAGACGGATTGCCTCAAGGTAGCGCGATTTGCCAGTGGTGCCAGCCATAATGGGGTGCGATACATCGGGCATCCAGCCAATGTAGCCTACGTGGGCAGCGTAGCTCAGTTGATAGAGATCGGGCACGGCAGTGTTGGTTGGGTTATAAAAGGCACCGCCAGGCAGGCTGAGTGTATGCTTCGGCACAAGGCGCACCTCCAGTGCTTCGAGCTGCCGGTAGGCGCCAGCCGAGCCAGCTGGTTGGCCATTCTTGGCCCAGCCCATCCAACCGACATATTGTGAGTAACCTCGGTACCAGATATCGTATGCAGTAGCGAGTTTGCCGGTGAGTAAGAAGCGGACTGCCTCGATGGAGCGGAACTGTCCTGTGGTGCCGGATGCGTCGCCTGCTTGCTTCCAATCTTGCCAGCCGACGTAGCTAACATGTGATGAATATTGGATGTTACCTGGCAGGCCCGTTGTGTTGTGGAGCGATGCTTTGATGGCTTCGATGCGGCGGCTTTGGCCAGTGGTGCCGCTCATCATCTCATCACGTACTTCTGGCTGCCAGCCAACCATACCAACATGTGAGCTGAGTGAGAGCTTGAGGGGTGATGGGTCGCCATGTGTTGCAATATTTTTATACGCTACCCCAGATGACTCAGGTGCAGGCGTTCCTTTGCGCACAAGCTTTATTTCGACCGCTTCGATAGCATTGTTAGCTCCGCCAGTCACACCAGCCACTTCACCATTCTTAGCCCAGCCCATCCAGCCAATGTAGCTCACGTGGGCGCGATAGTAGATGTCGTACGCCTGGGCGAGAGTACCAGTTGGCTGGATCTTGACGGCGGTGATTGGTCGGCCAAGCCCTGTTGTGCCCGATTGCATACTACCCTGCACAGTGGGCTGCCAACCGCGCTCGTTGCTGTATGAGGCATAAGTTACCTCACCATCGATCGTGAGAGCTTGCATTGCCTTGCTTTGACCAGTGACGCCTGTAATGCCACGGTTATGAATTACCCCTGTCCAGCCGATGTAGCTGCTGTGCGATCGGAAGCTGATAAGTGGTCGACTATGCTGGGTCGAGCCAAACCAGTCGTTCCACACTCGCCAGAAGTTGCGGTTGCCATAGGCGCTGCAATGATCACCCAGGCCATACATATTGGCCAGTGCTGCTTGATTAGGCTGGTACGGTGTGTAGGTGTAGAGTGCCGCTGTGGCCTTGCTCTCGATATACACATCGCCAGCGCCGCAGCCTCGCTGCACCACATTCCATAGGATACGATTGGTCGCAAACGGCTTTTTGTACGACCACCATGGTTGCTGCATACTATCCAGATACCAACGGATGAGCTGTGCTCCTGAGGCAACTTGCATCGAGAAGCCAGCATAGTTGCGATCGCAATTGGCGCTGCCGCCCGGGCCACTATCGGGGCAGTGCGAACCCATGGCATAGGTGTATTGGTTTTGGAGGGGCCAGGTGTCAGAGGTGAGCGGGCCAGCCGACTCGGTAGCGATCTTCACCAATAACACCTTGGGGTTGAGATTATTCTGCTTGGCAGCATCGTAGATAATTTGCGCGGCACTGACTGCTCCAGCGGGGATCGTTCCACCGAAGTTATTAGCAGGGATGTAATTGCCCGGTGTGTATTTAGGTACTTCATAATAGTCCTTGAGGCAGACATATGGCGGCCCATGCCAACCTCGAGCGGCAGCATACTGCGCCCGGCTGATATCGCGCCTGCCATGTTCGGCAGCAGGCTGCCGGCCATAAGTGTCGCATTGTGGGTTGAGGCTGTTGAGAAACGCCTGAATATCTGCCACCGACATATCATCGCTATTGGTAAAGAGCAAATCATCAACGATATTACCTGCTCGCCAATCGGCTGCCGTCACTGCCTGGGCTGGGCGGGAGAGGATGGTTGCAGCAAATAAACTTACACACAAAACACCAGCAAGGACATATCGCCAATATGTCGAGAAGGGGTGGGCGGTGGAGTATGATTGAGCCATCATCTAGCGAATCTCCTTATCAAGCGTCTTCGTGAGTGTCTTGCCACCAAGCGGCGTGACAGCGAGAGAGATATGCCACGTACCTTTGGGTAATGATCGGACGGGCACAGAGAAGCCAGCACAGGTGGAGTATTCTGGCTGGTAGATGATGGCAGCGTGCTGCTCGGAGCGCTGCTCGCTACTAGTGATCGTCAGCACGCACTGACCAGAGGAAAAACCTTGTTCTCTCAGCTTAGTAGTCACAACGACTGTTTCGCCTGACTGCTCGGCAGAGAGCTCAATGTGCTTGGCCGAGGCTGGGACTGGCGCGGGCTGAGCCTGGGTGGTGCGCTGCTGCGAAGTGTCTTTGGTATTGGTCGTATTATGGTCTGTGTTATTGTCTAAAAATGATTCTTTCGTGGTGGCATCGGTCTTGTGCTGTGTTTGTTTTTGGGCTGGCGTTGGCTCGTCTGACAGGGGCGGCAATGGGGCGGGGCGCGTTGCGATATAGGCACCATAGCCACCAGCGGTGACGAGCGCAATGCCAATACTAATGATGACTGTGAGACGTTTTTTGGATAGAGGACGTAATAATTTCATAATGCTTGTGCTATTAGTGTTCCATGTCACTATAGCATAAGCGTCATGAAAGGGGAAGGTGAAAAGAAGGATTTAAAACTTTTATAGAATCATGTATTTTCTGTGATGCCTCCTTCAAGATACTATAAAGGGTGAAATTCTCCATAGACCTCCAGTACCAGTGATAAAAATCATTAGGACAACGACAAATCCATATATCCATTAGATGAAACAGTATTGACGCCAAAAGAAAGTATTGAGATTTAAGCAGATGAAGTGCAAGCTAAACAAGCAGAAAAAACAAAGAGCTTTGAGAGACAGAGAATATTTTCTCTTATGCCACCGGTGGTACCGGTATTGGCGCGTGGTAAGCCCAATAGGTGCCAAAGGTATAGTACAGCAAAATTGCCCCGCAGCCAAAGAATATAAGAGCGTGAAACACCTTAGCCGAGGCAGTATGGAACCAAACATACTTGCGTAGCCACACTCCACAGGGGATGAGGAGCACGAGTAGCGCCGTAAAGTAACGCCCCTGCACTCCATCGGCGTAGTATGCACCAGCACCAAAGCGAATTGGTAGCAGCGCCCAGGCGGTGTACATCGCATATGAAACCGCCGCAATAAAGACGGCAACAGTAGTGAGGTTGGCCGCGGCTAATCGACCAGCAGCTGGGGCGAGTGCTTGCTCCTCGGCCTTATCGCGCTTGATCAGTGCAAGAAAGACCAGTAGAAAGAGCGGGATCAAAACAAAGAGCGGCAGGTGATATTTGAAGCTTGAGAAGTCGCCTACACTACCACGTACTACGATATCGGTGTAGCCAATGTTTGGATTGATGTAGGTATTAAAGAGGATGCGGATAAACCTAAGCGGGTTGTGATGCAGTGGATTATCGGCTGCGCCAGATGAAAGGAGCGCACCATCATAGATCTTTTGCCAGATAAGCAGTGCCGCCAGCGACACAATACCAGCACCTGCGATCAGCGCCCACTTATGCAGGTTGAAGGGGAGCTTCTTGAAAAGTGATGGTAGCTTCGGCAGCTTGGTGTTTGGGATGAAGAGTCGCCCTGGCAAAAAAAGCAGCGGGAAGAGCAGTAAACCATTAACCGCCTTGGTCAGTGCCAGCAGTGCCGCTATAGCTAAGAGGCCAGCGACTTGCTTGCGGCGGATCGGCGTTTCTTGGGTGTAGAGATTGAGTGTCGTGGCGGTAATGAGGAATATCGCCACATTCGTCATGACATCGCTTGAGAGCGAGGCAGCGAGATGAACCATTAGTGGTAGCAGCCCCACTACTGCAAAGACCCACTTACCAATGCGCACCCACTTGATAATGAAAAACACACTGAGCGCGTAGAACAGCAAGTTGGCAATCCGCCCAAAGAGAATCGTCAGGCCTGTCGACCCATTGAAGAGATTAGCGATGAAAATACCAAGCGTTTGCGGCGCATGCATAATGGGTGCGTAGCCCACAGCACTGTTGCACTTACTTGTCTTGAGTTCTGAGCGGTTGATAGGACGCGAATAATCAGCGCTGATATTGCCATGATACACTGATGATGCTCGGCCATTAACATCCACTGGGTAGGTGCAGCGCTTGGACTCGAGGCGACCATCAGCTAGCGCATACGCCCGCAAGTAGTGCATATTCTCATCACTCACCGATAGCTGCGGCACAAAAAACGCCGACAATAAGCCAAACAACAAACACAGCGAAAGAAAGACTCGCTCTGGCCGTGCAATAAATGATTCGAATGATGCCCAATATTTCTTCATAACACGCCTGATTATAGAGCACAAATCACAACAGAGCAAATTATGGTCTAAATCGCAGGAAATAATCAACCAGTGGTATACTAAATAAGATTATGCAGTCTAAAAATTATATCTGGAACTCTATTGGCTCCTTTTTGCAAAGTGCTATCTCGCCAGCACTCCTGCTACTTATTACGCGGCTTAATGGTATCACCGACTCGGGAATTTTTTCCTTTGCGCTGTCGCTCTCGGTAGTGTTTTGGGCGATTGGTTTGTGGGGTGGGCGTACTTATCAGGTGTCGGATGTGCGCAAAGAGTTTAGTAGTAGCAGCTACCTTGCCGTTAAACTCGTGACGTCGATCGTGATGATGGTGGGTGCGGTGCTGTTTTGCGTGGCAAATCACTATGATGTCGTTAAGTCGAGTATCATCATCGCGCTCGTACTCTTCAAGGCGCTGGAGGCAGTAGCCGATGCACTCTATGGTGTGCTGCAAATCCATCACAGGCTCTACGTCGTTGGCTATTCGCTTACGATCAAGGCGGTAGGGGGCTTTGTGGCATTTTTGCTCGTCGATATGCTTGTGCATAGTGTGCTGTGGGGGGTGGTGGCAATTGTGGCGGTTAATGCTCTCATGCTTGTGTTGTATGATTGGCAACAGGTACAGCGGTACGAACCTATCCAGCCCCATATCGACCATCTCGTGCCTAAGCTGCGCCATGTTGGTATGATCATGCGGCGCTGCGCACCAGTGTTCCTTACCACATTTTTGACGATGTTTTCGCTTAATATTCCGCGCTATTTTCTCGATACATTCCACACGCACGAGATCGCTTATTTTGGTATTATGGCTATGCCTATTACCTTACTCTCGCTATTTATTACCTTCATTATTCAGCCCAATATCGTGCAGCTGTCGGAGCTCTATCATCAGCAGAAGCGCCTTGAGTTCCACGCGCTGGTGAGCAAAATTATCCTCATCGTCTTGGGGATTAGTGCACTAACACTGATTGCGACGTGGCTGGTTGGGGCACCGCTTCTTACTCTCATTTTTAATGCGCGTATTACTGATTATCGCACTGAGCTGCTCATCATGGTGGTGGGAGCGGTGGCTAATGCGCTGGTGTCGATTTATATCAATATCCTCACCGTGCTGCGCGAGTTTAAAGGGCAGTTCTATATACTTCTGTTGAGTAATATCGTACTCACAGTCGTGTCATATAGCGTGGTGCAGCACTATGCGATGCTGGGCAGTGTGCTGTGCTTTATGGTGGCAGGCATCATCCAAGCGGTGCTGCTCGCGGCAGTTTATCGCCGGCAGCTGCGCTGTATGGCTGCGTAGTATTGTTCGCCGCTGCAAAGTAAATCTTATTGGCTTTTTGCAAGAGATTATCAGGCCTTCATCGCCTCTACCTAAATTGCAAAATCTTCACGCTCTGTCTTTCTACACCCCTCCGATAGATCACTAAAGGGTCGATGTCTACGAGACACCGGCCCTCTTGTGTCAGAGCCAGCAATTGATCGTAACGATTGATTTCACAGCTCATCAAGGTAAAGTTTGGAGGAAAATCCAGTACCGAGAGAGGCTGTGAGATTCAGATTCTCTTAGCTTACTACGTGGCAAAATTGATTGCAATGATATCCCAAGGGGGATTGAGCGAGACTATATGAGCGTTTAACAGTAGTAAAATGGCTTATCAGCGTGTTTTTTATCCTACATCGACCATGCGATTTCAGATATTTCAAAAAGCTTACGCTAACTGTGCTATAATAGCGGAAACAAAGGAGGGTATATGAGCAAGGGGATTGTAATATTGGGTTGTAATGGCCAAGTGGGGCGGGCGCTCCAAGAAATATATCCAAAGGCAACGGCGCTGGGCCACCAGCAGCTCGACATTTCGGACGAAGAGCAGGTGCTTGGGTATGATTGGTCGGGTGTGGATGTTATTATCAACGCGGCGGCGTTCGTCAATGCCGATGGATCAGAAACGCTTGAGGGCCGCACCAAAGCCTGGCAGGTCAATGCGGTTGGCCCACGCAATCTCGTCAAGGTAGCGCTGGAGCATGATATTACATTGGTGCATTACTCATCCGACTATGTCTTTGATGGGACGAACAAAAACCATGGTGAGGATGAGTCGCTCTCACCACTGTCGGTCTATGGTGATGTCAAGGCAGCAGGGGATCTACTGGTTAGCCTTGCGCCGCGCCATTATGTGCTGCGTGTCTCCTGGGTGATTGGCGATGGGCACAACTTCCCGCGGACGATGAAGCGCCTGGCTGACATGCGCATTAATCCCAAGGTTGTGGATGATCAATATGGTCGGCCAACCTTTGCGTCGGAGATCGCGCGCGCCACCAAGCATTTGATAGATACCAAGGCTGAGTATGGTTTGTATCATGTTTCTAACTCTGGGCCGATCAAATCGTGGGCAGAGCTTGCCGAGGATGTATTCGAATATGCAGGGCACGATCGCGATAGGGTTGTAAAAGTGTCAACACAAGAGTATAGTAAAGATAAGATTCCGTTTGCGCCTCGACCAATGTATAGCGATATGAATTTGTCGAAGCTGCACAACACCGGATTCATCAGTGAGAGCTACCAGCCATTACTGGAAAACTACGTAAAAAACATAGCAGCGGTGGAATAAAGGAGAGAGGCAGGCCATGCCCAGAGTCAAAAAGAAAATCTTAAACGTCTTGTATCAAAGTGACGATAACTACGCAGTTGTCAGTGCGATTTCGATCGCATCATTGCTTGAGAACAATAAGACGCTCGACGAGATTCATATTTTTTATTGTGGGTATAAGCTAAGCAAGCAAAGCAAAGATCGCCTCAAAAAGTTGGTTGAAAAATACCCCAATGCCTATTTGACATTCATCAACCCTAACGCGTACCACAAGAAATTACAGAAGCTAGGCGTCAAGCCGTGGCACGGTGTGTATGTGACGTGGCTCAAGATGCTGGCGCTAGCCGATCTTGATATCAAGACCGATCGCGTACTCTACCTCAACCCACACACGATCATTACCAGCTCCCTTGATGGCTTGCTGGAGCTTGATTTTGAGAAAAATATCATGGCACTGGCCTACGACACTCTCACCAATCAGCACAAAGCAACGATTGGACTCCAGCCTACCGATGGCTATTACAACTGTGGTATCATGCTCATCAATCACAAAAAATGGCTCAAAGATGATGTGTCGAGCCAAGTCGTCGAGCATCTGTCGAAGAAAAGCGACTACGTCATTGCCGATCAAGACCTCTGTAATGTTATGTTCCGCGGGCAGATCAAGACGCTCGATATTGCCTATAATTTCTCCAGTGCGTTTTACGCCTATAGGCCGCAAGATCTGCTGCGCATTAATAATCTTAAGCAGCCATACTTTTATAGTTACGACGAGATTATGACTAACTATTACAGTCCCAAGATTATTCACTCGCTCTATGGCATTCAGGGCAAACCGTGGGAAGTTGGCAACAAGCACCCGAACCGGCTGCTGTGGCAAAAGTATTTTGCACTCACTCCATGGAAAAACACTGAGCTCCCACACGCTAAGAAAACACTGGTATGGTATCTGTATGATATCTTACCTCGCCCGATCTTTATGCAGCTATACATCATGGCAGTGGAGCGCAAATTTGCTGAGGTTGATAAAGAGAAAACCGAAACGACTGAAGCAAACGTGAGGTAGAGTACATAATGAAACAAACCGGCTCGAGGAAACTGAGCCGGTTTTTCGTGCAGCACAAAGGAGTAAATTTCTTGATATAGAAGAGTTCATTTTTTCACACTCTTGTCGTATCTTGATCTTATTCAAGACGCACGCTCTTTTTAAGTCCCGCAACAACACTTAACCAGAGTGTTTTACAAAGAATAAAAACCAATTTTTTCATCCATCATCTTGTCTATGATGAGGCTAGGGTTGGCTAACAGAAAAGAATAGTAAACGAATTGCCGCTCATGAATATTATTCTCAAGTTTTACTATGCAGTAGTACAAGAGCAAAGAGATACTAATTTACCATAAAATAACCTATTTTTATAGAGGTGAGAGAATATTCAAATTGCATTAACTACGACAACAACTGATGAATGCGTGACGTAATATGGAGTCGCGCCGCCCGAGCAGCTTTGTGCCAACCAACCGATGCGAAGCGCTGAGCATAGCTATTATATACTGCATTTTCTTCTGCAAAGCGCACTCCATCCTTTGACTTTTCTTTGCTTGAGAGCGACTGGGCAAAGCGTCGGTATTGGAATGTCTCAGTCTGATTAAAGGCAAGTACTGCTCCGTCAAGAATAAAATCAAATACCAAGACAAGATCTTCTAGTATAGTATACGTCGCATCAAAGGAATACCGCTTAAGTGTCGCTGTCTTCCAGACGATCGATGGGAAGTAGAGCCAGTCGCCATGACTCAGAGACGTTGCGAGCTTTTCGCCCGAGTAAAGCCCTGATTTACGAGGCTGCAAAAATCGCTTGACGCGGTCAACCAGTGGGAGATATGGCTGACCCTTATCATTAATCACTTCCACCCCTGGCTGATAAAAATCTGCCTCACCAATTGTTCGCAATGCCACTGCTACGCACTCCGGCAAGAGCCGATCATCACACCCCACAATCATACAGTGCGGTGCCGTTACATGTTGGACGGCAAAGTTGAAGTTATTGGTAATGCCGAGGTTTTTCTTGTGTCGGATATAGGTGATGCGTGGGTCGGCGAGTTTTGTGTAATAATCGCGTGCTTCGGTCGATGGGTAGTGGTCATCAAGAATGGTCAGGTGCCAGTCGTCGCTCGTCTGAGCCAAGACAGAGTCAACCGCTTCTTTGAGTAAGGCAAATTCACCCCAGTAGGGGATGACGATATCGAGTGATTTATTTTTTGTCATGAGCCGAGAGTTTAATTGACAGTTCTTGATGGAGGTCGCGCACGCGGCGTTCGTTTTGGTCAATCCGCTGGCGCTGCGTGTTGACGATGTAGAAGAGTAACACGATCGCTGTCGTCTGGACAATATCAAACAAGCTCAACTCCGACGAATCAAACGGTGGGTGACCAATCGAAATATTATACAGCGGGAAGCAGCTCAGCAGCACTGCCATCACCACCAACCACATCACCACTTGGTGGCGTAAGCGAGTGACGGTGATTTTATTTAGTTTGTATTGGGTGATGATGTTGACGAGCGCCAGGAGAATAATTGGCACATTGAGCAAGACAAGAGCAAAATATCTCATTCGAAGAGCTCCGTTAAGCGTTGTTTGAATAAGCGTTTGACGATATTGATGGCATTCCAGTTGTTTTGACCTTTAGCACGGGAGTAGTCAGTGTATATTGCCTTGATTGGATATTCACCAATTGTCATCCCCGCTTGCTTGGCACGCCAAATCATTTCCGAGCAAAATTCGTAACCAGTTGACTTCCAATCGAGGTCATCAATGGCGCGGCGCGAATAGATACGTAGGCCAGACTGTGAATCTGTCACATTAATGCCAAACAAGAGCTTAGTGATCAAACTCAAGCCTTTATTGCCGAGCACTTTTGTCTTGGACATGCCGGTGCTGTCAATGAGACGACTACCGATAAGTAAATCAGCGTGGCGCTCATCGATCTGCGCGATACCTGCCAACACATCCTCTGGCGCGTGCTGGCCATCGGCATCCATCGTGGCGGCAATGTCATAGCCATGCTGCCGAGCATACGATAGACCAGTTAAGGTTGCGCCGCCCGCACCAGAGTTAAGGATATGATCGATCGTAATGGCACCGCCTTTTTTAGCTTGGGTAAGTGTGTCGTCCTTCGATCCATCATTGACTAGCACGACATCAATTGTATAGCCAGCTGCCTTGGCTTTGGCAAAGACTCGCCTGGATTGTTTGATCACGTCCTTGATGACCGTCGCTTCGTTGTAGGCTGGGACGATCACACACACCGTCTTGGTATTCGTTTTCATATTGGTATTATTATACTACGCCGAGAGGTAATTTCCGTAGCCTGATTTTTTTAACGGTGCAGCAAGTTCGGCAAGCTGCTCGTCGGTGATCCAACCGTTGATGTGCGCAGTCTTTTCGGGGCTACCAACGACTTGGCCGGTGCGATTCTGTACAACACGCACAAAGTCCTCAGCATCGGTCAGGCTGCTAATCGTCCCAGTATCAAGCCATACATCGCCGTTGTCTAGTGTCTGGACCTTCAGTTTGCCGCGACGCAGATACTCAGCGTTCACAGAGGTAATTTCTAACTCACCACGGTCACTTGGCTGGACATTCTTCGCGATTTCTACCACATCATTGTCGTAGAAATAGAGCCCTACCACTGCAAAGTTCGACTTAGGTTGGGCGGGCTTTTCTTCGATCGATACCGCGTGGTTGTCATCATCAAAAGCTACGACGCCATACCGCTCTGGGTCAGATACCTTGTAAGCAAAGACCACACCGCCGTCTGGGTCAGTGCAGGCACGCAGTGAGTCATCGAGCGCTGCGCCGTAGAATATGTTGTCACCCAAGACGAGCGCCACCTTGTCATCACCAATAAACTCCTCGCCAATGATAAATGCCTGGGCCAGGCCATCGGGGCTGGGCTGAATAGCGTATTGCAGATTAATACCCCACTGCGCACCATCGCCAAGCAACCGCTGGAAGCCTGCTTGATCAGCTGGGGTAGTGATGATGAGAATGTCGCGAATCCCTGCCTGCATCAGCGTAGTGAGGGGATAATAGATCATCGGCTTGTCATAAATAGGCATCAGCTGTTTGCTAATTGCTTTAGTAATCGGCCACAGGCGCGAACCCGAACCACCTGCCAAAATAATACCTTTCATACGTAAAACTCCTTTTTGAAACTATATACTTATCATACCAGATAAAGTAATAGTACCATAATACCGAAGATAATGGGAATATATAACAGTGTACGAAATAGTCAGTCATTCTAGATAGTGCGCGAAGTCAAACAAAATTATTCACGTCGTGAGATGATAACCTAAAAGCTATGACAAATAGCCAAGGACTACTTTAATGAGTATTTAGAGTAACATATTCACGTAGTGCTTCGTACCAGTCTTGGCTGACGAAGCCGGTCGCATGGAGTTTATCAAGGCTGAGGTCACTATTGAGTGGTCGCGGCGCGATGCCAGGCTTATTAGCAAAATAGTCGGCGGTGGTTGTATCTGTCACTGATAAGTCATCACGCCCTGCCAAGGCAAAGATCTGCCGCGTGATATCTGCCCAGCTTGCCAGTGGGCCACTATTCGTCACATTGTAAGTGCCGTATGGTGTCCTATTTTCTACCAAGTAGTCAATTGCGCGCGTAATCTCTGGTGTGAAGCTCAGGCGGCCGATTTGGTCTGCTACTACTGTTGGTGCGATATTTTTTGCAGCCAGGCCGAGCATCGTTGTCACGAAGTTTTTACCATCGCCGATCACCCAACTAGTGCGGATAATATAGTGCCGCGGCGTGGTGCTGGCAGCAATATCGCCCGCTGCCTTGGATGCACCATAGACACTTAAGGGGCTAAATAGCTCATCTTCGGTATGTGGTGCTGTCTCACCATCAAAAACATAATCGCTCGATACATGAACTAAGGTGATGTCTCGCTCAGAGCAGATACGAGCAAGCTGTCCCACCGCTTGGGCGTTGATGCGCCAGGCTGCTGCGCGGCCCTCCGATGTTTCTGCACCGTCAACATTGGTATAAGCAGCAGTGTTGATGATTGTCTTAATGCCAGACCAGTCGAAGGTTGCAATAGCTGCTGCGTTGCAGAGGTCGAGCTCATTATGCCCAACCGCCCGAGCACTAGGGTATTGCTGCTGCATTGCTTTGGCCAATTGCCCGTTGGCACCAATGATGAGGGTAGAGGTGTGATCTGTCATGCACGCTTCCTTTCTTTTTATAATTCCATTGGCTGTACGTCGCGCAGGAGGGGGTGCGCAGCATCTTTGTCAGAGATGATCGCTTGGTCTTTGCCGAGTGGCCATGCAATGTCCAGCGCTGGGTCGAAGAGGTTAACAAAGGTATACTGCGCATCTGGTGACCAGTGGGCGTCAACCAGGTAGGTATATGCCACATTATCGTCCAGTGTTTGGTAGCCATTTGCCACGCCTTTGGGCACGAATACCGCTGTGCCAGGATTAATTTCTACAGAGAATGTCTGGCCAAAGGTTGGGCCTTGGCGCACATCACACCATGCACCGAACACGCGGCCATTGGCAGTGCTGATGAACTTATTCCAAGGCTCGGCGTGTAGCCCACGCGTTGCACCAGCTTTGTCATTAAAGCTAATGTTGTTTTGCACAATGGTCAAGGCAGGTAGTCCCAGCGCTTCCATCTTCTCCTTCTGGTAATTTTCTTTAAACCACCCACGGTTGTCACCATGGACGGGCAGCTTGATGACGAATAGCCCTGGAATTGGTGATTCAGTCACGGTAAGGTCGTTGTAGGTTGATGGGTCGAAATTCATGCGTTCTCCTTTCGCCATATATGATAATAATGGAGGCCAGCTAGTGTCTGGCAGTCGTTGATATCGCCTTGGGTAATAAGCTGGTCGATCTCCTCGTTGGTGAAGAACCGCATATCGCTAAATACTTCATCCGACTGTTCTTTGTTGCCGCCAAAAGACAGGTCTCGTGCCAAGCACACCGCCATTTTCTCTGTCATCAGGCCATTGCACACGTATGCCTCACCGAGCTTCTCCCACGACTGGGCAACAATACCAGTCTCTTCCTCTAGTTCGCGCTTGGAGGCGGTGAGCAGATCCTCGCCATCACCGCCACCGCCGGGCAATTCCCAGCCAAAGCTCTGTGAGGGGTAGCGGAAGCCACGCACCAGGTAGATGCGCTCATGCTCGTCGACAGCAACGACCATACACGAGTTTCGCGACTCCATATAGCCATATACCCCCAGATTGCCTGCGTGGTCGCGTGTTTGGTCTTCGTGGATGGTGATCCACGGGTTTTGGTAGGCGATCTTGCTACTCACACGAGTTTTACTGGGGGTATCGGGCATTGGTTATTGTCCTTGCTTCGCGTAGGTTGCTTCTACAGCGGCTTTTTGGGCTTGCCACCAGTCGCGGTTAGTAGTGTACCACTCAATGGTTTGGCGCAGGCCGTTAGCCATGCCATCTTGGTCGGTGTATTGTGGCTGCCAGCCAAGCTCGCGGCGCAGCTTGCTCGAGTCCATCGCGTAGCGCATGTCGTGGCCAGGGCGATCATTGACATGCTCGTACCAGTCCTTACCTTTGCCCATTAAGTCGCAGATCATCTCAATCACTGCTTTGTTATTGACGTGGTCGTTATCTGCACCAATGATGTAGGTGTCGCCCAGCGTGCCTTTTTCGAGAATCAAATGTACCGCTGAGTTATGGTCATCGACATGGATCCAATCACGTACTTGCTCGCCCGTGCCATAGAGCTTTGGTTTGATGTCGCTCAGGATGTTAGTAATTTGCCGCGGGATAAATTTCTCGATGTGCTGGCGGGGGCCGTAGTTGTTGGAGCAGTTGCTAATCGTCGCCTTCACACCAAAGCTGCGAATCCAGGCGCGCACCAGCATATCGCTCGACGCCTTAGTACTCGAGTAGGGGCTCGATGGGTTGTATGGTGTCTCCTCAGTAAAGCGGTTTGGATCGTCCAGCGCTAGATCGCCAAACACTTCATCGGTGCTAATGTGATGGAGGCGCTTGTTGTGGTTACGCACTGCTTGCAAAATAGTGTACGTGCCATACACGTTGGTGTCGAGGAAAGGTTTTGGGTCGCGCAGTGAGTTATCGTTATGACTCTCCGCCGCAAAGTGAACGACGATATCCGTCTCGGCAATCAAGGGATCCATCAGTTCAGCATTGCAAATATCGCCCTGCACGAAGTTGATTTGCTCGCGCACTCCATCGAGGTTGTGCGGGTTTGCAGCATATGTCATCTTATCGACGACAGTGATTTCATATTCCGGCTTGTGATGAACGGTATAATGCACGAAGTTCGAGCCAATGAACCCCGCACCACCGGTGATAAGCAGTTTTGTCATAGCTGTATTATAGCGTGAAATAGGGGATGGTGTCGAGATATACGAGAGTAATGGTATAATATAGCAACAGAAGCTTTCTAACGATAAACAACAAGGAGATAGTAATAAATGCGAGTAGTAATTGTCAGTGGTTATTTTAACCCGCTCCATGGTGGGCATATCGATATGATCGAAGCAGCTGCCGCGATGGGCGACAAACTGATTGTTATTGTCAACAACGACAAGCAACAGTTGCTGAAAAAAGGCAAAATTATCCTCAACGAAAGCAATCGCCTGCGTCTCATGCGCGCCCTCAAAGGTGTTGACCAAGTGATTCTATCAATCGACGAAGATCCCACACAAATCAAGTCTCTCGAGATGGTAGCTGGCCAATACCCCGGCGACCAACTTATTTTTGCCAACGGTGGTGATCGTGACACGGAAAAGGCTATTCCTGAAGCAGAAGTGTGTAAAAAGTACAACATAGAAATGCGCTTCGACGCCGGCGAAGGCAAACCAGATTCCTCAACCCGGATCAATCAAGCGACTGGCCAAGAGTAGAATTGCTCGAGTAAGCTAACTTTTGCTACTTGCACTAGAAAACAGCCCGTAAATAGTGGGCTGTTTTTTGTTTTCATAGGTTTACATTTGGCAGACGAGAACAGCCTGAATACATTTATTATTCACACAAGAAGCACAGATTATTAATAGACCAATATTTTGAACAGCAAAATTATAGTACGAACAAATAATATATTCAAACTGAACATACATCTATATTATTCATTGCAAAATACCCCATGGGGTATTATTTAAATTTTAACCATTATACCCATTTGGGTTATGAGATTGCCAGCGCCAGGAGTCTTCACAGGCTTGCTCAATCGACAGCTCTGCCTGCCAACCAAGCTCTTGCTGTGCCTTGCTGCAGTCGGCGTAGCAAGCTGCAATATCACCAGCACGGCGTGGTTTTATCTCGTATGGAATCTCATGATTGCAGGCCTTGCCAAAGGCGCTAATGATCTCCAAAACAGAGGTACCATGGCCAGTGCCAAGGTTGTAGGTGTGCTCACCTGGCTGCATGTGTGATAGGGCAGCTACATGTCCCTTAGCAAGATCGACGACGTGAATGTAGTCACGCACACCGGTACCATCAGGTGTGTCGTAGTCATTACCAAACACACCAACACTTTGCAATTTTCCAACGGCAACTTGTGCAACGTAAGGCAAGAGATTATTAGGGATGCCATTTGGATCTTCGCCAATCATACCTGATATATGTGCGCCAATTGGATTAAAGTAGCGCAAGATAGTTGCCTGGAAGTCCGAGTGCGCTACGCAATAATCACGAATGATCTGCTCGATCATATATTTCGTCCAGCCGTATGGATTGGTGATGCCGGTGCCAGTGCGTGATGATTCAGTGAGTGGCAATGACTCTGGTGTGCCATAGACCGTTGCGGAGCTCGAGAATACAAGCCGGTGTACTGCATGTTGGCGCATTGCCGCTAAGAGGGTGAGGGTTGAGCTAAGATTGCAGTCATAGTATTCCAGCGGTTTCTCAACCGACTCACCAACTGCCTTGAGTCCAGCAAAGTGAATCACAGCACTGATATCATACTTAGTAAAAATCGCATCGAGTGCCGATCGGTCGCGCACATCTGCCTCGACAAAGGGGATGGTTGTACCGGTAATTGTTTCGACGCGTCGCAGGCTTTCGTGGCTTGCATTGGCAAGGTTGTCGATGACAACGACGCTAAATCCTGCCGCAATAAGCTCGATAATGGTGTGGCTGCCAATATATCCAGCGCCACCAGTGACTAAAATCGTTTCTCTACTCATACCACTTAGTATACCTCTTCGTCGAAAAAATGTCGAACATATCGTGTTATTTTCATCTATAAGTATGTGTATATCGGCTTAATTATAGCTGAAGGTGGGCGCTGCATTCCGTCTTATCTTTTGCCACTTTTTTCTAGTATTTTATACTCAAAGGACTATTGATGTAAAAATAGCATCAGGTAGCAACAGAGAAAAATCATTGTAATTTTTACATTTTTGCAAAATTATTTAAAAAATGAGAGTACACTAGAAGGCAAAGACCAAAGCGCTATAATACAAGAAGAAAGGAAAAACCTATGTGTGGAATAGTTGGATATATCGGAACGCGACCAGCGCAGAGTGTACTGCTGACGGAACTCAAGCGGCTTGAATATCGCGGATATGATAGTGCTGGTATTGTTACACTCGATGAGGATGCCGCGCCAACGTTACTCAGAACAAAAGGCAAGGTGGCTGCGCTGAATGAGCTAACAGCTCGCCACAAGACGACTGATACAGTTGGCATTGGGCATACTCGCTGGGCAACCCATGGTGCACCGAGCAAGCGCAACGCTCATCCACATCAGGTGGGGCAGATCTATGTTGTACATAATGGCATTATCGAGAACTATCAGGCGCTCAAGACGATGCTTGCAGCGCACGAGTATGAATTTAAGAGTGATACTGATACTGAGGTGTTGACGGCGCTCATCGACTACCTACACAAGCAAGCACCAGACCTCTTGGCAGCAGTGCGAGGTGCGCTCAAAATGGTGGTGGGTACGTACGGCTTGGCGGTCGTCCAAGCAGATAACCCTGACGAAATCATTGTGGCACGCAAGGGTAGTCCACTCATTGTTGGGCTGGGCGACGGCGAAACGTACATTGCCAGTGATGCATCGGCCTTGGTGGGATATACCAACCAAGTGGTCTATCTCCATGATGGTGAAGTAGGGCGCTGCACCCGCACTGGTCTCGAGCTTCAAACAACTGATTCGCAAGTGGTCGATGTGCAAGTAGAGACGCTAGAGATGGATTTGCAAGCTATTCAAAAACAGGGGTATGACCACTTTCTCCTCAAAGAAATATTTGAGCAGCCGACCAGCCTTGCGGCAACGCTGGCTGGGCGAGTGATTGCCGCGCAGCGCTATGCCCGGCTAGGCGGTATAGGCTTAAGTGATGCTGAATTGCGGCAGATCAAGCATGTGATGATTGTCGGCTGTGGCACGGCGTATTTTGCGGGAATGCAGGCTAGTTATTTTATTGAGCAACTAACTGATGATGTGACAGTGAGTGTGGAGATTGCTAGTGAGCTACGCTACCGAGCATATAACATCCCCGAGCATACCGTTGCGCTCATTGTGAGTCAGAGTGGTGAGACGGCCGATACATTGGCCTGCCTCACGGAGCTCAAACGGCGTGGTGTGACGTGCCTTGGTGTCGTTAATGCAGTGGGGAGCACGATTGCACGCGAAGTTGATGGTGGAGTATATGTACACGTGGGGGCAGAGATCAGTGTGGCCAGCACTAAGGCCTTTACTTCGCAAGTGGCAGCGATGACGATCTTTGGCCTCATGCTCGCAGCAGCCAAAGGGACAAACCCACGGCTGATGGGTGAGTTTATTAATGAGCTTGAGATGCTACCAGCCGAGATTGAAAAGACGCTGGCTAAGCAAGCTGATAGCGTCAAAAACATCGCACATAATTATGCCCACTATAATCATGCGCTTTATATTGGTCGCGACACACTCTACCCAGCTGCACTTGAGGGCGCACTCAAGCTTAAGGAGGTAAGCTACATTCATGCTGAAGCCTATGCAGCAGGTGAGCTCAAGCATGGGCCAATTGCCCTGATCGACGATCATTTCTTCGAAGTGTGTTATTTGCAGGACAACTGGCTGTACGAAAAATCGCAGAGTAATTTGATAGAGATGAATGCACGTGGCGCCCATGCGATTGTCATTACCGACACAGATAAACGCGTCCCTGCCGAGACGGTGGTGCGTGTCGCGACCAAGCTGCAGCATCTCACACCAGTTTTGTTTAACGTGATATCACAGCTCTTTGCTTATTATATGGCGGTGGAGCGGGGGCACGACGTCGACCAGCCGCGCAATCTTGCCAAGAGCGTGACGGTAGAGTAGGGTATAGGTAAAATCTCTCCTTTGCGCTACACTGATACTATGAGTAAACAACCCAAAATTGCCATTGTCTGCGACTTCTTGACAACAATGGGTGGTGCTGAGAATGTCGTGCTCGCTATGCACGAAGCCTTTCCAGATGCGCCGATCTATACCGCAATGTACAATGAAGACAAAATGCCGGCCTTTGCTGAGCTTGATATCCGGCCGTCGTTTTTGCAAAAAATTCCGCGCAAGGTGCGCACGTATTATAAGCTGTTTCCAACACTGGCTGTCAAAGCGATGCGGCGGCTTGATCTGCGTGAGTTTGATATCATCCTCACCAGTTCATATATGCATGGTCACCAAGTGAGAAAGACGCGGCCTGGCCAAGTCATCATCAACTACTGCCATACACCACCACGATACTACTGGAGCCACTACAACGAATATCGGCGCGACCCAGGCTATGGTAATCTCAATCCGCTCATTCGCACACTCATGCCGCTCATGGTGCCACACCAGCGCAAGCTAGACCTCCAAGCCGCTCGGCAAGTCGATGTTTTCTTGGCAAACTCTACCGAGACGCAGCAGCGCATTAAAAAATATTACAATCGAAATAGCATAGTTATTCATCCACCGGTAGATATAAGCCGGTTTGCACCTGCTGCCAAGCGGGGTGATCATTATGTGACGATTGGCCGGCAGTTGCCATATAAGCGGTACGACCTGGCAGTCACAGCAGCGACGAAGCTTGGCAAGAAGCTGATCGTCTTTGGTAATGGCCCCGCACACAATAGGCTTGTTGATCTGGCTGGCCCAACGGTTGAGTTCCGCACTGATCGCTTCGGCGATGCGAGCGATGCCGAGTATGAGAAGGCTATTACAACAGCGCGTGGCTTTATCTATCCAGCAGAGGAGGACTTTGGGATTGTCAGTGTTGAAGCGCTAGCGGCTGGTGCACCAGTGATTGGCCTAGCGCGTGGAGGCACAACGGATATTGTCACGTCGCCCGAAGTGGGTGTGCTATTCGACCGGCAGACGAGCATTAGCGTTGCTAAAGCAATTGAGCAGGCCGAGAAACGAACCTTTGATCCGACGGTATTGCGTCGCACTGCACAGCGTTTTGACAAGACGCTATTTCTGACCAAGCTACGCAAGGTAGTGCGCGATCAGATGATAAAATAACTAAGGAACTGAGGGCTACACGCTTTTTTTGTGAGCAGTGCCCAAGTCTGACGGCTTATTGTTGCGATTTTCTGTCCCACACTTCTACTGCTTTCTTAGAGACGTTATAAAGCATCGGCACCTCCCACTATTAATCTTTTATATTAAAGATGACGGTTTGTTATGAAAACTAATAAACCAAGTATTCCAGTAGATAGAGCAAGGCGAAGCTATCAAAAGATAGTGTGGTTTGGAATCTAAACAAGGAATAGCCTGTTGAGGTTATTCTCTCTTACTTCAGCTCTATAACAATATGTCGTCTATTTTGCACCCGTCTTGCGTAGCACCACGCCGATTGTCTTGAATAGAATCTTAATATCTAGCCAGAAGCTCCAGTTTTGGGCATAAAATAGCTCAAGCTCGATCCGCTCATCGAAGCTCAGGTTTGAGCGCCCAGATACCTGCCATAGGCCCGTCACCCCTGACTTCACGCTGTGCAAGAGTGCCGTGCGGGCTGAACTAAACTTCACTTCTTGGGGTAGAATTGGCCGCGGCCCAACCAAGCTCAAATCACCACGAAAGACGTTGAAAATCTGGGGTAATTCGTCAAGTGATGTTGCCCGCAAAAAATTGCCAAAGCGAGTGATGCGTGGGTCGTGTTCGACCTTGCGGTTTTTTTCATACTCTTCAGCCAGGTCGTCGCGACCCATTGCACGGAATTCATCAGCCGCGTCTTGCTTGCCATATTGTGCACCCATACTACGGAACTTGATGAGCTGGATTGGCTCGGAGTAGCGACTGAGGCGCTTTGAGATATAAAATGCTGGCCCAGGGTTAAAGATCTTTTGCATAATGATAAGGAGTACAAAAAGCGGGGCAAGGGCAATGAGTAATATGCCAGAAATAATTGTGTCGAAAATCCGCTTTGCGATTTCTCCCCAGCCAATGAGTGGTGTTTGACTAACGGTAATCATTGGGTAGCCAAGAAAAACATCGATGGTGTTTTTGCCAGTATAAAATTCTGGCTCGCCAGGGATGAAGTTGTATTGGATATGGTTGACCTGTGCGGCACCAAGCACTTTTTGATTCTTTTCCTCGTTTTCGTAGAGGTTGGTTTGGATAATGGTGTCGATCTTGAGCTCCTTGATCTGCGCAAGGGCAGGGTCGAGTGATGCAAAATGAACAACATCGAGCCCAGGTGGCACAAAGCGCTTAGGGCCAGCCATTGCCACAACGCGAAAACCTGACTTGTAGGTGGTTGAGATCGACTCAGCGATGTCACGCGTTGCCAGCGATGTCCCAATCACCATCACACGGTTCACGCCATGGTTGTACTGGAAGAGCCAGCTCCGCGTCAGGCGAAACAGCTCGCGCACTGTGCCAATTGCCAAAAACGAACCAAGAAAGACATACATCGCCACCAAGCGAGCCGGAAAGATATACATTCGTGTGCCGTACTCCCAGCCAATCACGAGCAGAATACCCATGAATGTCCCCAGCAACAGCCGCCCCCACTCGACGAGCCGCCGGCCGTAGACACTTGCGCTATAGAGCCCAAGCGAGGCATAGAGGATAATCCACACTGGTGCAATGACGACGAAACCGAGCAAGTAGTCGCTGGCATAGACGGTATGGAGCAAATCACGGTGATCGATTTGCGTGCGGACATAGTATGCGATGAAAAACACCGCCATCAGCACAACAAAATCGAGGCCGATGAGAATGAGACTATAAAATTTCGTATTTTTTGACGGCATAACAACTGTTACTATAACACTTTTTACCGAAAGTTTGCTACACTAGAAAGAGATGAAGCGGTTATTGCGAGAAAAGATACCGGCTTGGTTTTTGTGTACGATATTTTTCGGGTTGGCTATCCATGCACCGCTGACGGTATGGGTTGGTGCGCATTGGCCAGATTATACACTCTCTGTCAAGGCGTGGAAGGAAGTTTTACTTCTCATTGTTTTGCTTCTTGTTGTTATCGACGTGACGCTACGTCGACAGTGGCAGCGTTGGCTGAGTGATCGCATTATTCAGCTTGCGCTCGCCTTTGCACTGTGGCACGGCGTGGTGGCGCTGCTTGTGCCAACGTCTGGTTTGGCATTGCTATCAGGTTTGTTGATTGACCTGCGTTTTGTGGCGCTTGGTGCGGCAGTCTATGTGTTTGTGAGTAATTATCCGCAGTATCGGCGCTGGTTGCTGCGTATGCTCGGTGCGGGTGCGGTTGTTGTGATTGGTTTTGCGGCAGCGCAGCTTGTTTTGTCGCGTGATGTGCTTGTGCCGCTTGGCTACGGGCCGACGACGATCGAGCCTTACCAAACAGTCGACTCCAACAGTGCCTATGTCCGCATTAATAGCACGCTGCGTGGGCCAAATCCGCTCGGAGCGTATGCAAGTACTGTCCTGACGCTTATTGTGGCGTATGGTGCATTGCAATGGCGGCGTATCTCACCTATGCGGCGCTGGCTGCTTGGTGGTGCGGCGCTGCTAGCGGCGCTTGCGGTGTGGCAGAGCTATTCGCGAAGTGCGCTGCTCGCGGTGGCGGTTGGTGTTGGTATTGTTGCGATTGTCAGCGCATGGCGGTCACAGGCATCTCGGCGTATTGTGCTGTGGGGTGCTGGTGTAGTACTTGGCTGTGGGGTGATTGTTGGTAGTATTGGCTACGCTATGGACCCGCACTTTATCGATAATGTTATCTTGCATAACGACCCAACGCATGGCCCCGCCCAAACATCCGACAGCGACCGAATAACTTCGTTGCAAGCTGGCCTAGCGCGCGCTCTACAGCAACCACTTGGCACTGGCGTGGGGAGCACTGGCTCGGCATCACTTCTTGGCAATGGGCAGAGCTTAATCATTGAAAACCACTATTTATTCGTCGCTCACGAAATTGGCTGGATTGGATTACTATTATTAGTTGCATTAACCACTGGTGTGCTGGTAAAATTATGGCATCGCCGGTCGTATTGGCTGGCTTTCGGTAGTTTTGCTGGCGGAATCGGCTTAACTGTGATAGGATTGTTCTTACCAGTTTTTGTTGACGACACTGTGTCGATGCTCTGGTGGGGGCTGGCAGCACTAGCGATAACGGAGGATGGATTATGACAAGCCCAACGCGAAAACAACGTGAATTATTGACATTTATAGACACATTTATCAAGAGCAATGGTTACGGCCCAAGCTACCGCGAAATTATGCGTGCCTTCGACTATAAGTCGGTCAGTACGGTAGCAGCGCATGTCAATGGCCTGATTGTTCGTGGATTTTTGGTCAAAAAGGATAACTCAGCACGTAGCCTGCAAGTGGTACCGCCCACTCAGAATGCTGCGGATGTAGTGGTGGCACCAGTCGAGCAGGTGATTCGTGCAAAAATAAGCGCACTAGAGCAGCAGGACAATGCCGCTGATGATATTGCGGTTTTGCAGCGTGCACTAGAAATTTTACAGAGCGACCAATCATCATAGATGATATAATATCTACATGATGTATACTCCTCCGCGCGCGCAGCGTCCGTACCCCCGACGCCGCAAGGCAACTATTGCCGAAAAACTCCGTTTCGCCGATTGGCGTGTGCCAGTGCTGCGTATTCGCTGGACACGGCGCAAAACCTATATCACTATTGGTGTTATTCTTGGGCTCAATGTGTTATTCCAGCTGGTGTATCCGAGTGATCGGCTGCTGCCAAATGCGCGGATCGACGGTGTGTCGCTTGGCTGGCAAACACTGCCAGAAGCCACAGAGACCCTTAATCAAGCCTACCAAGGGCACTCTGTAAAGCTAGTGGGTGATGGTACAACCATTGCCTCGCCGACGATTGAGCAACTTGCTATTACAGTAGACAACACCGACCGGCTTGCGCAGGCGCAGTATCCCTTGCTGTGGCGAATTATGCCGTTGTCGTCGTTCTGGTGGCAGCCAGATGTGCCGAGCTCGCCAAAATTAACGACTACGACGCGTACCGAACAATATATTACGCAGACGATCATGCCAGTCTGTAAGCGTGCGCCGGTCGATGCTAGTCTCAAGGTAGAGCACGGTAAACTGGTAGTGAATCAAGCGCGGCGTGGCGGTGAGTGCGAGCGTGGTGCGGTGTCGCACAGCATTGGTGCAATTAGCCCGCGCCTCATGCAGGGCACGACTGTTGAGATTCCAATGCGTGGCATTGCCCCAGCCATTACAACCGATGCAGCGAATGCACTCGAGCAAAAAATCACGAAAGTTATTGGCAAAGGTGTTGCGCTGAAGGTAAACGACGAGACGGTAACATTGCCAGCGAATGAAGTCACCCAGTGGGTTGTCGCTCAGCCAAAGGATAAGACATTAGTAGCAAGCATTAGTGCATCACAGGCCTCCGGCTATCTCACAAAGCATGTTACGCCAAAGGTGAACATTGACCCAGGTACCACGAAAGTTGCCACGTACGACCTCACCGAAACATCACGCACAGATGGTAAGCCAGGGCGCACTCTTGATATTGACGCAACTGCGCAGCAGCTCTCGGAGTTTATTAATCAAACACGCCCACAGCCAGCCGCAGTGATGAAGACGGTGCCAGCCAAGGTAGAATATGACCGCAATTATAGCTCGACCGAAGACGGGCTCAACGCTCTTCTCAAGCACTATGCCGAGGATCATCCGGGGACGTATGGTATCTCATTCTTAGAGATCGATGGTAAGAAACGTAATGCAAGCTACAATGGTAACAAGCAATTTGTCACTGCCAGTACATACAAACTATTTGTTGGCTATAGCGTGCTTCGGCGCGAGCAGCTGGCAGGCTGGCGCTGGGAGGACAACCAAGTTTGCTTCAATAAGATGATTAGCCAGAGCGACAACCCATGCGCAGAGAATTACCTCAAAGTCATTGGTTATGACGTCGTGACAAAGGATGCTAATGATATTGGATTCAAAGACACGACTTTTGCCAAGTCTGGTGGCCCATACACCACAGCAAATGACCTTGCACGCTTTATGGTGATGCTTGATGCGGGGCAGAACTTTAGTAGTGCCAACCGCGACCGATTCCTCTCTGCGCTCAAGGCTAATGTGTATCGCAAGGGCATTCCTGCTGGCACGAATGGCACGGTGGCAGATAAGGTTGGATTCTTGAATGGTCTCCTGCACGACGCAGCGATCGTCTATGGCTCGAACGACAAATACGTCCTCGCCATCATGACAGATGGCAGTAGTTGGAACAATATCGCTGA
This sequence comes from uncultured Candidatus Saccharibacteria bacterium, assembly GCA_963526965.1. Taxonomy (GTDB): domain Bacteria; phylum Patescibacteriota; class Saccharimonadia; order Saccharimonadales; family Saccharimonadaceae; genus Saccharimonas. The sequence continues at coordinate 57,493 of CAURPS010000003.1, read as the reverse complement.
GCTAACTAAGCGGATCGAACAATTCCGCAGCCAGCCATAGCATAAAATGCCTATTTTGCGGCGTGACTCTTGACGAACCACCCCTCTAACCGGTATACTTACAGAGTAATCCGGAGTAGCTCAGTGGTAGAGCGGGTCGCTGTTAACGATTAGGTCGCTGGTTCGAGCCCAGTCTCCGGAGCCACAATGCATGATAAAGACCGATGAAAATCGGTCTTATTTATATGTATCGTTGTTTTTATACGAGGGTAAAATATCCTCCAAAAACTTTTTGTCTGCAGTATAAGCATATTCATTTGACCGTTTTAATAGAAAAATATTAAATTGATTTATTAAGTTGTCGTTCATAATAGCTTTTATTTTTTGTTGCTTGCCTGGAATTGAGGGGTCTATCAACTCAACAAGTATTTCTGGTGTGAGAGCAAAATAGTGCTTTCTTTGTACTATATGATTACCATACATTTGTTCAATTAGTGTTTTTTCTCTGTTGTCTTCAAATACCTCAACTACAGGAGTGTCTGTAGTGATAAACTTCTTGCTACCTTTTGCCAAGTAAAAACGCCATTTCTTTATAGCTAGCCAATGATGGAACTCGTCAAGATGAGAGATTAAGATCAAATGATAGATATTATTTAATTCTTGTTCATTGCTGCTCTCAAAACTATCTATTGCGCACTTAGTTTGTTGATCTGTTAAGGTAGTTCCATATGTTTTTAAAATTTCTTTAGTGTTATCGATGAAATCTGGATGTGAAGTAATCATAGAAAATATTTCTTTTATGCCGCCTAGTATCATTTTGTTTGTACGGTCACGCATAAAAGAGCTTCTAATTAAAAGGCAAGCCATAAATTGTGCCAAAGTATTTGCTTGTCGTTCTGAGAGTGGTTTATAGCCCCAGATTGTATTGATAATGTTGTTATATTCTCTAGCAAATTGATTTTCTATTTTGCCAAGGAGCTTCTCTATAAGCTGACTTATTTCATCCTCTTTTCCAGTTTCAATAGCATAAAAAAAGTCATCATAGCAAACACCGCTGTAAGGTCGTGGTTTTATAATTTTACCTCTTTGGATATCTAAAATTTGTAGGTTGCCGTTACTGTCTGCAAATCGTTTAAGATAAAATCGAGGTATAATGTGTTGTTTTCTTGTTGTAGGTGTTTGTTTAGTCATAATGCAATTTTAGCACTAAACCACCTAATAATTTAAAGATATTTGTTCGATTAATCGACGACGTAGTAGTGTCCTAAAAGCTATTCACCGCTTGGTATAACTGCTCAGCCTGCATCATTACCACGCGAGCGGTCGAAGGGCGGATATTCATAAAGATACGCCATGGGTTATGAGCTGAAGTTGCATTAGCTCGTGGGAGAGCGAGTGGCTGCAAGCCGTGCTTGCCTGTCAGTGCAGCAATCCACGCCAGTGGTGTCTTGCCATAAAGCCCTTCTTCGCTAGCAGAGCCGTCCATGCGCCATGCAGCGTAGGTTCGAGTAATCGTGGTGGTATCATCTGAGTGAAGGGGGTAGCGCTGGGCGCTGCTGCGAGTAAGTATCTCATTAGCATACGGAGGTGTATCCACGCCGGGTGCGACGATAGCAGTAAAGACATCGAGTGGTGTACCATCTGCCTCTGCTGCGGCGTTGATCATATGCAGAGCAGCAAGTACAGCATAATCTTGATCTGGTGATGATGTCGTGGCATCCATCGTAGTATTGGCACGGTAGAGTACATCACCACCGGTGTCGATGCCACAAATCGCATCAGCTCCCGTCTCGCGAATAAGGAGCTGAAGGTCGTGAGCAATCTGCTCCGGCTCAATCGAATTAAGCAGATAAACTGGTGCGATTGTTTCATCTTTGGCGATAATATCCTCGAGGAAGCGCCAGTCGCCAACTTTGGTCGTTTCCTCTGTGATTTCTACTGTTGCGTCACTAATCTGTCGGCCAGTATGAGCAAGCTGTTTGTTGTTATCGGCAGCGAAGTTGCGCACCGACACAATGGCTGTAGGCTGCACAGCAGGGTGCTGCTGATGAAGCTTGCTTAGCATAGCAGCCTGGATACCATCCGAGCCACCACCCATCCCAAGGTAGATGATCCGCTTGCCGCGTAGCTTCTCAGAGTCAAACGCCGGGAGTGAATCGATAGCAAGCTCGGGTGTGTCCTGATATTCTGGCACAAGCATCTCACCGCTGCGATGAAAGCGCAGCTCAGCGTGGTGTGGATCAAGCGTGCCTTGGTTGGCGGCTTGGGCGATGGTGCTGAGGTCTGCCGTGACGACACCTGTCTCGCCTGCTTTGCGCGCTGCTTTGTCGGCAATGTGTGCCTCTTGCAAGACATGCGCAAAGTAAGTGAGTGCCGTGCCGAGGCTATGATGTTTTTCAAGCCCCTTCAGCAAGGCTGGGCCGTAGTAAGGCAGAGTCGCGCGCTGATGAATACCATCATTGCTGAGCTCTTGAGCGAGAATAGCTTGTACAGGGCCGGGTAGCGTATCCAGCGTATCTGCAAGCTGCTGATACTCGTCTGGCGAATCGTAGCGTAGCATACACGCAAGGCGTATAGTGTGGGTGTGTGCTTGGCTGTTGATGAGTTGCTCAATGGCATCGTTATCAAGGCCAAAGCGCTGTGCTCGCCGAGCAAGGTAGTGAGCGTAGCGTGCGTCGTCGGTTGAGAGGGTGCTGTCGGTCAAGACGTCGCAGGCTGCTGCCATTTGGTTGTACAGAGGAGAAGTGAGGAGTAGAGAGCTCTCGGCATTAACGTGGCCCAGCGCACCAGCAATATCAAATAGCGTATGCATGATATAGAGCGATCGCACTGGCTCGGTACTCTCGGCGAAGCTTGCCAGCGCTGCCGCTGGTGCTTCGGCTTGGATAAACTGGCCAAGATTGAGTTCTGTGTTGATGACATCGCGTATGATCGTTTGGTCTGCTTCGCTTAATTGGCTGAATGTTGGTAATAGCTCTGCGCGCTTTGCAGTGAAATCTGACCTGAGCAAGCGGCGCAACACTTCGTCATGATCGACCGAATCAGCGGCATCCTCTCCCATAACGGCACTCGCGAGCGTTTGGTTCTTGCCTAAATCATGAATAAGCATAATGTAGCGCATTACATTGGCGCTATGCTCGCCAGGCAAGCTGCTCGCAACCCACTGATGAAATTCTTCAAATTCTTCACGCGTGAGGCGATTGGCGTCGTTCTGGGCGGCGGTCAGCTTGTGATAATTTTCATCGCCGCCATAATACAGATAGTCCATAACGTTGAGTGAGCAGACAGTTCGTTGATATTCTGCGCGCTGATTGGCTGCTTCGTCTGCCCCTTGTGACTCTGGTGAGGCTTTGATATCTTCGCCGATCAGCAGCTTCGCCTCAGGAAGCTGCAGGACGTCAAGCCGCTGCTCTAGATTGAGTGGACTTGAAGAGAGAGAGGTGTTGTTAGGAAGAAATGGTTGTTGCATAGCATTAGTGTAGAGGATTACACAGCGGAATGGTAGCATGAGCGGTTTATAAAGACCTTACTGCTTATATTGAGAATATGACTCGCCAGCGCTGAGGGGATGGCCAAATAGGTTCTTGACCGTGACAAATCTGTACCCTTGCTTTTGCAATGCATCGAGGATGCACGGCACGGCATCGACGCTGGTTTTGTGGATATCGTGCATGAGAATAATCGCACCAGGTGCGGCATTGGCAATGGCACGGCTGCAGACAATTGCTGCATCGTGATCGGCCCAATCACGTGTATCGATTGACCACATAATGGCTGGCATAGTAAGCTGCTGGAGCTGCGCACGCACCTTGTCATTCATGCCACCATATGGTGGACGGACCATTGTTGGCGTCACGCCAGTAGCTGCAGCAACGGCACTGTTTGTACTCTCAATCTCTTGGCGAATGACAGCTTCGTCGCGCTTAGGAAGGAGTGGATGATTCCATGTGTGGTTGCCTATTTGGTGTTTGCGTTGAACTGCTTGCTGGAGCGCGATACTGTATGGTGCAACATTTCGCCCCACCACAAAGAAGGTTGCCTTAGCATGATAGCGATCAAGATGCTCGAGTAGTGTTTGCGTGTATAACCCAGGCCCATCGTCGAAGGTGAGTGCAATACAGCGATAACGCACGCAGTCGGTTGTTGATGATAATGCTGACGGTGGAATATCAAAAAGCTTCTTGGTGGTTGGGTTTTGGACAAAATGGCTGAGCTGCTTGATTGGCAATTTCAGGCTAATGATTCCATCTACACCAATACCAAGTGAGCGTTTATCGAAGAGAAAGCCAATTGTTTTTCGGTCGTGTACTAAAAAGTTCGTGATAGATTCTGGAGTAATGACTCCCGCTACTTTTACTGGCTGGGCATGCGGGTAGCGCTGCTGCACCTGTTTACGTAGAGCAATAACAATCTCATTTATCCCTGCGATTGATGTATCAACGAGGGCAGACGATGTAATTGGTTGACCACTCATTTTATCGAATGTCCAGTAGTGAACCGTGTTAGTTGGCAGAGCATGAGGTGTAGTAGTACGGATAAACACAGCGAGAGAAATTGTCGTGTCATCTTGGTGAATAATGCGATAGGTAATGGTGTTGCTTCGAGCTGCTATAGTAGTTGAAGGTGTTTGTTGAGATGGAATAGTATTGTCGATGATCGTGGCAACCGTTTTGTCTATGTTGGCAATACCTGTTTGTGGATAGGTAATGATTGTTTGGTGTGATGCCGATAGATGCTTGATGATGCGTGAGCGAACAGCACCACGAGAAGATAGTGTGTAAGTGTGCGTTGTTGATGGTGGTATATGTGTGATGTGTGATGATTCTTGTGATTGTTGGCCATACCAAAGTGAGCAGATTAGTAGACTAGTAATAATAAGGCAGAGCCATGTATAAAAAAAGCCGCGAGATTTTGTAGGTGTTGTATTACTTTCAACACCTGAATAAACTTGAGCACCTGTCTCTTCCACCTTATAGAACATAGCTATATTGTAGCGCGAACCGAGGTAAGAACAAAATGGGATAAGCGGAGTCTGATACAAAAGACATTATAAAATAGAATATTTATTACTCTATGTTCATTGCAAAATACCCCGATGGGGTATTTTGCAATGAACTATTAATAAATATTATTCATAAAATAAGATAAATTGCTACATACCCTAATGAGGTAGAAGCATTTTCTAACAGATGATGATATAATATAAAAACAAGAGTAAATTACTTGAGTTAGATATAGTTAAGCGAAATCTTGAAAACAACGCTACAGAAAGGAGAAAATATGCGACATCTTTTTATTACACGTGGAATTCCTGGATCTGGTAAAAGCACCTTTTTGCAATCTGCTGGACTTGGCCCATATACACTATCTCCCGATACTCTGCGCCTAGCGTATAGCAGCCCAGTGATGAATGATGCAGGGCGCATCGTTATGCCATATCAGGATGATCGACGGGTGTGGCAGCAGCTTCACGAGTTGCTTGATATGCGCATGGCTCGTGGTGAGCTTATTGTGGTTGATGCAACACATACAACGAGTTCGTACTTTCAGCAGTATGCACAGCTTGCACAGAAGTATCGCTATAAGCTGTACGTTATAGATTTTGCGGATGTACCGCTTGCGGTCTGTCTAGAGCGCAATCGTCAGCGTGCACCACATAAGATAGTCGATGATGTAGTTCTCGAGAAAATGCACGCTCGTCTCTCCACATGTGTCATACCAAAACAATACACTGTCATACAGCCAGCGGCAGTAAAAGAGCTTATCGCATCGTACCAGCAACCGATTAATTTGAGTCAGTATGAGCATATTCATCATATTGGTGATATCCAAGGATGCTATACGCCACTGCGTGAATATTTTGAGCAGCACCCCTATACCGAGCACGATTATTATGTCTTTACAGGAGATCTACTTGATCGTGGCACAGAGAATGCAGAAGTGCTGCAATATGTGTGTGATAATTTTGTCGACAGGCCGAATGTGACATTCATTGAGGGCAACCATGATGGTTATATTTGGCAGTGGCTTACTCACCAGCCGATAAGAGCGCGAGAGTTTAACGGCCGAACGCGAGCACAACTAGAGCGTGCCAATATAGACAAGCGTGCCGTCAGTCGCTTGATGAACTCTATGCAAGATTGCCTCTACTACACATGGCATGATAAGCGAGTATTTGTGAGCCATGCGGGAGTGAGTAATTTACCAGAGAATCCTCTGCTGCTAGCCAGCCAGCAGTATATTCGTGGTGTGGGGCGCTATGATCAAGTTGGTGCTATTGACGATGCTTTTGTTGCTCATACCTCTAATAATGTCTATCAAGTGCATGGTCATCGCAACGCTCAGAATTATCCAGCGCAGTATAATCAGCGGTGCTTTAATCTCGAGGGCAAAGTGGAGTTTGGTGGCACACTACGGGTTGCGCAGCTTGCCGAGAAGGGCTGGTCGGTCGTTGAGATAAGCAACCAATCGGCTGAAGGTCTCCTCCATCCAGAAAATGCACCGCTCATCCATAGTCTACGCACCAATAAACTGATTAGCGAGCGGTCACTGCCGGGTAACATTAGCTCATTCCACTTTAAACCAAAGGTGTTTTATGATAAAAAATGGACAGCACAAACAGTGCGAGCCCGTGGACTATTTATGAATACGCTCACAAATGAGATTGTGATTCGTGCCTATGATAAATTCTTCAATATTGGTGAGCGACGAGAAACTGAATTTGCTGCGCTCAAAGATCAGCTTGTCTTTCCAGTGCGTGCCTGGGTGAAGGAAAATGGCTATCTTGGCTTGGTAGGCTATGATGCAACACTAGGTGACCTCGTCTTCGCGTCGAAAACAACGACAGAGAGCGATTTTGCCGGATGGTTTCGTCGCTTATTTTTGCAGCGCTATGGTAAGCATGTTGATGCGATCCGTCAATATCTTGCCGAGCATAATGCATGTTTGGTCTGTGAAGTAATGCTTCCGACAGAGGATCCACACATCATTGAGTATGTACAAGACCGGATTGTTTTGCTCGACATAGTGCATCGCCAGGCGGAATTTGCCGCTGTTGACCAAGTTGAGCGTAAGCGATTTGCGGCTATGCTTGGTATGGAAACCAAGCGGCTTGCGGCGACGTTCCAAACGTGGGAGGAGTTTGCGGCCTGGTATGAGCAGGTGCAGGGGCTTGACTATCTATATGATGGCGTACCGATCGAGGGGTTTGTGATCGAAGATGCTCAGCACTGGCAGGTCAAAGCCAAGCTTGATTATTATTCATTTTGGAAGCGGATGCGTGGTGTACTTGATGGACTTAAGGCGGGGCGCAGGCCAAAGCGTGCCGCTGCCTACCCACACCCTGAGTACGCAGCGCGCGTCATTGCCTATATGCAGAGTATTCCTACTGACGCGTTGGCGCAGATGTCTATTATCGATGTTCGTCGCCGCTGGCAGCGAGAACAAGAAAAAGAAAAAGCCGTATAGCCGTATTACCAACCTTACCCTTCACGGTATAATAGAAGCATGAAAATGATTCGTTGGTTGGCGAAGCGGTGGCACCGCATTGCGGTAGTGGCTGGGGTGCTCGTTGGGATGGCTGCACTTCGCCTGGTGTCGGCACAAACAGGGCAGTGGTCGCTGCCCGACCGGTTGCAAGACTGGGTAACGCTGAGCTTGAGTGTGATGATCGAGGCATTGCCATTCGTCATGCTGGGGATCTGCATTGCAATTATAGTGCAGGTGTGGCTGCCAGCCGAGCGCTTGCTTATCTATCTGCCACAGCAGCCATTATTGCGCCGAGCTTGTTTGTCGCTCCTTGGTATTGCGCTGCCGGTCTGTGAGTGTGGTAATGTCCCCTTAGCTCGCGGCCTGTTAGTAAAAGGGCTCACACCTAGTGAGTCTCTCGTGTTTTTGCTTGCTGCACCAATCCTCAACCCAGTGACGATCATCACAACGCAGCAAGCATTCGCTGGTGATGCAACCATACTGTGGGCGCGAGTGCTTGGTGGCTTTATTATTGCTAATCTTGTTGGCTGGGTCTATGCGCGTCGCCCGGCGGAGGAGTTATTGACCAGTACTTTTGTTGCTTCGTGCCAGACAGATCATGTGCAGCAGAGCAAGCGAGTAGCAAGCCTTGCGATATTTCGACGTGAGGCGCAGGCGATGCTGCCAGCCTTGGTAGTTGGTGCAGGGTTAGCGGGTCTTGTGCAAGTGCTAGTGTCGCGCGAGGTATTGGTATCGCTGGGGAGCCAGCCAGTATGGTCGGTAATTGCAATGGTGGCACTAGCATTTATCATCTCAATTTGCTCTAATGTTGATGCGTTCTTTGCTTTGGCATTTCGCCAGACCTTTATGACCGGGGCACTTGTGAGTTTCTTGACCTTTGGCCCAATGATCGATATCAAGATGCTGAGCTTGCTGCGCACGACATATCGACCGAGCGTGTTACTCCAAGTGAGTGCACTCGTTGGACTAGCATCGATAACATTGGGATTGGTGGTGAATTATGCGTTTTAGGCTGGTCTTGTCCCGAGTTGCACAGCAACAAGGTATAATACTCCTTTTTATCATTGCCGTGGCGACGCTGTGGCTAGCTGTGACTGGTCGTTTGACGCTCTATATTCATCAGCGGTATATCGTCTTTACGACTAGTATGGCAGTGGTGGCTCTTGTGATGGCGAGTGCGAGTGTTATTACGCAATCACGCGCTCACCAGCATACACACTTCGCTTGGTGGCGTCGCGTTGCTGCGTGTGTGATGGTATGTGTGGTCGCAGGTATGGCGCTATTTGTCCCACCGACAGCACTAACGACAACAACTGCCACACAACGTGGTATCAATAAAGGGGCGGTAACTCGGCTATCTACAGACAAGCTATCGCAAGCATCTATCTTTGCTCAGCGAGATTATTCGCACCTCACAATTAAAGAATGGGCAGGGTTACTCGCGCAAACGCATGACAGCGCATTTTATCGTGGCAAGACAGTCAATTTGACAGGGTTCGTTACGCCAGATACGGCGGATGCGCAGGTTTTTTATGTATCGCGATTTGTCGTGACGTGTTGTGCGGTTGACGCACAGGCGGTTGGCGTGCCAGTCTATGCGCCGGGTTGGCGTGAGCGCTACCAGCCCAATAGTTGGGTAACGGTAACGGGCGACTTTGCCGCGCATCCACAGCAACATCGTCAGCAGCCGATTGTCATCATGCCGCGTTCGGTTACGTCAACTACCCAGCCAAAGGAGCCCTATGAATACTAGAAGCTGGCGGTGGGTGCGTCAGCGATGGCGATTTTTGCTCGTTGCGATTGGATTATTAATTACACTGAGTGTGCTCACGGTTCTGAGCTATCAACAAGGCCCGCGCTTGCGTCATGCAGTGCTGGCAGACGACCCGAATATAGACTACCAGACAGTGCAATTGCAATTTAATCAGCCAGTCAAGCCGGTTGAAGCTCGTGCAATACGAATCTCGCCGCGCGTAGACTTTACTGTTACAACAAACAACGCAACTGTGACGATTCAATTTCGGCATCGTTTGCGAAGTAACTCGCAGTATCACGTGGCGATCGATCAGGTAACCAGCGCCTATACACAGCAGCTCGCAGCAGCCAGTTATCACTTTCATACGCCACCAGCACAGCTCTATTATCTCAAGCGCCGCGATGCTGCAGATACAAAAGCAGAGTTCTACGTCGCACAAGCGACGGATGCTATTGTGCAGATGAATCTGGCAACAAAGCATGAGAAGATACTTTACCAGGCGACGCGAATTATCGACTATGCAGTAGTAGGCTCTCGTATCGTTGTTCACACAATGAATGATTCGAGAATTAGTGAATTGCATCAGGTTGATAGAGAGACTGGTGCTGTATCGCCGTTATCGTTGCCCGGTAAGGGCACAGTGTCTCGCCTGCGAGTGATGGATAATGGAACGGTGGGGTATCTCTTCGCAAAGGCGGAAAGCAAAGAAAAAACCACTAATCTTATTGTGCATGATATTGCAGCGCAGCGCCATCACACTATACTTGGCCTTAATGCGCAGCCATTACCAGTGTATGATTGGCGCTCAGTATCGCGTGGCGCAGCAGTTGTGGTGCGAACTCGCGGTGATGACGTACTGCTTGTCGATCCGACTGGCAAGCATGCCATGCAGCCACTTGGCCAGGCAGCGGCGCTTGGCGATGTATCGTATGATGGTAAAAACATCATCATGATGAAAACGGGGGAGGGGTATTTTGCACTCAATCTAGAAAATAGCAAAAAATCACCCATTATTCATCAACAAGGAAATGACGTCATATCACTAGCTGTTTCCTTGCATACCCACAGTGGCTATGCTACGGAGGTAACGAGTGTTAATCAGCAGCACATATTGCAGCGCCAAACAATACTCACCTATCCAGCCAAACGAGTGATTCATCAGACAACACCACCGGCATATACAACAAACATCACTGTCTCACCAAATGATCAGTACACCACCGTTGAGCAAAAAAGCACCGCTGGTAGCTCCACCAAAACGCATATTATTGATAATAAAACTGGCCAGACAGTATACACGCTAGACGGGAAAGCAGTAGTTTGGTCATAACAGATACTACAGTAAATAAGACCTGAAGCAACTGTAAACTGGATCTTAAGAGTAGGAACTGTATCTGCGCTGAATGATGAAAATATATAATTGGTGTTTGCACAATGTTCCGGTATACTATAAAAGATATAGCGTGAAGGGAGATGATGCCAATGCGAATGCGCGACAGACGACCAAGTGACCGCCCGCGAGAGAAACTTGCGCGAGATGGAGCGGCTCGCCTGAGTGACCTCGAACTCCTTATGGCGATTATCGGCAGCGGTAATGCACAAGCTGACGTTGGCAAAATTGCGCGCTGTGTACTGAAAGCCTTGCGCACGCATGGAGGTGATCTGACTCATGAGGAGCTCTCTAAGATAACTGGCCTTGGTGCGGCTAAGGTAACGGTGATTCTTGCAAACTTTGAACTAGCGCGGCGCTATCTGCTCAAAAGTGACCAGCCTATCATTGATGAGCCGAGCAAAGCAGCAGAGCAGCTCACTGATATTCGCGACAAACGACAGGAGCATTTTGTCTGCTTGACGCTTGATGGAGCGCATCGCTTAATTGCCAAACGCACAATTACTATTGGTACGCTAACTGCTAGTTTGGTGCACCCACGAGAAGTTTTTACGGATGCAATTGCCGACCGAGCAGCGGGGATCATTGTGGCACATAATCACCCCAGTGGGCAGCTCATCGCAAGCCAGGCCGACCGGGAGACGACGCAGCGTCTGGCCGAGGCGGGTAAGCTGCTTGGCATCCAGTTGCTCGACCACCTTATCGTTACGAAACACGACTATATATCGATCATCAACGAAATATAAGGAATGACCTGTTAGCACTCTTGCAATTAGAGTGCCAATTGGCTATACTAAGACAGATATGGCGAAGCGAGATTATTATGAGGTGCTTGGTGTTGCCAAAAGCGCCAGCGATGATGACATCAAGCGGGCATTCCGCAAATTGGCAGTGAAGTACCACCCAGATAAAGCGGGTGGGAGTGAAGAGAAGTTCAAAGAGATCAACGAAGCGTATGAGGTCCTGAAGGACAAGCAAAAGCGCCAGCGCTATGACCAATTTGGCCATGCGGGCGTTGGTGGTGCTGCCAGCGGTAATGGTGGCGGTAACCCATTCGCTGGTTTTGGCGACTTTGGCCAGGGGCAGAATATCCACTTTGATTTTGGCGATGGCGGCTTGGGAGATATCTTTGGCCAGTTCTTTGGTGGCGCTGCTGGCGGCAGTGCAAACAAAGGCCCATCACGCGGTCGTGATGTTGAGACGAGCGTGACGCTCGAATTTGAAGAAGCGATCTTTGGCAAAGAAGTTGCTCTTGCATTAACACTTGACGACGAATGCGAGCATTGTCACGGTAGCACCGTTGAACCCGGCTCAAGTCTTAAGAGTTGTCCAGATTGTAAAGGCACTGGCCAGCGCGTGCGGACAATGAATACAATGTTTGGCCCCATTCAGCAGGCCGTAACGTGTGAGACGTGCCAAGGCCGGGGGCAGATTCCTGAGAAGGCCTGTACAGTCTGTCAGGGTAGCGGTGTGCAGCGTCGCGAGCAAACGATTACAGTCAAGATCCCCGCTGGTATCGATAACGGCTCGACGATTCGCCTCCGTGGTCGTGGCGAAGCTGTCGGTGGTGGCAGCAAGGGCGATCTCTACGTGCAGGTGCGGGTCAATCCACACAAGACGTTTAGCCGTGAAGGTGATGTGATCCTGAGTGAGGAGCATATTGGTATGGCGGATGCAGCGCTTGGTGCTGAGCTCGACGTCAAGACAGTCGACGGGACGATTACGATGAAGGTGCCAGCCGGTACGCAATCGGGTACAGACTTCAAACTATCTGGCCATGGCGTGCCACACATGCGAAGCGATAAGCGTGGGCCTCATATCGTGACAGTAGTGGTCGACACCCCAACCAAACTAAACCGCCGCCAGAAGGAAATCCTCCGCGAGTTTAATGACACGCTTGGGCGGAAGGGGATATTTGGGCTGTAACTCTGGTAGGTACTGGTGTAGAATTAACTCCTCATAGGAGTTAATTCTAACCTACTTACTGGGAGGTATAGCTGCGATTAATAAGCAATAGCTATATATTCCACGAGGTGGCAAACCTTGCCTCTATACAATAGAATATTGTCGTGTACTATTTAGGTATTTTTGACTGCCCTCTGCTGCTATATGCTAATAAAGTACAAGATTAGCCCTGCTAAATTACCCTAGCCTTGGTGGTATAACTTGGTTTTATCTCCCAGTGCTTTACAAATGTAGGAGAAAGCATCTTGATTGATGTGATGGTTTATTGCTAAAATAGTCTCACAATGGTAACAAGCTATACCCCGAGTAATAGATCACTTTCATTACATAATAGCCAGATGAAAGAATCTCGGCCTAGCCAGAATATAGATCCTGAAGTGTTCCGAGGAAAGTACCAGGAGCTTGTCGAGCGATCACCGAAAGTTATTGAATCACTTGTTCCCGATCAAGAAAGCAAAGAAGTGGCAATTGACAGTCTAATTACAGGTAGTACCACATCTTTTCAGCAAAAGTATCCGGTCATTGAGAAGTATTCCAACGAAGATTATACAACCATGCAAGATACTGCAGAAACGCTGATATCTATGGCCGAGTCTATGTCAGAGCCAGAGAGGACAGTCTATCTCCAGGCGATTGAGGCTCGCAAGCAAGAGGCGAACTTGATAGTAGCGATGAGAGATTATAAAGCAGCAACAGACCCAACAGCAAGAGAAGCAGTAGCACAGCGTTTTATGGAGATAAATATTACGCTCTATGGTGAGCCAGATAAGACAACATATGAGTCATTACTCGGCGAAAAAATTGCCAACATCTTTCATAAAAAGCGTAGTCAAAGCGCCGAGATAATCTTTCAGGAGCTTCGGAATCTTCTTCCAGAAAATGTACTAGATGGTACACGTATACAAGATCGATTTCGTCCATCTACTGAGACCATGAGATGGATGAACGAAGTTGTTCATGGATTGTATGACAATATGCTTCGACATGTTGATAGCTATGTAGAAGCGCATAAATCAGAATTTCAAACAGAATCACACGATGAGACGGTTATAAAAATCCAGCCGACACACCTTCAAGATATCTTTCGGAATATCTTGACTGAGGAATTCCTTGCGTCATCCAAAGAGGTTGAAGAAGGTAGACAGACAGGAGATATTCAGGATGCACAAGCTGTAACAGACTGGGATAATACCGAGACGAGAAGTGCTGAGAAAGATATGGATTGGAAGGTTGAGGTGACAGAGGCAAAATCAATTAATGTTGATCCAGACACAAAACATATCAGAATACCCCAAGATCGAGAAGCTATGTCTGTTAATGAAGTAAAACGGCTAGTTGTGCACGAAATAGGTGTGCATGTCTTAACGCGAATGACTGGTGGTTCGACAAACCTTGAGCCGCTAGCACAGGGCTTAGCTGGTTTTAATGATACACAAGAAGGGCTTGGGAAAGCAATGGAACACGCCCTTGAAGGAGAATATCAAGAAGCTGGTATAGATCACTATATTACTGCTGGACTTGCCTATTTTGACAACAAGGATTTCAAAGGTGCTTACGATGTGAAGTGGCGTCTCAAACTTCTCGAGAGCCTCAAGCCTGATCAAGCACCAACACAAGCACAGATTGACAAAGCTAAGCAATGGGCAGCAAACACAACAATGCGTATCTACCGGGGTACTGATGATCTGCCACTCTTTAAGGATCTCTGCTATTACAATGGCTCAAAAGAAGTATGGGAATATCTAGAGAAAATTTGTGGTGATGATTTGCAGCTGAGTTTATTACTAGCTGGTAAAATTAATACTTCGAAGAAGCACCAGAGAGTCATACTTGAATCACATAGTACTTAGGTTAAATAATAAGCAATGAAAATTCAATATGATAAAAACTTAAAGATAGCAGGTGTTAGTATACAACCATGGGCAAGAATTGGACCTGAGCAGTGGTTTGATAATTACAAAATTGCTTCACTAGCTGGCTGGAATATGCGCAGCCAGAATGTAGAGTACATGAATAGTCTCGCTTATGTGCGCGATCAGTGCAAAAAACCTTATGCGGATGAACTAACTACGCAGGCTCTTTTGCAAGACCCGATATTCCAAGATATGATAATAACTCATTTGCCTGAGTATCATATTTTTACGTATAAACCTTTCGTAATTCCTGAGCGATTGAAACAAAGTAGCTTGCAATTTTTGCCTAGCAACGATATGTACGCGTTGGCTCAGAAGTTTGAGAATAAATCGTGGTTTCGGCGTATTTTTGCAGAGCGTCTTTGCAATATTCCACCACATAAAATATACCCTTGGCGAGAAATGCTATCGGATGAGGAATATTTTTCTAGACTCTGTAATGGACGCAGTAAGATTGTTTTGCAGGATGCTGCACTTGGTGGAGGGAAGGGGTCGTTTATTGTCGATAGCTTCGACTCATTTTGTTCCGCAATAAACACAATGCAGAATAGCAATGGTTTGGTTGGTGAAGTGGTTGTATCAGACTACATTGCTGATGGACGTGATTGGTCGGTGCAGGGCGTTGTAACGCGCTACGGCGTCTTTATAGGGCCAGTGCAGCGGCAGATTATTGCAGACCAGAATTTATCAAACACAAGCATTCCTGGCGCTGAGAAATTTTGCGGTGTTGAAATATTGACAGATGATCAACATACATGGCAGAGCAACCAACTAACGAAAAATGCGCACATCATAGGCCAGGAATTGTATGATAGAGGGTATCGTGGCATCTTTGGTGTTGATTCTTTAGTAACAGATAAAGCAGTATACATTATTGAGGTTAATGCACGCATTACGGGTGCTACACCGCTTCTTACAATGAGCTATAATGCAAAGAAGCATATCCCCTTCTATCTTCTTCATATCTTAGAACTAACGAATGCTGATTATACTATTGAAGACAGCTCATACAGTAATGACTATAATGATTGCGCGCTGATGGTTCTCCATCAACGAGACATTGAGACAGGTGTTGCTGACAGCCCTCGGTCGGGATTATATAATGAAAAGATGCAATCCATAGACGATATAATGTCATTTGATAGGTCTTCCTGCGCGAAACAGGTTTTTGTACAGGATTATACAAGGAGCGAGAGGTCTATTGCGCCAGGGTCTCGATTAGCGTCTATATTTACTAATTTTCGTGTTATGGATGAGGAGGGTGTGCTTATGAGAGAATCAAGAAATATTATTGATATAATTGAAAATAGTTCGAAGTAGAAATGTATCGCTATGAATATGGAGCAAGAAAGCAATAATAATATCAAAAAAGCAGACCTGTCACGGTATGGCATTACTTCTCGATTACTAATGAAGGAGGCGCTCCGAAAAGGGTACCAGGTCACAACAGTTCCAGGTCGTTTAGCAACATCACATGTGGTGCGCTGTGAAAAGGACGGCAAAGAGCTTTATTTTTATAATCTTAATACTGCACTAAACCCTTCATATGCAGTTCAGGTGAATGAGGACAAGATCTGGACGAATAACATACTACACCAATCGCATATACAAATACCAGATACATATCCATTAAAAATAAATAGACCCGAAGACGTGGTAATTGACGATACACTTCGAAAAATGTTAGAGGCTTATGAGCTTCTTGTTGTCAAATCTGCTACAGCAAACTACAGCAATAATGTTCTTGTTAACGCTGGTGATGAAGAAGGTTTGCTTCGTGCAATACACCATGTATATCAGAATAGTGGCGGACAACCTGATATAATTGTTCAGCAAATGGTTTTTGGGCAAGAATATCGCTTCTTAGTGTTAAATAAAAAAGTCATTGCAGTAGCATGTCGTCGACCACCATATGTTGTTGGAGATGGAGTGTCAACAATACGAACCTTGATAAGTAGAAAAAATAATAATTGCTCAAAGTATGACAACAGACACGCTAGTTTAGTAGCAAAAATAAACATTGAAGATGTGTCGAGACATAAAGGTACTTACTTTTTGCAACAAGTTCCCGAGAAAGGTCGTGCTGTTGAAGTTTTAGATACATTGGATCTAAGTAGGGGGGCTGAAGCAGTTGATGTCACCAGCTACGTGTCTGATGAACTAAAAACCATAGCAATTCAAGCGGCATCAGCGTGTTTTCTTGGTATTGCTGGTGTTGATATTGTAACGGATAATATTAGTGGCGATGGAAATGATAGCTATGTCGTAAGAGTGAAGGCATCTCCAGGAATACGAATACACCAATTTCCAACTGAAGGGAAATCTCGGAATGTTGCACGAAAACTATTTCATGCTATTGAAAAAACGGCGCATCCTATTGGCAAAAAGATAGTTATGATTGGCCGAGTTGAAAAGGTTGCTTTGCCTGATTTTATTAATGAAAAATTTAAAGCTCGGATAGATACAGGGGCAACAGTCTCGTCTATATGGGCAAGCGATATTCGAGTTGATAAGACAGGCCTCTACTGCAAACTATTTGGTGAAGGCTCCCCAGTGTATACTGGTGAGGAGTTGCATTTTTCTGAGTATTCCATGCGTTCTGTTCGGAGTTCGAATGGTTATGAGGAATTGCGGTATCAAGTTGTCATTAATGTAAGTTTGGCAGGAAGGCGAGTGAAAGCAAAAGTTACACTAGCAGACAGATCGGGGCAGATCTACCCAATGCTGATTGGAAGAAATATTTTGCGTAACAAATTCATCGTTCATGTTGCAGAGGGTGATATTGATAAGAAGGCAGAAAGTAGTAATCGTCAAGAACTACGCCAAAATGGACTACAATAGAGACAGAGAGCATATAACAAGCAAAATCAATAAAAGATAATAGTACGAGGTATGGAGTGAAAATCGCAATACTCAGCAACGGCAATGTGAACTACTCAACGCTTCGCCTCAAGGAAGAGGCGGAGAGGCGTGGACATAGTGTGAGAGTGATTAAATACCGCAAATGTTATGTGACGATTGATGAGAAGAACCCAACAGTGATGTATGATGGTGAAGCAATTGATCAGTATGATGCAATAATTCCGCGCATTGCAAGCTATATGACTCGCTATGGCACAGCAGTGGCACGCCAATTAGAAATGGCGTATCCACGCACACTTTTTGTTAATCGCTCGATTGCGATTACCCGGGCGCGCGATAAACTGCGTTCGACACAGCTACTAGCCCGAGGTGGAGTAGCTATTCCCAAGACAGTGTTTAGTCGTAACTCAGCCGATATAGACGATCTCCTTAACGAACTTGGTGGTACGCCAGTCATCATCAAGCTAGCTCGTGGTACTCATGGCAATGGTGTGGTATTGGCGGAGACGAAGAAAGCAGCAAAGTCAGTGCTCCAGGCGTTGTACCTCACCAACGAAGATGGGACGAACATTCTCTTGCAAGAATTTATCCGTGAGTCGGCTGGAGTGGACATCCGTGCCTTTGTGGTGGGGAGTCGTGTGGTGGCGAGTATGAAGCGCCAGAGCCTAGATGACGACTTTCGCTCTAACCTCCATAAGGGAGGCGAAGGAACGCCGATCCGCTTGACGGATACCGAACGCCGTATGTGTTTGCGGGCGGCTAAGGCGATGGGTCTGACGGTAGCGGGTGTTGACTTTATGCGCTCGAGTCGTGGGCCGTTGGTGCTTGAGGTCAATGCGAGCCCAGGCTTTGGGATAGAGAAAATTACGCGGCGCAATGTGGCCAAGCCAATCATCGAATACATCGAGCGCAATGCAAAGCGGCAGCACAAGAAGGATCGAGTTGGAGCATAAATACCCAGACGCATTAAGGCGTCTCTCATAACGCTTATGTTAAATCGGTGTCATGGTATAATGATGGTATGATATTGCTTGGATTGCTTGCTGGTACGGCTGTGGTTTTGGCTGGTTTAGTATATATAGCCAAGCGGCATTTTGGGCTGCCAGTCATGGGCCTGGCGGTCGGTATGGTAGTGACGCAGCTATGGGCGGCAGATGTCATGCCGTATGTTGCTAGTCTCAGTGTAGGTATTGACCGGTCTACCTTGCTTGCGGTGGTGACGATTGTGCTGACGGTGCTACCAGCTGTGATGCTGGTGTGCTGCGGCTCGGTGATAAGCCAGCGCTGGTGGCGAATTGGTGGCTCGCTTGTCTTTGGTATTATGGCGGTGTATGTGCTGTTTGGTGCGCTGAGTAGCCTCGTGCCAGTTGATGAGACAAGCAAGACGGTTGTGGCAGCACTGGATGGGTCTCATGCAGCGGTTGTAACGATGGGGTTTGCGTGTGCCCTTGTTGACACGCTCGTGGCTCGCGCAAAGGGCGTAAAACCACATAAGAAAAAGTGATAGATACTTCTTGCGCGCGTCACTCGATAAGTGTATACGTTGATGTGCTTAGCAAAATGACCCTCATGATAGAGGGTCGTTTTAGTGTTGTGATTCGCGTGTAGCTCTAGTGGGTATTACGCAGCGTTCGTTGCAACGTTTGTCACATCATCGAGTGCTTCAAGTGCATCGATAATTTTGGTAAGCTTGCGGGCGGTTTCGTCGTCCTCGATAGCAACGGTGTTGTTGGGCACATACTGGAGCTCTGCATCTTCAACAGTCATGCCAGCTGCAAGCAAAGCTTCGCGGACTTTGGAGAGCTCCTTTTTGTCGGTATAGACGGTGAGGCCGCCATCTTCTTCTGCTGCATCCTCAGCCCCAGCATCTAGCACGGTGAGGAGCGCTTCTTCGCCACTGGCTGCTACACGGATTACACCTTTGCGCGCAAACTGAAACATCACACTGCCGCTATCTGCCATAGTGCCGCCATTCTTGGTTAGAGCGGTGCGGACCTCTGGGTAGGTGCGATTCTTGTTGTCGGTTGCTGTCTCGATAATGATACCAACACCACCTGGGCCGTAGCCCTCATAGACTGCCTCTTCGAGTGCGGTAGCATTTTTATCGTTAATGCGGTCGATCGCTCGCTGGATATTGGCGTTGGGCATGTTAGCCGCCCGAGCCTTCTCGATGGCCAATGCGAGACTTGAGTTGGTTGTTGGATCGGTGCCACCACGGGCTGCAATGGCGATCATATTACCAAGCTTGGTAAAGGCTGCGCCGCGCTTTGCATCAACCACGGCCTTTTGGCGATGGGTCGTGGCCCATTTACTGTGTCCAGACATAGGTTCTCCTTGATTGTTCTATCTTTCACTCATTGTAGCATATTGAGCAGTTGTTATTCCACGAGTGAGGCATCGCGCAGTGGATAGCCAGTTGCTCGCCAGAGCCACCAGCAGAGGCTAACGAGCCCACCGTACCACAGTGCCACGCCCCACCACGGCAGTGTAAAATCGAGCTGCGCCCAGGGGAAGGAGGCACATTGCTGGACAACCCACAGCATTGCATCGAGTAGCCATTGTGCTGGTGCGCCAAACACTGCTGCCGCTGCTGGCCACACAAGTGCTCCAACCCCAGCAATGCAGGTGAGAAGCATTGCTAGCGGCACCCATGGCACAATGAGTAGATTGGCTGGCAGCGCCACAAGCGATAATTGCCCAAATGCTGCGAGGCTAATCGGTAGTGTAGCAAGCTGTGCAGAGACTGTCTCACCCAAGACTTGGCGGCCGATCGATGGCTCTGCTGGGCCAAAGAAATAGCGCTGCAACAGTGGTGCAAGAATCATCACTCCAGCGAAGGACGCAAAGCTCAGCTGCCAGCCAATATCTCCCCAGACATAGCTTGGGTTCCATAGTACGGTAGCAGCGCTTGCGACTGCCAGTAGTGTAATAGGATGAAATGCGCGGCCATACGCCCAAGCCCAAATACCGAGCCCAGCCACCAAGCCAGCGCGCGTCATGCTTGGGCTCAGCCCAGTAATAGTAACAAAGCCAAGGACGAGACTTGCACTGGTAAGCACCGCAAGATAGCGCGACACTTTGGCAAACAAGCGCCGAGCGAGGCGGACGAGGATCGTGAGGTTATACCCACTTGCCACAACAATGTGGGTGAGGCCAGTCGTGCGCATTGCTTCTTGGATATCGTGTGGCAGGGCGCGCTTTTGGCCAAGGACATAGCCACTGCCAAGGCTAGCCGCTGGCTCGTGAATTGCGTGGCGAATATGCTCAGCAAACCAATCACGCACCTGCAGAGCGACATCACTAGGTTGCGGCTGAACAATGTGCTCCACATGAGCACGCTGCATGACAGCAGCAAAGTTACCAAAGCCAGGCTTAAGCTTGCCTCGCACAACCAGCCAGTCGCTGCGATGGACTGCAGGGTTACCGTGCAGACTCACCCATACTGTGCCAGGTAGCGAGCGGCCATTGAGGCGGATAGCACTCAGCCTCACGACGAGTTGATTACGTTGATTTGTATCAGGGTCATCCTGCACCTGTCCAGTGATTATCGCTACGTGCCCAAACGATGCCGCGTAGGACCGTTGCTGCTGCTGATTGCTTCCACCACGCACTAGGCCGACCATAAGGCCAGCAATCAATATGATAATAAGGCACCACCGCCGGCTTTGATGCAGTGCACAAGCAATACCGCCGCCAGCTACAACAAGCCACCACCACGCAGCGTACGGCCACCACTGGGCGAGTGCTACTCCACCAACGATGCCACCGCAGCACATTGTGAGCTGCCACGTTGGGTGAATTCGCCGTTGCCACCACGTCATTGGTTATCATTAAACCATTGCGTTGCTGGTGCGTCAATTTATTGCATCTGAATCGCGGACTTTCTGTCAGTTTCATGTTGTTTGTTCTGCTTTTTGCAGGGTTTATCAGGGAGGCTAGAATTTTTATGTAATTTGTTTTCTTATGGTGGAATTATTGAATCTTTTGAGTCTAGCAAGAGATCTTTATATCTTACCGGGTGAGGTAGCAAGGTATAATCTCTTACGGAGGAGAAAGACGAATTTTGCTATAGATAGTAGAATTTTGGAAGAGTGATAATGAATCCAGTGTTTGCTCCGCTTGACAGTCTACCACGACCAGTGCTATACTCGCAGAGTCTACGGGCCCATAGCTCAGCAGGTTAGAGCACCTGCCTTTTAAGCAGGGTGTCGTGAGTTCGAGCCTCACTGGGCCCTCCATTGATCAATTAGCAGGCGAGATAGCCTGTTTTTTGTTGTATCTGTTTGAAAGCCTAAAGATCCGCATTATAAAATCTTAATTCCTATTTCTCGCTATTATTGTGCGGTAGAGAACAAAATCCGACCACCGTATTAATTTGCATAATCAACAAAACAATGTACTTATGCTTGACCAAGAGGGTTGCTTTGCGCATAATCGTGGCGAGGAGGAAAAACAAAATGCAAACTATGCGGAATTATGCCCGGCGAATTATTGCATGTGGGCTTGCCGTTACCATGATGATACCAGGAATAGCCGGAGCTTCTGCGCTTGGTGTTGATTCTTCCACTGCTTATTTCGCCACCATCGGCGATTTTTTATTTGAACGGGCAGTAGCGCGTGATGATGCAGCTAGCGACAGGTCTACAATAGCTCAGCCTGTAGTGCGTCTTGCCGCTCATACTGAGCATGATGCGCTGATGATCGGGGCACTCCACACGACAGACCGGCGCACCGTGAGTGCAGTTGAACTGCATAACACTGCGCGCCAGTTTGCGCCGCTTAGTGATGTCGCACTTGTTGTCAGTGTTAGCACAAACCACACCGACTACATGTGCCGCGTCAATCTACAAGGATATGCACCACCCCAGTCGTCGGTGCGTTACTATCATCCAGCAGTAGCCCCGGCGGATGGCGCGCAGCTCCAGGGCTGCCCAAGTGTACCAGATGGTGAGCAAGTCACGCGGTATGATGTAGCGCTGGAGCGATCGGGTGCGACTATTGATAAAGCAAGCGCAGCCGTGGACGAGCTTGCAGGTGCACTTGTCTGGGAGCGTGCACGCTGGACGGCAGCGGCACGAACCGGGGTATTTGCTAAGGACTTTCGAGCACGAGCTGGCGAAGCCGAAGTAACTGCGCCGTACGAGACGCCAGGTGAGCCATCATTGCAAATTCTCGAGGTCTTGCCTTATCCACACACCTGCGACGCAGCACCAGATAATTGCCAAAAATATGTCAAAGTCAAGAATACTGGCGACCAGCCAATCGACCTTGCTGCCTATCGTTTGCGCAGTGGTACACCTGGTAGCAATAGCACGGTGCGAAACACCTCATCTCTTGCGGGGGTGATTGCATCAGGCCAGGTGTTGACGATTCGTGCTCAGGCAAATGGTGCGGAGCTCGCGATATTGCGTAGTGGCACACTGTGGTTTGAGGACCAGCATGGCTTGGTGAGCTTTTCGCCGCGCATTGATGCATATAATGGTGCAGGGCAGGCTGCGCACCAGGGTAAGTCTTGGGCATATAATTCGCAAACTGGTGCGTGGCAGTGGACAACGCCAAGCCCCGACCAAGCCGATAATATCATCACTAATACACCAGCTTCGCCTCATCAGCCATCGCAGCCATCAGGCAAGCCATGCCCCGCTGGCCAAGAACGCAACCCAGCAACAAATCGTTGTCGAAAGATCAACAGTAGTGAGAAAAAGTCAAGACAAACGGCTGGTAATGCAAAGGTAGCACGCAGCACCTCTCATGCTCAAAAGTTAACTATTTGCAAACCAGGCCAGGAGCGCAACCCCGCAACGGGCCGTTGCCGCACAGTATCTGTCACTGGCCAGCGATTAGCTGCGTGCAAGGCGGGGCAGTATCGCAATCCTGCTACAGGGCGCTGCCGAGCGCTCGCTGGCGGCAAAGCACCAGCTACGGTATGTAAAGCCGGGTACTATCGCAACCCCGCGACTGGCCACTGCAAAAAGCTTGGTGCAGCAAATAGTCGCCAGCTGACGCCCTGCAAGCCAGGCTGGGAGCGCAATCCATCGACCAATCGCTGCCGTAAGTCAACGAGTAAAAACAACAAAGCACCAGCTGCAGGCTACGCTGTTGAGCCGAGTAGTAATAATGGACAAACAGAGATCATCTGGTGGATGATTGGTGGGGTGGCCGTTGTGGCGGTGGGCTATGCTGGCTGGGAGTGGCGCAGTGAGATTGGCCAGTGGCTACGCCGGATGGTGCGCAAAGGTTAGAGTCTCGTTAGCTATACCATAGCGGTATATAGCAGAAGCCCTCAGATTCAGCTATACTAGCATTATGCGAATCATTGGTATAGACCCGGGTACTGGTATCCTTGGCTTTGGTGTCATTGACGCTCATGGTGGTGCAACGCGACTCGTCACGGCCGGTGTCATTACGACGCCAGCACACACGCCAATACCAGAGCGCCTTGGTGAGATATTCGATGGTCTCACGAGTATTATTGCAGAGACACAGCCCACAATGATGGCGATCGAGAAGCTCTTTTTTGCCCGCAATATTACCACTGCTATGAGCGTAGCTGAGGCGCGTGGCGTAGCGCTGCTGACTGGCCAGCGGGCGGGGCTGCGGATTGAGGAATACACACCACTCCAGATCAAACAGACAATTACTGGCTATGGCAAAGCAGATAAAAAGCAAGTGCAAGAGATGGTGCGGCTCCAACTAGGCCTTCAGACGGTACCCAAGCCAGACGACTGTGCAGACGCCCTCGCGGCAGCGATTATGGCAGCATTTATGACGCGACAGAGCTAACTGGTTGGGAAGTACTTCTGTATCTGTGTCAGGTGAGAAATAAGCTATAAGAGCGGCTCTCTAACTGTAACAAGAGTGTGTGCTATATCAGAGACGAGGGAGAGAAAAGCGCTAAGATTAGTGTTTTCAGTACATTGCGCCAGAACGATGGTATAATTAAATTATGCAACTACCTCGAGGAAGACAACAACCAGCCCGGATGGGCAGATATGCCAACTTTGGAGAGGTTCGCCAGTCGAAGCCACCGCGTCGAAGACGCGAGCATAAGCATTTCTTGTGGTTTTGGAATATGAGCAAAAAGAAGAAGGCGATGGTAATCCTGACGCCGTTTTTGCTGTTTTTGCTGATTGTGCCGATCTTGACATACCTATATTATGCACGTGATATTTCTGACCAAGAGCGGCTGATGAACCGCAATAATACTGGCATCGTCCTCAATGATGTCAACAACAAGCCACTCTATAGTGTGGGGCGAGCCCAGCACCGCAATATGGTGAAACTAGCTGACATCTCAGACAGTATGAAAAATGCGCTACTGGCCAGTGAGGATAAAGACTTCTATAAACACCCTGGGTTTAGTCTAATCGGTATCTTCCGGGCAGCCTTCCAGCGCCATGGTGGTGGCTCAACCATTACGCAGCAGCTCGCCAAGAACACCGTCCTCACAAGTGAACAGACCTTTATGCGTAAATATCAGGAGCTGTTCGTAGCGCTCGCGATCGAACAGAACTATACCAAGGACCAGATCCTCGAGATGTATCTCAACTCCGTGTACTATGGCGAAGACTCATTTGGCATTGAAGAGGCGGCCAAGATTTACTTTGGTAAAGCACCGAAGGATCTCACGCTAGCCGAGAGCGCTATGCTCGTTGGTGTGCTACCAGCCCCAACTGCTTACTCGCCAATTAGCGGTAGTCCAGAAAAGGCTAAGCAGCGTCAAAAGACAGTGCTCGGCCGTATGGTCGAGGTGGGTGCTATCACCAGTGAACAAAAAGACGCAGCGTATGCGCAGCAGCTCTCGTATGCATCGACGGCAAATACCGTTAAGTCGATTGCGCCACACTTTGCGCAGATGGTTATAAACCAGCTCAAACAGAAACTATACAGTGCGGACGATAAAAATGCGTATGATAAGTTAATGCGCTCGGGCTATCAGGTGAAGACGACGCTTAATATGGATACGCAGCAGATGCTAATCGATAACGTCTCCAAGCAGATTCCATACCTCAACAACCGTGGTGGGACGAATGCGAGCGGTGTTGTGATAGACGTCAAGACAGGTCGGGTGCGCGCACTAGTGGGTAGTGCCGACTACAACAACCCACAGTGGGGTAATGTCAATATGGCCACAACGCCACGCCAGCCAGGCAGTAGCTTCAAGCCGATTTACTATGCAGGGGCACTAGCCGAGGGGGTTATTACACCAGCGACAATTTTCCAAGATAAGCCAACGGACTTTGGCGGTGGCTACCAGCCGCTCAATGCTGACAAACGTTGGCACGGGAGTGTGACGACGCGTCGAGCAATTAGCTGGTCGCTCAATATCCCGAGCGTGGAGATCATGAAGAAGTTTGGTATTAGTAAGTCGGTTCAAACGGCTAACAATCTTGGTATCTCGTCGATTACTCAAGCAACAGGTGAGAAGAATGGCTTGTCTCTCGCACTTGGCTCGGGTGAGGCATCATTAACGCAAATGACTAATGCCTACGCAGCATTTGGCAACCAAGGGCAGCAATTTGAACTGGGGCTCATCGAGCAGGTTAATGACAAATACAACAAGAAAGTTAGCTGGCCCAACGCAACAAGCAAGCGGGCAATTAGCGAAGGCGGTGCCTACTTGATCTCAAATATTTTGTCCGATAATTCGGCACGAGCGAGCGTGTTTGGCTCAACCCTCACGGTGCCTGGCCACACTGCGGCTGTCAAGACAGGAACGACGAATGACAACAAAGATGCTTGGACGATTGGCTATAACCCAGAGTATGCCGTTGGCGTTTGGGTTGGCAACAATGATAATACACCAATGAAAAATGGTGGCTCAGACATGGCAGGGCCAATCTGGCGCAACACAATGGCAAAGCTTTTGGCGGGCCAGTCGAACGCCCAATTCCCTGTACCAAGTGGTGTTGTGCAGCGCTCGGTCTGTACGAGCGACGGTGGCCTGGCTACTACTGAGAATGCCAAAGGGACGTACAAAGAATACTTCTTGACTGGCGCCCTGCCAACCAAGCAATGTAATGTTGTGCGCACCAAGATCGAAGTCTGTAATCTCAGCGATAAAAAGATGGAGTCTATCTACGAAGATGACTTCGACAGCACGAAGTACTCAAAGAACAGTTCAGACTGCTCCACGACGAAACAGCAAATCCGCGTCTGTGACGTTGAACGAAAGCGCATCATTACTATCGATGAGAAGGACTTTGATAGCAGCCGGTACTCAAAGAACATCGCGAGTTGTCGATCAAGCAGCAGTGGAAGCTCTGGTAACACAAGCGACGACAGCGATAATAGCTCAACTATCAACGGTAATACTCGTCGCCGCAATAATACCGGAAACAGTGGTAACACCGGTGGTACGAGTGGTGATAGTTCTGGTTCTGGTGGTACGAGCGACGATGATAGCTCTGGGCAGAATAGTCAGAATAATACTGGTGGCAATAACAACAACTTCTTCAGGACTAACTTTTAGTACTTCGAGGAGGCGCGGATGATTGCTCATATTGCTGGCCAAGTTGATGAGAAGTTTGCAGGTAGTGTCATCATTGATGTGCAAGGGGTTGGCTATGAGATAGCGGTCGCAGCGCATGATTATGATGCGATGCAGCTTGGTGAGGTAGTCAAGCTCTATACATACCACCATATCCGAGAGCAAGCTCAGGAGTTGTTTGGCTTTTCGTCACGGGCGGCCAAGAAACTGTTTGAGTTGCTCATTACTGTGCAGGGTGTGGGTCCCAAGGCGGCGCTGGCCATTCTCAGCCTTGGTGAGGCTGAGCAGGTGCGTAATGCCCTAGCCAATGCCGATGCGGCCTTTATCCAAAAAGCCAGTGGGGTGGGCAAAAAGACTGCTGAGCGTGTGGTGGTAGACCTGCGAGATAAGGTGGGCGTGCCGACGTACTATGCTACTCACGACGCGCCTGTGCAGGCAGAGCTTGATACAAACGACGAAGCGCTCGAAGCGTTGGTTGCGCTGGGCTATACGTTGGCAGATGCCACCAAAGCACTTGCTCATGTCGATACAAGCTTACCCACAGCTCAGCGAGTGACGATGGCTTTGAAGCAGTAACAATATAAAAAGAGGAGACGGGATGGCAAAAGTATTTGTGTCAGGACAGATTGGTGATATTCCTATAGTGCAACGAGTGCAGGCAGCGTTGGTGGCGGCTGGTCATGAGATTACTCATGATTGGACGCGCAACGAAGGCGGCAGTAAGATGTTGGTTGGTCAGCAGACGAAGTTTGATCAAGCAGCAGAGTCAGCACGCCGTGCTACAAATGACATGAATGGTGTGACTGAGAGTGACGTCTACGTTATCTGTACCGATAATGAAAAAGCAGGCAAAGGTATGTATGTTGAGCTGGGTGGAGCGCTTGCACTCAATACTACTACTGGCTCACCACGAATTTATCTGTTAGGTCAACGCAAACATGCAACAATCTTTTATTTCCATCCCTCGATTCGCTTGTGTGACTCGGTAGATGAAATTATTGCTGACCTTGATCATTGATTAGGAATAACGCAAAAAATATGAGATACTAGCACATGGTGTGAAAAATCCTGAACAGAAAAATTCGGAGAAACCTGATGTGCAGCACATATCTCGCCTAAGAGAAATGGCGAGTGTGGGACTGACGGCTCTGCGCTATGGTGGCGTAGAATATATTGCCCGGCAGGCGCGTGACGGTAGGCCGATTGGGCTCTCACTTGCAGCTTTTATGGCAGCTGATGTCGCTGATGGGCAAATTCTTGACGATACGCCACTGCGCCGTGTGACTGACGGTGTGGTGGATACAGCCGCTGTGGTACGTGTGATGTATGAGCTAGGCAAGCGCTATCCTGAGGCGCGAGCGGGGATTGCTGCTGTTGCCCTTGGGCAGGCAGCAACTGGCGCAGCCAATGCCTACCACCTGGCAAAAACTGGTGAAGTGACCAAGGGTGGGCGCTACAAACGAGCTGCTAATATCGCTACGGCGACGCTTGCCATTGTAGCGGCACATGGTAATCCAGGGCGAACGCGCCTCGCAGGCGGTATAGCGGCTGGCGTTGTTGTAGCCACAACAGTGCCGCACCTACGTGGAATTGGCAAGCCGACTGGCAAAAAAGTTCGTCGGTTATAATACGCACAGCTGAGGTGTGTAGGCACCTCTGTTGACAACTGATAGATTTATCCATATAATAGAACATCTATGTTTGATAAATTCCCTAACTCTCAGGTTGATAGTGCACCTGAATCGATTAGCCAGTCAAAGGAGCACTATACAAAAGCCTTTGAAGGGTCAGTAAATCGAGCTAGTAAGCGCTATCCTGAGCTACCTTACCACTACCCTGGGCACATGAAAGATGTGATGGAGGCAGTTGGCGAGCTTGTGGAGCTTTTGCCCAGTGATAGCTATCCGCGTGTGATCACTCCATGGCAAAAAGACCTCCTTATCTTAGCGGCGGCCTGGCATGATGCTGGTTTTGATGATAAGGCGGCTCGGGCATATCCGACGAAGGAAGAGTATGCGATAGCACTCATGAAGGAAGATATCAAAAGCAATAAGATTGATCTGACTAATCACGACATTGCTTTTCTTGATCGGGCTATTAGAGGTACAATTATGACACCCGCACTCAAGCAACGTGATACACCCGAGGCGAAGCTACTCCATCACGCTGATATGGCCTATATGACAGCTGATTGGGAGACATTCTGGCGCGGTGCTGAGGCATTCCATCACGAGGAGCACCCAAAGATGTCGTGGAAAGGCTTCCAGCAGCTTGAGGAAGATTTCTTGTCAAAATATAAGGAGTCATTGAGGAATGACTTTCAATCACTTGGTATTGCTGAGGACGAAATCAAAAAACGATTGGATACTCTTGAATCTCACCGTAAGCGCATTATGGAAATGAGCAACCCATGGCTTGAGCGACAGAATAATCAGTAATGACAAGCAGCATCTTCTCCTCTACAATAGAGCAAGAGAAGGAGGTGATAAAAATGAAAAACTGTGACATTTGCCCATTTGTGGCAGAGCAAACAATTGATGACCCGGCGGTGGTCATGCAAACTGATCGATGGAATGTGGTGCTCGATCGTAATCAGCTGTATCTTGGCAAAGGGTTTGTGACGCTGCGTGAACATAAATCGTCGCTTGGTGAGCTCGATGAGACTGACTGGCGCGAACTCCACGAGGTGATCCGCAGCATGGAGCGCGCAATTACTCAGGCCTTTGGTGCAGACGTGTGCAACTGGGAATGCTTGATGAACAATGCCGTCAAAGCTGGGCAGTCGACCCATGTGCACTGGCACCTCTACCCACGCTATGCTAACGGTACACACTTTGCGGGGGAGGAATTTCCTGACCCAAAATGGCCACGACATCTAGAGAATGGTGAGCACCGCGTGAGTGAGGAGCTATTTGGTAAGATTGTCCTTGCAGTGCAAGAGAACTTACCACACTTGAGGCAACAGCGGAAGTAATATAAGATGCTTTGTATTTCCGTAAAAGAACTGCATAGATAATTCATCATGCATCACCAATGCTATAATAAACCTATGGCGATAGAACGAATTGTTGATACCAGTAGCCACGCGGATGATAGCGAGGAGCAGCGCATTGAGGTGACGCTGCGGCCACAGCGCTTTGCGGAGTATGTGGGGCAGGAACGACTGAAGAAGAATTTGCAGTTGGCAATTGCGGCAGCCAAGAAGCGTGGCGAGCCGATCGACCATGTCTTGCTCTATGGCCCACCTGGCCTTGGCAAGACGACGATGGCGGCGGTGATTGCCAACGAGATGGGAGCTGCCTTGCGAGTCACCAGTGGCCCAGCGATCGAGAAAGCGGGTGATTTAGCATCGATCTTGACCAACCTCAACGATGGCGACGTGTTGTTTATCGATGAAATCCACCGCTTGGGGCGAGCTGTGGAAGAGATCTTATACTCGGCGATGGAGGATTTTAAGCTCGATATTGTCATTGGCAAAGGGCCAGCGGCCCGCAGTGTCCGGCTCGACCTACCACGCTTTACGGTGATTGGCGCGACGACACGGACGGGGAGTCTTGCAGCGCCACTGCGCGACCGATTTGGGCATATCTATCGTTTGGAGTTTTACACTCCAGAGGAGATTGCGCAGATTATCACGCGGGCAGCGACTATCCTCGAGACGCACATCAAGCCAGAAGCGTCGCAATTACTCTCCACGAGGGCACGCCTCACACCACGGATTGCTAACCGCTTGCTCAAGCGGGTGCGTGACTACGCGGATGTAAACGGCGATGGTATTATTGATGTAGCAACGACAACACAGGCGCTAACTTTGCTTGAAGTTGACGAGCTTGGCCTCGACCCAGCTGACCGTAACCTGCTACTCTCGATGCTCGATACCTATGGTGATAGTCCGGTTGGTCTGACGACAATTGCTGCTCTGACAGGTGATGAGACAACGACGATCGAAGACTTCTATGAGCCATATCTCCTGCAAATTGGCTTTATTGAGCGAACGCCGCGAGGCCGGCGGGTGACACCACGAGCACGACAGCATCTTGGCCGCGCAATGGAGTAAGAGGCGTGAGGTGATGAGTCCAAGATATGCTACAATATACCCATGAATTCACAACGATTGCAACGCAATGATCCACCACGGCCCGTCGCCTATGATGTCGATGGTAACCCACTCTACGCCGAGCCGCCCACGGCACCACGCGCGAGCAGCACACTCTATGATGTGAGCGGCAAAGAAGGCGCTCCCCACTACCATGCGCCGCGCCCAGAAGCGAACCTGCCACGGATGTCATCAGAGGTGCGCCGCCGCCATGATGAATCAGTCATGGCCTTCCCGAATCTCAACCTGAGTGAGCAAGAATACATCATTAGTGTGGTGCGTCGCCACCCAATCGGTATGCTGCCAGCGATTGTTATGTCGACCTTGATGACGAGCATTGTCTTGGCACTGATGTTTAATTACGACTATATTTTTGACCTTCTGCACCTGCCAGCTTCTGCTTCTGGGTCATTTATGTTGCTGTGTATGGCGCTCATCTTGGCCTTTATTCTTGGTGGCTATGTGTCGGTCTGGGTTTATACGCGCAATATGTTTTATCTAACAAATGAGAGTGTTATCCAAGAGATCCAGACCAGTATTTTTTCACACACCGAGCAAACGGTCAGCCTGATGAATATCGAAGATGCCAGCTACAACCAGCGTGGTGTCCTCCAAGCAATGTTTAATTATGGCTCCATCCGCCTCAGTACGGAGGGCGACGAAACAACCTATCGCTTCTCGTTCGTAGCCAACCCCAAGCAAGAAATCGCGACGCTTAATAACGCAGTAGAGGACTTCAAGAACGGCCGGCCAGTGGCAAATGACTAATACTAGCAGACGTTGATGATAAAAAACACCGAGCAGACAAAGCTTGGTGTTTTTCGTATATCTATATAATAGAGATTTAGGTATTATTGCGGTTGGTCTTGGTGTAGTCTGCCTCCCGCTCTAAGTTGGCAGTGAGTTTGTAGCCTTTACACTGGTTGTCGGTGGTGCAGTCGGTGCCACTGTAGTGGTAGCTAGACTGGGCGCTGCCAAGCTTGTGGCCATTTGGATCGGTAAAGAGCGATGGGTCAACCGAGCGCAGTGTCTTGCTATCGATCGTGTTGGGGTAGTGGTTATTCTTCTCAAAATACACTTCTTCTAGGCTATAGTACATTGCGTTAATGGCAGTTTTGCGCTGATTGTCACGCTGCGTCGCTTCGGTCGCGATTTTCTCGCTGAAAAAGAGCCAGCTGCCCGTTGCAAGGAGAGCGATCACAACGATGAGCTCAATAACGGTAAATCCTTTACGTGCCTTCATGGTGTTATTATAGCATGTCTACCACGAAAAAATCTCCTTAGATAGGTCTGTTGCTGCCCAGCACTCTATATTGATCGGTCAGTGAGAAGTTGGAGATTATAAAAATAAATCGGTGATAGTCGAGGTATTGTTACTATAAATCAATCTCCACGCGGACAACGGCAAGAGATTCTGGTATAATAAATTCTTGAAGGAGAGGGGACGTATGACCAAAAAATCGAATACGACACAAACCACAGACGACGGCAAGCTCAAAGCGCTTGGCCTCGCGATGGATCAGATTACAAAACAATTTGGCGATGGTGCCATTATGAAGCTTGGTGAATTCCATCAGGCAGATGTAGCAGTGATTCCGTCTGGCTCGCTGAGCCTCGATCTTGCGCTGGGCGGTGGCTACCCTAAGGGGCGCATTATCGAGATTTATGGGCCAGAGAGTAGCGGTAAGACGACACTCACGTTGCATGCTATTGCGGAGATTCAGAAACAGGGTGGCACGGCGGCCTTTGTTGATGCCGAGCATGCGCTCGACCCGAGCTATGCTAAGAAGCTTGGCGTCGATACAGACAACCTTTTGGTGTCGCAGCCAGATAATGGTGAGCAAGCGTTGGAGATTACGGAGACGCTGGTGCGGTCGAACGCCGTTGACCTTATTGTCGTAGACTCAGTGGCAGCACTAACACCTCAGGCTGAGATTGATGGCGATATGGGTGACTCGCATATGGGTCTCCAGGCTCGCTTGATGAGCCAAGCACTGCGCAAACTAACGGGGATTATCAACAAGAGCAAAGCAACCGTCATTTTCATCAACCAGATCCGTATGAAGATCGGCGTGATGTTTGGTAATCCTGAGACAACGACCGGTGGTAATGCGCTGAAGTTCTATGCCTCGCAGCGGGTGGATATCCGCCGGATTGGGCAGATCAAAGTGGGTGATGACATTCGCGGCAATCGCACCAAGGTAAAGGTGGTAAAGAACAAGATTGCGCCGCCCTTCCGCGTTGCCGAGTTTGATATCATGTACAACGAAGGCATCTCCAAGACAGGGGATATTCTCGACCTAGCAGTACAGCATGGCATTGTTGAAAAATCTGGTGCCTTTTACAAATATAACGGCGAGACCATCGGTCAGGGTCGCGACAAAACTAAATTGTATCTGAAAGAAAACCCTGAGGTTCTGGCGGAAATTGACCAGAAGGTACGTGACAAAGTAAAAGAAGTAGAAAACTAATGCGCGCAGCAGATACTGCATATCCAGTCGAAAAACATATGGCGTCAGTCAGTCTGGTCTTTGATGATGAGCAAAACGCGTATCTTCGCGAGTTGTCAGAAACAATGAACCTTGACTTTGGTGAGTTTATCCCACACGTGACATTGATTAACGTGACTGAGCGGGATATGCCACGTCTCAAAGCAGCCGCTGCGGCGCTACCCGTCCTCGATAAGTTGGTGCTTGATGGAGTTAATTTCCTGCCAGATAAAGCGGGCAACTGTGTTTGGGTGGAGCTGCGCACGCAGAAAACTGCATGGATGGTTGAGGCGCGCCAGCAATTACTCGCGGCTCTGGATGGTATTCATCCGGGGCTGGATGTCGATGGCTTCCGCCCGCACATCACGCTTGGTTGCGTCGAGGCCGGTACGCTTGACGACGTTAATACGAGCGCTATTCCAGGGCAACTACCGGTCATCACCGAGCCGCGTGCTGCTGCTTGCTACAACGGCGTGCATGGCAAGGTGGTCGAGGTAGTCGAGTAGCCTCTGCCAGTAGCGAGCTCACTGTTTTCGCGTTATAATATTTTTATGAAAATCACTGACATCTCTCTTCAGGCGCGCAACAATAATCGAGTGAATGTCAGTATTGATGGCGTATACAGCTTCAGTTTGGACATCGCCCAGGTGACTGACTTAAATCTTAAGGTTGGTCGCGAATTGAGTGATGGGGAGCTGGAAGAGCTGCAGGAAGAGAGCCAGTTTGGCAAGCTATATATGCGGGCGCTTGAATATTGCTTGCGACGGCCACATTCAGTTAAGGAAGTTAGGGATTATCTATGGCGAAAAACTCAGCCAGCGCTTCGTAAGAGGCAAACTGGTATGAACAATCCTGTGGTCTATTCAGAGCGGGTGGCGTCGCGAGTGCTGCGTAAGCTCCAGCAGAAAGCATATGTTAATGACGAAGCGTTTGCGCGGTGGTGGGTGGAAAATCGTCAGCTCAGCTGACTCGCCTAGTGCAGCACATGCGAAAAGTAGTAACTGATATAAAGAACAACACACAGGAGTAAGTGATACATAATGATCTATGGCAGAGTTATCGCCCAAATGGAGTGCCAAAACAGGGCGAAGGCCTTACCCGCAAAGATTTGACCAAGGATACTATTGTCGCGGCAGCGCATGTTTGGTTGTGGCGGCGTAACAGTAATGGTGGGTGTGATGTGCTGATCCAGCGCCGGGCTGATCAGGTCAAAAACTGGCCAGGCTATTGGGATATTTCGGCAGCGGGGCACGTGAGCCTTGGCGAGACACCACTCGATGCGGCACTGCGTGAGGCTCAAGAAGAGATTGGTATGACGCTTGATACTTCTCGAGTGAAGTTTATTGGAAGTTTACCAAAGCGCAAATCAGCATATAGCGAGTTTCACTTTGTTTATACTTATGAATATCACGATGAGCCACTCGATATGGTTGATGGTGAAGCAGCGGCACTACGCTGGGTGCCGTATGACACATTCCGTCAGATGATCGAGCAGCCAGAAGATGCGATGCTTGTGCCGCATCGGCCACTCTATTTTGCACTATTAATGGAAGAACTAGGACGAATATCGCGCGAGTCATAAAATAGGGGTAGAGACCAAAGACCAAGGCAACGAGTCTAGAGTCTACACCAGAGGAGCAAAAATAAAGCATGGATATCGAAAACCACTACAGAAACGACACTCCGTTTACCCAGGCAATCATCCTCCATGGACGACGAAGCTTTGACAAATATCATAACCCTACGGTTGATAGTACAAGCAACTCACATTGGTTACCTTGGCTTCAGCAACAATTCTTGATACGTGGGATATTAACGCAAACACCCGAGATGCCTCGCCCATACGAGCCACGCTACGAGGCATGGTGCCAAGAGTTTGCCCATCTGCCAGTGGATGAGCGTACGCTGCTAGTGGGCCATAGCTGTGGTGGAGGTTTTTTGCTTCGCTGGCTGAGTGAGGGAAATTGCCGTGTTGGCCGGGTCGTACTGGTGGCACCGTGGCTGGATGTTGAGGGAGAGGCAGGAGATTTCTTTCGCTTTGCGCTCGACCGCCAGATAGACCGCAAAGCAGTGCACGGCATTGATGTGCTCTACTCTACTAATGACTACCCACACCTACAAAGCTCCACGGCAAAGCTTCGTCGTGAGCTACCCCAGCTACGCTACCATCGATTTGTCGACTATGGCCACTTTACCTTCAGTGCGATGCAGACGCGAGCGTTTCCAGGGCTGGTAGAGATTTGTTTAAGAGAGGAGAAGAATAAATGAAAATTGTAATGATTCATGGTAACGGAGGCGGTGTTGGTGATGATGTGTGGAAGCCGTGGCTCAAAGCAGAGCTAGAGGCGCGAGGACATATGGTCTTGAGCCCGACTTTTCCTGACAATTATGAAGCGAAAGCTTCAGTCTGGCTGCCGTACCTCCGTGACGAGCTTAATGTGGACGAAGACGTTGTTTTAATTGGGCATAGCTCGGGGGCGGTTGCAGCGATGCGATATGCAGAGAAGTATCGGGTTCGAGGTAGTTTTCTGATTGGTGCTTGCTACACCGATCTCGATGATCCAGATGAAAGGATCTCTGGATATTATGATGCACCATGGCAGTGGGAGAAGATTCGCAGCAATCAACAGTTCATCGTATTGCTTGCATCGTCTGATGATCCATGGATACCAATCTATCAGCCACGTCATATAGCGCAAAGTCTCCAATGTGAATACCATGAGTATACTGACAAAGGGCACTTCATCCCCCACGAGAGTGCAAATGAGAATAAGTGGAAGAAGTTCCCAGAACTCCTCCAAATCATCACAAACCATATCGCAGACAAGTCACTATAATAGATTTTGAGTGATCATTGAATTTGTATATTTTCGCGATCGAGTGACATAGCACGCTGCACTCAGTATAATAAATATATGCCAGCAGAAAAAACCTACACCATTACTGCGCTCACGGCGCAGGTGCGGAATGCTGATCGGGTGAATATATTCATCGATGGTGGGTATGATTTTAGCCTTGATGTGGCGCAGGTGGTGGATTGTGGCGTGAAGGTGGGGCGAATGCTGACTGAGGCCGAGCTGACTGAGCTGCGCCGCGAGGGGGAGTTTGGTAAGCTCTACGCGCGGGCGCTTGAGTACACTCTGATGCGGCCGCACAGTGCGCGCGAAATCCGCGACTATCTCCAGCGCAAAACACTGCCACGCAAGTATAAACAACGCAAAACTGGCACGCTGGTTGAGAAGCCTGGTGCTTCCCTAGCGGTTGTGCAACGGGTGTTTGCGCGCCTTGAGGAGCGTGGTCATATCGATGATGAGGCATTTGCTCAGTGGTGGGTGGAGAATCGCCACCAGAGTAAGGGTGCGTCGCGCCGCAAGCTGGAGGCAGAGCTACGTGCTAAGGGCGTTGCACCGGACGTGATAAACCAAGCATTAGCGCAGTCGAGGCGGACTGATGAAAACGAGCTAGCGAAGGTAATTGCCAAAAAACGCCCCCGCTACCCAGACGAGCAAAAGCTTATCGCGTATCTTTTGCGCCAAGGCTTTGCCTATGATGATATACGAGCCGCTTTGGCGGGTGATGAATACTGATCGATGTTAGCGACGCTCGTCGCTCTTAATCGACTCCCGGGCTTGCGATGGCTTGCGGAAGGGGTTGACGTATTCGCCACTACTCATGGCTGGTTGGGTGGCCTTTTGCTCGGGTTTTTTGGTCTCAGCCTGCGACTGGACGATGATAGCATCGTTATTGATCTCGATAATTTGCGACCGATGGATAACCAGCTCAGCATCATTGAGGCGGTGGAGCCACGAGCGTCGGACGATGAGCTGCTGGATGACAAAATTACCCGTCTCGATCGTATAGTCGCTAATCTTACCGAGGCGTCGCCCGCGCTTGTCTTGAACAGTCATGCCCAAGAGGTGAAACTTGAGCTCGTAGAGGCGCTGGATCTTGATGACGTCGGTGGGGGTGATGAGCTCGTCGACGGAGTCGATGATCATACCAAGTTCGCTCATCTCACGTACATCAGCTAGGCGGAGCAGCATGGTTGTGTCGTTCGCAAATGAGCCGTCCACAGTGTAGGCAACGATAGCTAGAGTGGCTGGATCGACAAGCGGCTGGGTAAGGCTGCCAACTTTGCCACCCATTTGTAAGCTCATCACGGGGTAGTTAGTGAGTGCAGATCCGAGCAGTATCATATGTGTAGTATAGCATTGCGCCGCAAAAAGCTCCACTAGTGGCCGCGCAAAATATTACTCGACAAATGGGTTACGCGAGCTAATTGGTAGCTGGCTAGCGCTTTGGTCGGACTCGCTGGCGGTTTTGAGTTGCTCGATTTTTTTGATGGTGGTTTGGTCGATGCCATTGGTAGGCTGGGGTGGTGCAGCCTCTGACGCTTTGGAGATGGTGGTATTGAGCAAGAAGGTAGTAACCGCTAGGCCGCCAAAGGCGATAATGACGAAGAGAATAATGTGGTAGCGGTGAAGAAATTTACTACTGGCGCGCCCAAGCGCGGCGAGTGAGAGATCGCTGTTCATGATCGGAGATATACCTCGATGGTTAATGTGTTGCTAGTGATGCTATCGGGTGCCTGGCCTTGAGCGGTGCTGCGCGAGAGGTCGACATTGGCGATGCGCATCTTCGTCAGGCTTTGCTCCACCAAGTACATGAAGGTGAGAAGCTTGCGATACTCGACGGGGTTCTTGACGGTGACAGAGGCGGTTGTGGCTTTGAGCCCAGCAATCGCAGGAAGGGATGTGCCTGTCTTGTTGCTACTCGACGAACTACTCGATGAGCCGCCCTTGGCATTGTCGTCAGCAAAGGTGATGTCTGAGATGGTAATGCCGGCTTTGCGGGCAAAGTCGTTAAGGTCGTTGATAATCTGATCTTGATATTGGTAGCTTTTGCTCTCGGCGGCGATCTTGGAGGCGCGCTCGACGGCATGATGCTGCGTTTTGAGCATCTTTTCGGTCTGGGAGAGCTCTTGCAGCTCAGACTCACTGGCGGCAGCTTGCGAGGCAACGGTGCTGGCATCGGCCGCAAAGCCATCAAGCCAGTTGTAGGCCAGGGCAAAACCGCCAGCCCCAATTGCAGTAATGACTACCAGCGACACGGCGAGGATAATCCGGAGGTTTGTCGCCGTTAGCGTGAATTTTTTGCTCATTGTTGGCCGATTCCTTTCTTGAATGTGACACTGTAGGTTGAGGTGTAGGGGTAGCTACCGGCGTCTTTTTCCTGCAGAGTGATGGATTGGAAGCTGACACTAGAGAAGATGGCAGAGTCGTTGAGGCGGTTGCGCAGAGCAATGGCATCGTTGTAGCCTTTGGCGCGGATGCTTAGTGTGGTGGGCGTACCAAAGGTGGTCGGGTCGATGCTGAGCTGCTCAATAATGACGTTGGGTGGGAGGCGGTCGGCAATGAGCTTGATGAGGCGGGTGTACGATACCTGTTGGTCGAGGATGGCTTTGGCAGTAGTGAGGTTGGCCTTGAATTCAGTGGCTTCACGCTTGACGGTGGCGTATTCGGCAGTTTTGTTGTGGTTGCGCTCTACGGCGGCTTCGTTGCGGCCACGCTCGGTTGCGATGAAGAAGTACACACCGCCGATTTCAGCCAAAACGACAAAGACCAAGACAAAGAGTAGCACGACATAGCGGCGTAGCAAGGTGTTGGTGCGGCTCGCAGCGAGCTGCTTTTTATACGCTGGTGGCAATAGATTAATCATTTCCAAATCTCCCCACTACTAAGGCTGGCTAAGCCTGCAACACTGATATACCGAGGCCGAAACTGCTTTTGGGGCTGCTGGAGCTTGCCAAAGTCGAGCTTTTGCCATGGATTGACGACGCGCACTGGCATGACGAGGTCGTTGGTGAAGAAGTCGCCCATGCCTGGTACATTGCTACCACCACCGACGATGACGATTTGCTCGATCTTGCGCTCATCACCAATTCGGTCGTTATAATAGCGGATCACCTTGCGAATCTCGGTGCTGATGCGTTTGAGGCTTGGTTTGAGTGCCTCGGTGATGCCAGCTTGGCGTGGCCCAGGCGAGAGGCCATTGAGCACTTTGAGCTGGTGGGCATTCTCGAGCGTGATGTTGAGATGCTTCGAGATATCGATGGTGAAGGTATTACCGCCAATTGCCACCCCACCAGTAAGGCGGACGGCGCTTTTATCTAGCACAGCGATATCGGTACTCGCTGGGCCAATATCGACGACGAGTGTGAGAAGGTTGCCAGCATCAGCACTGTCGAGCACGCGCGCAATAGCGTTGATATTGGGCTCAACAACCACTGGCACGAGTCCCACCGCTTCGGCTGCTTGCAAACAAGCGTCGACCAGCTGCTTAGGCACGGCCGACATCACGACGTTGAGCTGCTCTTTGGTGTGCTCGATCACTTCATAGTCAACGTAAAGTGAATCGAGCGGCAAGGGGATATACTGGTCGACCTCCACCTGGATAGCGCCATCGAGGTGCGCTGCTTCTTTGGCTGGGATCATGAAAGTGCGCGAGTAGGTGCGACTGGTCGGTACACCAATCACCACGTGGTCGCTACCGAGGTTGCCAATCAGATGCTCGTTGATGAGCGAGCTGAGGCGCTCAGCCAGGTAGGAGTCATCAGGGTTGTCGAGGGACGTTTGGACTTCCTTGGGGTCGAGGTCGAGCGAACCATAGCCTAGCACGAGCCAGCGCTTGGGGTCGATCGACATGATTTTGATGCCTGTCTGGCTAATGTCGAGACCGATGATTGGTTTGTCGCGATAAAATAACTTTGCCATGATACGTTCGTTTCCGTCATTATAGCATAAGCGATATGATAAACGCTAGCGTTTTGATGAGGATTGTCATGGATCGGTAGACTGTTGTTCGTGGTGTGATAATGGCAAAAAAGACAGGTCGCTGGCCAGTGGCAGATCACGCTATCAGATAAAGAGCTAATGCGTGGTTGAAACACTGACGGAGAATAGGGAATCCAGCCTTACTTAATCTGATTTGCCATATTCGAGATTGGCAACATCACCGAGGCGGCAATGAGCCCGACCATGCCGCCCATGATGACGATCATGACGGGCTCAATGATGGAGCTGATGCCATCGATCGCGACGTCCACTTCCTCCTCATAATAATCCGCCACCTTTACAAGCACGGTGTCGGTCTGGCCGGTCTCTTCGCCAACGGAAAGCATTTGCGCCACGATGGGTGGGAAGAGGGGGTTCTTCTCGATGATGCTCGAGAGGTTGCGCCCATTTTTGACTTGCTCAGCAGCATCATTGAGGGCATTTTCGTAGACTTTGTTGCCCACTGCCCGGGCAGTCACGCGGAGTGATTCGAGCACTGCTACCCCCGACCCCATCAACGCCGAAAAGGTGCGGGCAAAGCGAGCAACGGCGATCTTGGTAATGATATCATTGATCTTGGGTATCTTGAGAATGATGGTGTGGAGCCAGAGCTTGCCTGCTGGTGTCTTGATATAGCGGCGGAAGAAGTATATCCCTGCACCGAGCGCAGCAATGATAAAGATCCCATACTGGATGATAAATGCACTCAGCCCGAGCATAAACTCGGTAATGGCGGGTAGCTTGGCGTCCGGCCCACCGAGGCCACGCACGATGCTGCCGATTTGCGGAATAACAAAGACCATCA
Organism: uncultured Candidatus Saccharibacteria bacterium; assembly: GCA_963526965.1. Taxonomy (GTDB): domain Bacteria; phylum Patescibacteriota; class Saccharimonadia; order Saccharimonadales; family Saccharimonadaceae; genus Saccharimonas. Next base: position 16,427 of record CAURPS010000003.1, on the reverse strand, counting down.
AGCCAAAAAATGCGGCAATGGTGATAACGATGAGCACGGTGGGGTATGTCATGGCGCTTTTGATTTTTTTGCGCATACTGGCGTTTTTTTCTTGTTGCATAGCCAGGCGCTTGAGGATGTCATCAAGAATACCAGCTGCCTCACCTGCGCGCACCATGTTGATAAAAACGGTGTTGAAGGTTTCTGGGTGCTTTTCGAGTGCGTCGGCGAGTGCCATACCACCTTCGACATCGCGCAGCAGGTCGCCCGTCACCATTTGGAGGGCTTTGCTGCTAGTATGGTCGTGTAGCGAGCCCATGGCGCGCAGCAGCGGCACACCGGCCGACACCATAGCGCTAAGCTGGCGGGTAAACATCACCAAATCTTCACTCTTGACCTTATTACCACCAAAGAGAGCAAAGCTGGCGCGCTTTGGCTTAATCTCTTCAGCACTAATTGGTCGCAGACCTTGACGGCTCAGGCTGGCTAGGGCGCTAGCACGATCGGGAGCGTCGATCGTTCCATTGATGGAGTCGTTTTTGTTCGTGATGGCGATGTAGCGAAATTGTGGCATGTTATTCCTTTGTGACGCGGAGCACTTCTTCTACAGTGGTGTTGCCGCGGATTGCTTTTATTAATCCATCGGTGAGCATAGTGGTCATCCCTTCGGCGACGGCTTGGTCTTGGATTTCGTTGCTGGTGTTGCCGCCGATGATCATCTTTTGGATTTCGCGCGAAGTGCCGAGGACTTCGTAGATACCCACCCGGCCCTTGAAGCCGGTGTGATTGCATTCATCGCAGCCATTTGGGTTTGGCCGCCAGAGCGCGGCAATGGTGGTGTCCGTCGTGCCCCAGGGTGTCTCACCACCGACCTTTTGGACGATAGCCTGGGCTTCAAGTTGGTGGATGTAATAGAAATTTTGGCCCGGCGCAAGGTGGAAGAGGCGGACGATTTCCGCGACTTCTGTTTGGTCGGGTTCATAGCTCTGGCGGCAGTTCATACAGAGACGGCGCACCAGGCGCTGGCCCACCACGGCCTTAACGGTACTGGCGATAAGGAAGGGCTCGATCCCCATATCGAGTAGGCGCGGCAAACAAGTAGCGGCGTTGTTGGTGTGGAGTGTACTAAATACCAAGTGGCCGGTTAGGGCAGCCTGGACGCCAAGGTTAGCTGTCTCGCCATCGCGGATCTCGCCCACCATGATAATGTTTGGGTCTTGGCGCAGTAGGGCACGCAGGCCACTGGCAAAGGTCATGCCGGCTTTGCTGTTGGTTTGGGTTTGGTTGACGCCGGGGATCTTATACTCCACCGGATCTTCAATGGTTGAGATATTGACCTCGGGCGTGTTAAGCATCGACAGGACGGAGAAGAGCGAGGTAGACTTGCCGCTCCCCGTTGGCCCCGTTACGAGGATCATCCCATTGGGCTCGGTCAGTGCTTGATTAATAACGGCTAGTGAATGCCCCCAGTAGCCGAGCTGCTCGAGCGTCACTGCTTGGTTTGATTCGTCGAGGATACGCATCACCACCTTCTCACCATCAGCGATGGGTAGCGTGCTGACGCGCAGGGCATACTGCTTGCCTGCGACTTTGATCTTAAAGCGACCGTCCTGTGGGATGCGGCGTTCGTCTATCTTAAGGTTGGAGAGGATCTTAATGCGGCTTACGAGCGCACCGAGCACATTCTTGGGTAGGCGATTTACTTCTTTAAGGACACCATCAATCCGGTAACGTACTTGCACAAATTGCTCGCGAGGCTCGATGTGGATATCGCTGGCGTTGCTGCGGATGGCATACTCTAGTAACAGATTAACCGTCTGGGCGATTGGTGAGTCTTCCGCTACCTCTGCTTCGGTCACTTTTTGGTTGGAGCCATCATCCTCGCGCTGGATGTCGATCACTTCCTTGAGCTCCTGCGTCACATCGCCGCGGTACCCCTCAAGGCACTCCAAGATATTGCTGCGTGGCGCAATATAGATACGGGTATTTGTGCCGATCTCCTTCTCGATGAAGTTGACGGCCTGCACATCGTCTGGGTCATCCATTGCTAAGTGGATCAGCCCATCAGGGTCGATCTTGAAGATGACGGCATTATACTGGCGGGCAATCCGCTCGGGGATGCGCATGAGGATATCGGAAGGGATATCGCGGGGGTCAAGCTCGATATAGGGGATGTCGGCGTAGGTGGCATAGAGCTTAGTGAGGGTGCGCTCGTCGATGAGGTTATTTTGCAAGACAATATCTTGCAGCCGCAAATTAGACGACGCAGCCTCACTCACCAGTGGTTGGAGTTGCTGGCTGGTCGCAGCGCCACTGCGCTCGAGGAGTTTGACGATAGTAGAATCAGATATATGCATAGTACTTACGCTTAATTGTAGCTCATTATGCTTATGCTGGCTAGAGGATAGCGCAATATTCGTGTTAGCAGAGGTAAGGCTGTGCTATACTAGAGCCAGTATGCGTGTTATCTGTCAATCACTTGCTGATACATTACAACTTGGGCAGCGCCTCGGCCAGGCATTGCGCGGTGGTGAGGTGATTGTGTTAGTGGGGGATATTGGCGCGGGCAAGACGACGCTTGTTAAGGGGGTTGCGCATGGCCTCGCCATTACCGATGATATCCAGAGCCCAACCTTTACGATTAGTCGGCTGTATCATGGGCGCGATGATATCCAGCTTGCGCATTATGATTTTTATCGTTTGGGCGATGCAGGGGTGATGCAGCTTGAGCTGGCTGAGGCGATTGCTGAGCCTCGCACAGTGACTATCATCGAGTGGGCTCAGGCTGTAGCGGATGTCGTTCCACCCGACCACCTAACGATCACCATCACTGCACAGAGCGAAACAGCCCGCCAGCTCGATATTGAGGCGGGTGGCACCGTGTCAACCCAGCTTCTCCAGGAGGTGTCGGCGTGATTATTTTGTGGAATAGCGCGGGGATGGTCGTAGAGCTAACACTGGTAGATGACGCTGGTGCTCAGACGAGTTATAAGTGGCCAGCTGGCCGCACACTGGCGCGTGATATGCTGATGTATCTGCGCGATCGCCTGGCCGAACATGGCAAGACACTGGCGGATGTCACTGGCATTGGGGTGTTGCCCGGGCCAGGGAGCTTTACGGGGCTACGGATTGGTCTGACGGTGCTTAATACACTTGCGCACGAGCAGCATATCCCGATCGTTGGTGCGACGGGTGATGATTGGCGCGCTACCTGCCTTAAGCGGCTAGCACATGGTGAGGATGATAACATTGTCTTGCCTCAGTACGGCGCAGCTGCACACATTACCCAGCCAAAGAAGTAGCTAGTATGAAGCATAAGGGTAATAAATCGTTACCTCTGTAAATAGATAGACCTTTATATTGCCAGTTGCGCAAATTGGCCAAAACGCGATACAATATACTAGTCTGTAGATAGTTTTAATGTTTGATAACACCGGTGTGGGCTGACGTAAGTCTGATGTAATAAGAACAACACATATCCGGAGAAAGGAATACCATGATAGAAGTACTCTTCGCGGCGATTGGCGTGGCGCTTGGTTTTGGTGGCAAGTACGCCTACGATCGCCAGCAAACTACCAATGGTCAGCGGACAATTGACAAAGAATTGGCTCAGGCCAAACAGCAGGCGGGCGATATCGTCCTCAAGGCCAAGGACGAGGCGCTACGGATCGAGAACGAGCGCCGCCGCGCCATGCAAAAGACAGAGAATCGTTTGCTCGAGCGCGAGGCAAGCCTCGATCGCAAACTCGACGAGCTCGATCGCCGCAGTGAGAAGCTCCGCAAGAGCGAGACAGAGGTCGATGAGCTGAAGAATGAGATCCGCGAAATTCGGGGCCGGCAGCAGGCCAAGCTCGAGAAAATCGCTGGCCTCACCAAGCAAGACGCCGCCAGCAAGCTGATGCACATGACTGAGCGCGACATCCGCCAAGACCTGACTGGCTTGGTTGATAAATTACAGCGCGAAGCGATGGACGATGCCGAGGAGAAGGCCCAGATGATCCTCGTGACAGCGATGGAGCGCATGAGTAGCGAAGTGACGGCCGAGCGCACAGTGACGGCCATCAAGCTGCCCGACGACGATATGAAGGGTCGCATCATTGGTAAAGAAGGGCGCAATATCCAGGCGCTGCAGCGAGCTACTGGTGTTGACATCTTAGTGGATGACACGCCAGGGATGATTGTCCTTAGTAGCTTTGATCCAGTACGACGCCAAGTGGCACGCCTGAGCCTCGAGATGCTCATGAAGGATGGGCGGATCCACCCTGGTCGCATCGAAGAGGTCGTGGCCAAGGCAAATAAGCAGATTGACAAAGAAGTCGTGCGAGCTGGTGAAGATGCGGCGCGTGAGATTGGCGTAGCTGGTATTCCAAAGGAGCTGCTCCACCTTGTGGGTGAGCTGAAGTTCCGGACGAGCTATGGTCAAAACGTCTTGAAGCACAGCACTGAGATGGCCCAGATTGCGGGGCTAATCGCAGCAGAGATTGGGGCAGATGTACGCACCGTGAAGATCGCCACGCTACTCCACGACATGGGTAAGGCGGTCACACACAAGATGGAAGGCAAGCACCACCATATTGGGGCGGAACTAGCTCGCAAGGCAGGCTTGAGCGAGGCAATTTGCCACGCCATTGAGGCTCATCACGATGATATTGAAGCTACAACACCTGAGGCAATTGTTGTGCGAGTATGCGATGCAGCCAGTGCTGCTCGGCCTGGTGCGCGCAACATGAGCGCCGAGAATTTCGTCGAGCGAATGCGCGACCTCGAGAATGTTGCGACCAGCTTCCGTGGTATCGACAAAGCCTATGCAATTAGTGCTGGGCGCGAAGTACGCGTCATTGTTCGGCCAGAAGTAGTGGATGATCTGAGTGCCATCAAGCTCGCACGCGATATCGCCACCAAGATTGAGAGCACCATGCAGTACCCTGGTACAATCAAAGTTAACGTAATCCGCGAGACACGAGCGATAGAATTCGCCAAATAGAGTCTAACGACTCAACTTATTGCAGACAAAACCCGGTCAAGTAAATTGGCCGGTTTTTTGCCGTGTGGGTGTGTAGTTCGAAGCGTGAATGCGCACATGAGCTCAAGTATATCCCCATTTCGTGACGTTGTGTGGCTAATGAGGGGTATACGTCTTTCAAATCGCCTGAGAGTTAATTATCCTTCAGCTCCAGGCTTGACCATCAGCTTAGTAGGTGCTTATACGCTTCTTGCATGAAGGCAGGAGTATGAATAGATGCAAAAAAGTGATAGCCTTAGGTCTATAAACTCAACACTACAAAAGGGTTGGTGTGGACGAGACGCCCCCATTCTATAGTTGAGATAGGATTAGAGTTAGGATATAATGAGAAGCTTTTATTCTGTGACAAGCGGCCAAGAAGGAAGAAGAGAGGAGAAATGACTTTTGGAGTCCGCAAAAATATAGGATAGCACATAAGACCAAGATGACTGCAAAGGCAAAAAGAGTTGCCGCCCGAATAAGATCATTAATAGCGGAGGTTATCGTGTGAGCGATATAGGAATTTGCTTTATTTAAGAATGATCTTGTAGCGTGCAAAACACCGATGCTACGATACAACCTCACCCTGCTTCTCGGCAACGATGACGACTCGGCCAGTTTTGGCGCCACCTAAGTCGCAGCTGTAGAGCGTCAGGCGAGCGTCTTCTGTTGGGGCTTCGATCTCAACACTGGTTGGTTTGACGTCAAATTTCTTGGTGATTTTGTAGTTGTAGCGTTTGCCTTGGTAATCGGCGAGGATCTGGTCACCCAGGGCGAGCTTGTCGATATGAAAGAATGGTGATTTTTCTACTGTGCCGCCAGGCGTTGGCTGGATACTAAAGCGGTGGGCTGCCACAACGAAGTTACCACCCTTCTCAGGGTTGCCGTGGTCTGGGTAGCGCCACCACGCACCACGATCGAGGGCGAGTTTGCCATTAGTGCCGTACGGAATGTTAACGCCGATCTTGGGGATGATAATACGATTATCTTTGGCTTCAGGCTTGGCGAGTGTTGCTACAGTGATTGGCTTGGTGAAGTGCGGTGCAATGATCGGTGAAGTAGTGAGCAGGAGTAGATACCCTCCCACTAACAAAAAGAGGACTGCGATAGTACCGAATATCCAGTTTGGTATCGAAATGCGTGGCATGCGCATACGCGAACGACGCGGCGCAGATGGCTGCCGCTTTGCTTTATTCATTGCTAGCATAATAACTCCTCATTTCTGTCTATTATACGGCACGAGCAGCAGCACGCCAATAGCATGACCGTCATGGTATCAACGAGTATGGTGTGTGATTCTACTAGAGAGCGGGATGGATAAAGATATCTAAAACTAAGTGCTAAATTCCTTAGATTTCTTCACCCACAGATCTACTCGATGTAGTATGGAAGCTAATGACAATCTGGCAGTAGGGTCAAGTGCGGGGTGTTGTCTCTTGTAACGATCTGAAGAAATGAGCAATGAGTGAATAACCAGATACTGAAAAGATGATCCTAGAGATGCATTCTAAAAAAAGCCACCCACCCAAAGCAAGGGTGGGTAGCATAAAGTAGTGCCGTGTGGTGGGCCCAGGCTACTATTGCTTAAATGGTTGCGCGAGAGTAAGACTCTCGTCTGCCTCGGCAATGCGGAGCAGCTCGTTGTACTTCGCTACGCGGTCGGTGCGCGAGAGCGAGCCGGTCTTGATCTGCCCACAGCCCAGGCCAACTGCCAAGTGGCTGATTGTGGTATCCTCAGTCTCGCCAGAGCGGTGACTCATCACGGTGCGCCAGCCAGCATTCTGGGCAAGTTGCACGGCCTGGATTGTCTCGCTGAGAGAGCCGATTTGGTTCGGCTTGACGAGGAGTGCATTGGCCGCGTCTTGGTCGATCGCTTGCTGGATGAGGCTTGTATTAGTGACGAGTAGGTCATCGCCCACCAGCTGGACGCGGTCACCGAGGCGCTGGCGGAGCTGCTGCCAGCCAGCCCAGTCGCCCTCGGCCAGGCCATCTTCGATGCTCACAATTGGGAATTCGTCGACAAGGGCAGCCAGCCAGTCGATCATCTCGCTGCTGGTCAGGCTCTTGCCTTCACACTTCAACTCATAACGGCCGTCATGGTAGAACTCACTTGAGGCAGCATCCATTGCAAAGACGACGTCTGTGCCAACGGTATAGCCAGCATTGGTAATCGCTTCGCTCAGCAAGGCGAGTGGCTCGCGGTTACCCTGGCGGACGCGTGGTGCATAGCCACCTTCGTCGCCGACAGTGGTGGGGTAGTCGTGTGCTTTGAGGACTTTGGCAAGAGCGTGGAAGATTTCGGTGCCCATGCGGAGCGTATCTGCAAAGGTTGTCGCACCCTTGCAGATGATCATAAACTCTTGGATATCGGTCGCAAAGGCGGCGTGCGCACCACCGTTAAGAACATTCATCATTGGCAGGGGAAGGCTTGGTGTGCTGCCAGTTTGCTCGGCAATGTAGCGCCAGAGTGGTTGCTGCTTGGCATTAGCAACAGCCTTGGCAGTAGCCAGGCTAACACTGAGGATGGCATTAGCACCGAGCTTAGACTTGTTATCTGTTCCATCAAGGGCAAGCATTGCATTATCAATCGCTTGCTGGTCGCTCGCATCGTGACCCACCAATGCTGGGGCAATAATATCGTTGACGTGGGTAACTGCTTGGCTCACTCCTTTGCCAGTCCACTGGTTGCCACCATCGCGTAGCTCCAGTGCTTCGCCCGCACCGGTACTTGCTCCGCTCGGGACAGCCGCTCGGCCCAGCGTGCCATCAGCAAGGATGACGTCCGCTTCGACGGTGGGGTTGCCGCGGCTGTCTAAGATTTGTCGTGCTTTTATGGTTTGGATAGAGTAGTTGTTCATGTCTTCTAGTATACCATCGAATGAAAATTAGTCGCTATTACCGTTAAAATAGCATGAACCAACTGCGAAAATTTTCATGCCAGACAAGGATATTGACAAAAGGTCATTTTGTAGATTCAAGCATTGTATTTGCTAGCACACATGGTACAATATAATTACGGCAACGGTTAATGAAGCGGAGGGTTGCAGCAACCCTGTGTTCTTCGTTTCGCACCTACACAGTAAGGAGGGCTATTCCCATGACATTCAAAAAGGTAGGTATCCTTAGCGTATTGGCAGTTGGCTCAATGGCGGCGGGATCTTTGCTGTTTAATACAGCACCAGCGTCGGCAGAGAGTTTCGGGCCGACAGCCAATGACAACGGTACGTCCGTTGTCCAATACTACGATGGGACGAAACTGTTTTGCGTTTCTGATGCAAACTACCCCGATGGCACACCTGGCACGACAGCCTTTACAGTGGCGCCAACCCAAGGCAACGGCCCGAGCTATGGCCAAATCCTTGGCGCAGGCGAGACCGGCTGTGTCAGCCTTGAGGCAGCACCAGAGGGAGCAGTATATCGCTACTGGCTGTTGTCTCGCACCGATGGATCAGTGTACCAAGGCGATTTCGTTCGCTAAATAACTACTCACTGTAAGTACCCGATATACCCAAAAAACGAAAATGAAAACCCCGTTGTCGCAGCCCCCTTCCGGGGGCTTTTTGAATCTTGAGCGATTACACAGTTCTTGCATTACTCTCTTAGTAGGTAGGTGTATAGCACTCACGCCAATAGTGCCGTATAATGGAGACATGACAGGAACACTTATCATCAGCCGGCACGGCGAAAGCGAATGGAATTTACAAGGTAAATGGACAGGCTGGACGGACGTAAGTCTCACCGAGAAAGGTAAGAGCGATACACGTCAACTCGGCGAGTTCTTGCGTGGTCGCACCATCGACGCGGTATATACTTCGGCGCTCAAACGGACACATGAGACACTTGATGCGTTGATGGAAGGTGCAGATAACCCAATCCGCTCAAGTGATGCTGCGGTGGTGCACGCGTCTGAGCTTAACGAGCGTGACTATGGTGACCTAACTGGCAAGAACAAATGGGAAGTCAAAGAAGAGATTGGCGAGAAGGCCTTTAATGGTATTCGGCGCGGCTGGGATTACCCTGTACCCGGTGGTGAGACACTCAAGGATGTGTATGAGCGCTCGATTCCGTATTTTGAGTCAGAGATCCTGCCACGGCTCCAGGCAGGCGAGACCGTATTGATTGTGGCGCATGGCAACACAATTCGTGCGCTTATGAAGTACCTTGACCGAATCCCAGAGGAAGATATGGGCACAGTAGAGATGCCCTTTGGCCAATTACTTGTCTACACATTTGAGCCCGGCATAGCATATCCTACTGCGTGTGATGTGCTTAAAGCAGATATTGTACCACCCAAGGCATAACGTAATACATATCGCACACGTTTTATAGCATACAAGTTGGTGCGCTTACATGTATTGCGTTTGCGTTACTTGGGTGAACGCCGCAGGGTGGTCTTGTGCTTGCGGGCGGCATTGGCTTTGACGGTAAGAACAGTAGACAAGTTGCTATATTGTGTGGTATGATGGCAAAGTCTTGTATCGCGGGGTGTGGCGCAGCTTGGTAGCGCGCACCGTTCGGGACGGTGAGGTCGCTGGTTCAAATCCAGTCACCCCGACCATATTTTGCTCCGGCAAAGAATGGTCGCCCGTGTGATATAAAACGTATCGGGGTGTGGCGCAGTTGATAGCGCGCGCGGTTTGGGTCCGCGAGGTCGCTGGTTTGAGTCCAGTCACCCCGACCATGTTTTGTAAGTAATTGTGATCTGGCTTGTGTAGTCAGATTATTTTTGATAGGTACACAATACTTAGTGCGAACAAGAGCACCGTGAAGAGAAGACTGGGATGAGCTTTGCAGCTAGAATCTTTAAATATGATTACCCTGCCACAGAATACAGAACGCGGCATCCCGATACAGTTACCCCAGCTGAGATAGCGGTAATGGATCCGTATGAATTTTCAGATTTTGCAACTGCACAAAGTGTGATTGATGATTTTCGCACTATTCCTCCCACTTGTCGAAGGACCGATTGATCCAAGTCGCTTTTCATCTGCTTTGCTAAAGATGAACTTTATAACTATAGTAACAAATGGGTTGCCAGCGATCATTGTCGGTTAATTAAAAGAACAGTGGTAAAATTGCACACCATAGCATCGGTTTGTGCTGTCGTGTATAATGACCAGTAGTTATGGTAGTGCAGTCTTCTCAGCCAGCAAAGTCGAAGGAGCAGCCCAAGCAGCCACAGCCGCGGCGGTTTGCGCTTTTGGTGACGCATTTCTGCGCGTCGGTGGGGTATCTCTTTTGTTTGCTGCTGTGGGTGTGGTGTGCCATGCAATTGCTCTACCCATACATCACGCGAGATAAGGCGCTTTGGGTTATACCGGAGCCGCACGACCAGCCAGAGATCACGCTTCCACAGGGTATGCCCTCAGGAGCGGACTTGCCGCAGCCAATAGCGATTGCACTCGTGGCGATCATTACCATTGTTATGATTGGGTGCGGTCTCTATATGCTAGTCATGTTACCGCGCAATATAGCTAAAACAGGCGAGCGCGTAGTAAAAAAGACAACGAAAGCAGTTGCACCCCTGGCAGCAAAAACCCACCAGCCAGTGAGCAAGAAGCAACGCACCATCCTCAACGCGCGCATTACGGCAGGCATTAAGGCGCTGGCTTGTGTCGTGCCAGTGATCGTCCTAATGATCTGGCCGGGTGCGGCACCATTGTCGCAGCATGTGGTACGGATCGTTGCAGTGTTTTGTGCTGGCGTGGCGTCCTTTAGCTTTTTGCTCCAGTATGCGCTGGCGCGGATGCTTGGTGTGCCGGATACACTCCTCAAGTAATTATTATATTCTTCTGACATAACAATACCTCTGCCAAGAGCAGAGGTATTGTGAGGATGAGTGCTATCCTTGCGGTGGGAAGGGATCATTCTTAGGCGGGACGGTATCGGCATCGCGATACTGGGCTGTACCGTCGGCGCGCTGGATTCTGAGCTCGCCACCACCGTGCTGGCGCATGTAGCGCCTGGTTTGGTCGATGACTTCCTCCTGGGTGGTGCCCACAAAGTGGACGCGGCCAGTGCCGTCGGCGACTGCTTGGTAGCCTTTGAGTTTGTTACCGCTAATCGTAAAATTTTGTGCCATGGAGTACTCCTCGTGCGGCTTTAACGATATTGGTATGCAAGGTGCCAACCCTGCCTCCTTCTAGCCTAATACAAGATTGCTGATGAGGCAAATTGATACTGTAGGGAGTAATGAGTTGAAGTAAGCTTCAAGCGGAGAAATAATGATTTGATATATCACAGATGAGGTTGATGGTGATACACGAGTACTCTTGAGCTGGCAAAAGTATAGTGTATAGCGTTGGTGGCTCATAATTATGGATAAAATTGCTATGACATATATGCGATATAGCTAAAGTGTGCTATAAATATAAGCATAAGAGTATTTCGGAGGGGGAATAATGAAACGATGGGGATTGAGCGTCGTGCTGCTGTGTGGTGCACTCTATGGGCTGGCGATAGCTCCGCCAGTGCGGGCGAATACGTCGCTGTGTGGTACAAATGATCAGCTATTCAGAGCGGTGCGTCGGCCACTAGCGACTGACTCAGCACCAGCAGCTCGCGCGATGGCGTGGCTCAAACAGATGATGGAGCCTAAGCGCAATCAGGGTGATGGTAGTACCATTACGCCAGCACAAGCCTATGGCTTTGACCATCAAGCAAAGGTGACCGGGCGCTTTACGCTTGCGCACCCACGACAAACCGAAAGTGCGACACCGCTCACGGTTCCTCATACTGCACATACTGCCGAAGGTTACCGCGGCACAGTAAAAGGAACAGCACCAACTGGGGCTAATCCACGTGAAGTGCGGGCGTATCTCTACAGTGATGCTGAATATGAGCAGCCAGCTGCTATACCCGCAGCAGTGCAGCCTGATGGTACATGGACGCTTGACCTCTCGCCTGTTAATCCGGCGTTTGCGGGGTCGTGGCACTTCCGGCTATACGACACAGTGACGGGGCAGCAAATTGGCGAGAGCTGGCCGCGACCTGTTACGTATAAGAATCTTGAGGTGCAGCTCTACGCGGTATCTGATAAAGAATACCTCCAAGCTACGCAGCCAGCCCAGGCAGATAATACTTTTAGCTTTGATGCAGTAGGTAAGGGGCATAAATTAATTCGCCTCTATGATACAGCAACTAAAACTATCATTGCCGAGTATTTCAAGCCAGAGCTGGCGGGGCTCATTCGCTCGTATGAGTATGCACCGGGCCAAGACGGCTATGGTACACCGCGTGAGTCGTACAGCTATGTGTATGATCAGTCGCTGGCGCTACTTGTGGCGATTGGTGCGGACGATCGGGCAATGGCAGATAAGCTCGTGCATGGCCTAAGCGCAATCCAAGTCAAGACGGGTGAGCAGAAGGGGGCCTTCCCAGCGAGTGCACACCAGCTCGACTATACAGGGATTCAGCAGCCGATTTATTATACTGGCGGTATCGCCTTTGTGCAGTATGCGCTTATTCGCTATATGGAAAAGTATGGTGACCAACAAGGGGTGCGCCAGATGATTCTTGATACCTTCCGTTGGCTTGAGACGATGAAGACGACGACTGGTGATGCTGCTGGGCTATTTCGTGGCGGGGTGAAGATTGATAATGGCATCAAGAAGGATATTGCGTGGCATGCTACTGAGCACAACACTGACATGTGGCATGTATACGAACGGGCAGCTCGCGTGCTGGGCGATAAGCAGTATGCCCAGAAGGCGGATGAACTTGCCAAAGCAACGGTGGCAAAACTATGGAATACACCCGAAGGGCGCTTTAACCAAGGATATAACGACAGCAGCAAGGCACTTGATACAACAAGCTGGGGCTCAATTTTCCTTAATGCGATTGGCGAATACGACAAAGCTAAGCAAGCACTCGCTCATACTGCCATCTACAAAACAACCGATGGTGCGGCAAAAGGCTATACACCGTATTTGACAGGTAATTACGTGCCAACCGTATGGTTTGAAGGGACGTATGGCGTAGCGCAGGCGCATACTATCGCTGGAGACACGGCCACGGCGCGGGCAATCTTGACAGACACGTACCCAGCGCAGCGACCCAATGGTGCATGGCAGTACGCATCCAAGGCAGATCTGCCAAATGAACTAACTAATGCAAACTCAGTGGCATCGACGGCGTGGTATGTGTTGGCGGCCAGCTACCCAGAGGCGATTTGGTCGGAGTGCCGCGCGGCACTGGCGACAAATCCGCTCGATCCAAATAAACCCAACCAGCCCACTCAGCTAGCCAAACCAAGCCAATTCCACGGCCTCTTAGCCGACACTGGTGTATCACTCTGGCAATTTGTCCTTACGACAGCGGCGTTGCTTGCTGGCGGGGTGCTACTGGCGCGCTATGTGCGACGCGCATAATAGTCACTACTTCAATCCCCGAAAAGTACTTGATTTGACGTTATCATACATCTTGTTGTCTTGAAGGATTTTCTTCATCGCTTTTACATCATCAGGCTGTCCAGCTAAGAGATACTGAGCTTTCTTGCCGTACGTATCTATCGACTTTTTAAAGCGTTCTTGACTCAGGGAAAGACTGGCATTGGTTTCATAGGTGACATTGGCTGTTTTATTTGCTAATTCCGAGAGCTCCTTGTCGAAAACCGTTACTCCCTTGTCTAAATGGTAGAGAACGATAGGGTGCTTGCCAGCCCACTGCCTGACGATTGGTTGCATTGCTGAGATACCGACATCAGATGCAAAACAAACCAATGGCTCATTGCTGTCTGTAACTGACAAAGAAGAGTCTAGCCAACTCATCTTGACTTGACTACCTGCCGGTAGACTCGTCAAAGCTTTTTTATAGGGGCTACCGCTATTGTGGGTCACTATGACGATTTCATTATCCTCGGGGCTGGAGGCAATGCTGAGCCAACGACTTGTCTGATCACCCGTATAGTCATTCTTTTTACCACCAGATGCCGTACTGGGTAGCGTAATCTTGGCATAAGAGCCTGCCTTCCACGTCATATTAGTAGGCTTTGCTAGGCGAATGACGTGGAGGTCGCCGCTAGGGTTTTCGATTGATTTGACCGATAACGTTTGGCCTCTCCCTAAGTAGGCGATGATGCCCCAAGTAATAATGCCTATAACCACAAGAATAGCTATAACGATGATAACCATTTTTTTACCCCTTTTCATTATGTAAAATACCTTTCACAAAGTTAGTGGCAAGTATTTCCAGCGTCCTACTGATACCTGGAAAATCACCTTCCGTGATATGCACATCCATGTAGTAAAACAAATTATAAACCTGTAAAATATCCTGAATCTTTTCCTCTGAATGTCCTTCTGCCACCATACGACTAGTAAAGGTCTCGACTAAAAACTGATGAAAGGTATTGGCGGCTTTGCCTTTGCCCGAAGAATAGTGGCTGCGCAGCGTGCGAGAGATGGCTGGGTTATGCCATTCCGCCAGGATTTTATTGGACGAAACCAGGCTTCGTGACTGTTCAAAAATCTGCCTCACAAGTTCAACCAAGTCCTGCTGCCAATCGATATCATCCATCATCGCCTGGCGAACGCGGCTATTCTCCTCAACGTACACATCCAGGAAGATAGCCTCCTTATTGTTGTAGTAGTTATAAAAAGAACCAACTGCTACGCCAGCACGTTTAGCGATTTCTGAGATCCCGGCCTCCTTATAGCCCTTTTTTGAAAAGACGTCATAGGCAGCTGTTTTTAATGCTTGCTTCTTGTCCAATGCTCGTAATCTCCTTTATTGTAATATTGTAATACTCTGAATGAATAAATTTTTATATTCATTCATAGTATATTAAAACAATAACGAATCTGTCAATAGAGAGATTTTCTTGATTATCTTTTGCTTGGTAGCTCGATTGATGAGCTTACCTCATTAAGCGCCCTGTGGCCAGGATTGAGTGTAGTTCAGCAAAGATCGACACCTGAAACAACGAGAGTCCGTCATTGGCTCTCTATCTTATCCACCAACTTCGTTAGCTTCACGCCACCGTACATCCAGTGGTCAGCGCCGCGGTATGCACCGGAGTTGTTGACTTCGCCGCGCTGGGTGTAGATCAGGCGGGTGAGGGCAGACAGGCGCCAGATTTTGCCGCCGTAGGATACTTCGCGTGGGCCGGCTACAATGGCGGTGATGGCTGGGTCTTTGATGAAGTGGATGCTCGCGCCCTTGTCGATACCCTTTTTATAAAAGCTAAAGCGCTGGTCTTGCTGGTGCGCGGTGGTAACGGCTTCGAACGTATCGGCTTTGCTGGTGGATTGAGCTGGCTTGGGGTAAATTTGTGTGCCATCAAGGGCGAGCAGCAGCCGCTGGATAAGATACTCATCGAGCGCAAAGAACTCGCTCCGGCCAATGCGGTGCTTGCTAAAGACTTCGTGCAGGAGCTGTTCCTTTTTGTGGTAATTATCTACCTCAATGGCGACCAGTCGCTGCAGCCCAGTGATATTAGAATAGCCGTTGGACTCGAGATACTGCATACGTGCCTCGAAGCGATCGGTGCTGGTCTTACCAATCTTGACCAAGCCATCAATGGCACTGGTCATAACATAAATCACTCCGCGCGGCTCGGACATGGTTTTATTGTAGCAGACTGTGGGGTGGGGGAATAGTATTCCGGATAAATCTGCTATAATTCCCTTATGAATATGAGGGATCTTGAAAGGCAGCTGTGGGCTGCAGCGGATAAATTACGGGGCAATATCAGTTCGTCGGATTATAAATATGTGGTGCTGGGACTGATTTTTCTAAAATACGTTTCGGATGCGTTTTCGGCGCGGTATCAGGCGGCGGTTGATGAGAATTATGATCCTGAAGATCGGGATTGGTACTTGGCGGAGAATGTTTTTTGGATTCCCAAGGAGGCTCGTTGGGAGCACCTGGTGGCGAGCGCCAAACAGCCAGAAATTGGTATCTTAGTTGACGGCGCTATGGAAGCGATTGAGCGCGACAACCCTAGCTTAAAGGGTGTGTTGCCGAAAAATTATGCTCGTGAAGCTCTGGACAAACGCCGTCTAGGTGAGCTGATCGATTTATTTACCAATATCACATTTGATACTGCCAGTTCCAAAGATTTACTTGGTCAAGTCTACGAATATTTTATGGGTATGTTTGCCGACAGTGAGGGTAAGCATGGTGGTGAATTCTACACGCCGCGCTCCATCGTGAAGCTACTGGTAGAAATGCTTGAGCCGTACAGCGGGCGTGTGTATGACCCATGTTGCGGTAGTGGCGGTATGTTCGTCTGGAGCGAGAAATTTGTCGAGGAGCATGCAGGCCGCGTTAGCGATATCGCGGTGTATGGTCAGGAATTGAACGAAACCACTTGGCGACTTGCTAAAATGAACATGGCAATTCGCGGCATTGACGCGAATATCAAACGCGGTGATACCCTGATGGATGACCAGCTTCCCGACCTGAAAGCTGATTATATCTTGGCCAATCCGCCGTTTAATATTAG